>JAEUOY010000104.1 GCA_016790515.1 Burkholderiaceae bacterium | reverse complement strand
TGGCCGACGCGGGCGAAGATCCCGGCGTCGTCTGCGCCGAGATCGACCTGCGGCGCGTCGCCGACACGCGGCGCAGGATTCCGTCGCTGGCCAACGAACGGGCGTTCGGCTGAGGCAGGTCGAACGGTGCACCCGGTCACCAGGTGGATGGGGACACCGCACCCGATGGCAGCGACTGCCGTGTGCTCGGATGTCGGATCTTGCGCCGGAACCGTGAGCCAGAGGGCAACAGGAATGTTCGTCCCCGAGTCTGCTCGAATGACCGCTGCCTGAATTGACGACTACGCGACGGTCCCCGGCCACAAGCGGTCCTACCTGGTGCGCTCGGCAATCTTGGCTCGGCGCACATGTGAAGGCGGGTTCCCGGCAACGAGTCTAGGCCTCCCTTCGGCCTGACTCGTCCACAGGGAGTCGCTCGCAGCGGTCAGCTTCTGGGATCGGTGTCGACCTCGCCGATCCGCTCGGCGGCGGAGCCGGTGGCAGCGAACGCAAGGCCGCCCGCCATGACGCGCAGGGACAGAGGATGCATAAGCTTTTTCCGAACTCAGCGGTGCAGCCTAAGCCCCCCGCTCGGGCTTCAGCGCAGCCTCGCTGCTGCGACACCTTGCGGCCGCCGATCGATGCGGCAGCACGCGCAGCCGCTACCATTCGCCCGCGTTGGCCGCACATCAGTACGCAGGCACGCGTGGTTGATCAACACGAAAGGAGTGAGCATGGGTCTGATCGGAACCCTCTTCATCGGCCTGATCGTAGGCGCCATCGCACGCTTTCTGCTGCCCGGCGAACAGAAGATGGGCTGGATCCTCACCTGTCTGCTCGGCGTCGCCGGCTCGATCGCCGCCGGCGCGGCCGGACAGATGATGGGCTGGTACCAGGCGGGCGAGGGTGCCGGCTGGATCGCCTCGGTGGTGGGCGCGGTGGTGCTGTTATTCGTGGTGCAGAAGGTGCGCAGCAGCCCGAAGTAACTGATGGGTCGCCCCGCCGCTGCAGACTCGGCCGAGCGCGCCGCGGTGATGCAGCATCAAACTTGCGGCCGCTCGCCTGACCGGCACCTCGGTCGCCGGGTACTGCTGAAGCTGCATTCCGGCGGGACGTGGTCAAACGCCGGCTGACGATTGGCGATATCCGGCGCGCGCCGCATGGCGGCTAGCGCCGCTGGCATCTCGCAGCGGTGCCAGTTGCTGCACTGTCCGCGACGCGCCCGGAGGGCGAGGGCCTTACGGCACCTCATGAGCAACAAAACTTCCAAGTCGTTGAATTGCTGGTAAGCAAACCTGTTTCTGGCCCGAATGCCGGGCACCGCCATGGGCCTGCGATGCTCTCAGTTCATCGCACCACGCAATGAGAACGTGCGCGTCGGCGAACTGACGGACTTTCACGAGTCCGAGTTGTCCGGGACCACAGAGATGTTTGGGAACGTAGCCCACCGCTTCAGCGCCTACACCAAGTCCGAAACGCTGAAGGGGTCACGGTTCAGCGCAAGAGGAATGATCTCCACGCAGTTCATTCATACGCCGCGAGGCTGGACGGTCAGCTCGATGGCCTGGGACGATGAGCGCCCGGGCCTGCAAATTGCCGGATTCGCTTCGACCCATCGAGCGCCCGGCAAGCTCATAGCGGAGCGGATGATCTGCGCCCATCATGAAGCCGCGCATCTCGGTCCTGGCCCTCTCGGTGTCTGATCTCGAGAAGGCTGCCGCGTTCTACCGAGACGGCCTGGGCTTCAAGACAGAGGGGATCGTTGGACGCGAGTTCGAGCATGGTGCGGTCGGCTTCTTCGAGCTGGATCACGGCCTTCGCCCCGCACTCTGGCCACGGACAAGTCTCGCTGCTGACACAGGTTTGCCCGATGGACCACGAGGCGAGATCGCGTTCACTCAGGGCCACAACGTCGCTTCAGCTGCAGAAGTTGACGAGGTCATGAACCAGGCGGCCAAGGCGGGCGCAAAGATCGTCAAGCTCGCTCAGGTAACGTTCTGGGGCGGCTACGCTGGATACTTCCAGGACCCGGACGGCCACATCTGGGAAGTCGTCTTCGACCCGGCATTCGTGTAGCTCACGGTATGGCCGCTGCAGGCCCACAGACGGCGCGCGCGGCATCGCCTGACCCCTCGCTCAAGCTGGTCGCCGACGCCATGCCTCCAGGCTGTCCAGCGATACGCGGCTCACTCTCGCTGGCCCGGGTCAGGCGTCCTGCCGTCGTCACCCGCTCAACTTGAACTTCACGCGCAAGGGCGCCTGCCGGGCTCTGCTTTATTCCCGCCAAATTTCGCTCGCCCCCAGGCCGAAGCCGTACCATGCTCCAGTCCCAACGCGGGAGCCCAGGCCGTGTGTCGCAACATCAAGACGTTGTTCAACTTCGAGCCCCCGGCGACGGAGGTCGAGATCCGGGACGCCTCTCTGCAGTTCGTCCGCAAGCTCAGCGGCTTCAATGTCCCGTCCAAGGCCAACGAGGCCGCGTTCGAACGCGCCGTTGAGCAGGTCGCCGAGTCAGCCAGGCAACTGATTCAATCGCTGGTCACCTCCGCCGAACCCAAGAGCCGAGAGGTGGAAGCCGCGCGAGCCAGGGAGCGGGCGCGGCATCGCTTCGCTACAGGGCGATGAGCGCCTGCCGGAGCCCGGGTCATGCTGCCGTTCACCCACGATCAGTTCCTGGATGTCTTCGCCCGCTACAACGCGGCGGTCTGGCCGGCGCAGATGCTGACGTACCTGCTGGCCGCCGCGATGATCGCGGCGCTGGTGAGGCCCGCGCCGGCGTCCGGACGCTTGATCGGCGGCGGGTTGGCGGCGATGTGGCTGTGGACGGGCATCGGCTACCACTGGATGTTCTTCGCCGACATCAACAAGGCAGCCTGGCTGTTCGGTGCGCTCTTCGTCGCACAGGGCCTGTTGCTGTTGTTCGTGACCGTCGTCCGGGATCGGCTCAGGTTCGCGCCGACGAAAAGCCTGTCATCCTGGATGGGCTGGGTGTTCGCGGCCTACGCTGTGGTGATCTACCCACTGGTTGGCCTCGCCACCGGGAGTGAGTACCCCGGCATGCCGCTGTTCGGCATCACGCCATGCCCAGTCACCATCTTCACCTTCGGACTTTTGCTGCTGGCGAGTTCCGCAGTCTGGTGGTGGTTGCTCGTCATCCCGTTTGTCTGGTCGCTCATCGGAGGTAGTGCTGCACTTCTGTTGCACGTTCCTCAGGACTGGTTCCTGCTGTTCAGCGGGATCGTCGCTGTGCCGATCATCCTGCGCGGACGGCGTGGGCAAGCCCCCGACACGGCATGAAGGGCTTTCTGGCGGTTGCGGCGAACGGCGCGGCCGGCGTCGTGCTGCGCTGCGCCTTCGGCAGGCTCGGGCAGGCACCAGTTCGCCACGAGCGCAGCCGGTCGCGTGGCCACGCTGACGCCAATCAAGTTACCGGGTGGCATGCGGTGGCACGATTTCCCGAATCAGTCGATGGGCGGCTGGGGAGACCGTGATGGATAGCCAGTTGAAGCAGAACATCGTCGCGTTGCTCAGGAGTCACAGGATCATGACAATTGCCACCTTGCGGCCGGACGGCTGGCCACAGGCGACGACGGTGGGCTACGTGCATGAGAGCCTCACGCTCTGGTTCCTGTGCGGTCTGGAGAGCCAGAAGGCGAAGAACCTCGCGCTCGACAATCGGGTGTCACTCACCATCGACCACGACACGCCGGACATCATGTCGATCACTGGAATGTCGATGGCGGCGCGAGCGCACCGCGTGGTCGATCGGGCCGAGGCGGAGAAGGTGATCGGGATGATGCCGCTGAAGTATCCCGACGCGCCGCCCCAGATGGCGGCGATGCAGATGCCCACGCCAGAAGAGGTCGCGCCCTTTCGCGTCGTGCCGGAGGTCATCTCCGTGCTCGACTACACGAAAGGTTTTGCGCACACCGACCTCGTGACTTGCTGAGGGGCACCGCCCGCGGCGGGGTTGGCGTCGGCGGTCGGCGTGGGTCAGGCGGCCAGCAGCGACTGATCGCAGCCGCTGCACTGCCGCCTTTCGGGGTTGCCGCCGTTGCGGCGTGCCAAGAGGCGCACCAGCGAGAGATTCGGCGGCGAGCGAGCATCGCAACGGTGATGCGCACTGCCTGGCTCACCTGTTGCAGCTGGAAATCCTGGCGGGCGGATGTACCCGCACACGGGGTTCGTCAGGCGCCAGTTCATCCCGGTCGGGTCGCTCTTCTACGAAGTCGGTCCCGAGGTCACGGCGCGTGATCTGTACGACCTCGCCATGGTGGTCGAGCGGGAGCCGGACGCGCTGGCGGCAGCCGTGCCTTTCCTCATGCGGCACCGGGACAGGTGATCCACCACCGACGCTGCCGACCGCGATCCCCTACCAGGTACTCGCCGGCAACTGCCACAATGACCGCTGGCAGCGCCAGCCGCGCGCCGAGCCCGGCTTCACCTGGTGCCAAGCCAGGTCGATCGACAACCCCCCGCCGCAATGCTGCGAGCACACCGACTTCATCTTCTCTATGACACCGCCGCGGCGCATGTTCGAAATGCGCCTGCTCGGTAGCCGCATGGTCTACAAGACAAAGCCGCCGGGCCCGGCCTGCGCGCTATGGCTGTCGGACCGACCCTCGGCGGCAGCAGATCTGCAGTTCGACGGGTCGGCGTTGTGGTGCCGTGGCCGCTGGCCCACGTACCGGAGCCACTGCTGTCGGATCTCAACAGTGCACCGGCCGAGGAGTCGAGCCTCGGCATCGGGGCGTTGGCAGGCGCGCCGATCGTCACGCTGTTTGCGCGAGAATCCCGGCCTTGACAGCTGCCAGGTCGCCATCGTCACTCAAATCGACGCCGACGAGCTCGTCGGTCTGAACGACGTCAGCCCGTGTGGGTGCGCCGCGCGCGCGAGGTCGGCGGGATCCGCGGCGTGTTTGTCGCGATCGACCGCGCGCCGGTTGCGCGCCTCAGTCGTCGCTGTCGGCCACCGGCCCGGCCGGCATGATCTTGCCGCGTGGCTCGGCGCCTCAGCGGCGCACCCGGCAGGCGACCGTGTCGACCGCCACCGTGTTGCCGGCGGCATCGACAACGCGGCCACTGACCGTGGCGCCGACGACGAAGCCGAGCGGGATCGCGACGGCGCCGGCCGCAACGTCGTTTGGCTGGCTCGAGAAGTCGAATTCCGCCTCGCCGTTGACCGCCGCGCGCGTCGGCGTGGTGGCGATGTTGCCGCCGGAATTGATCGAGGCGCTGTAGTTGCCGCGGGCGATGTTCTTGCCGTCGACGGAGACGATAGAGCGGTCGCTGCGCTGTTCGCATTGCACGCGGATCGTCGCGGCCTGCGCCTGCGCGGCGGTCAGCGTGAATGCGGCTATGGCGAGCGTGGCGAGCGAAAGGGTCTTGCGGGTCATGGTCGGTTCCTTTGGTGGTGGCGCAGGGCTCCTGGCCTGCCACCGACAGAGCGCCGACCGGCGCGCCTGATACGTCGTGGTATCGATCTCCTTGTAACGCCGGGTAAGCCGGGGCCGGATCGACGCCATCGCTCAGGGGCAAGCCACCGGCACCGCCGTGCCGAGGCCGAGCGTGGCGGCCGCGTCGATCTGCCGCGTACGGCCGTCGCACAGCAGCACTGCGCTGCGCATCAGCCGGCGTACCGAATCGCGCGGCGTCAGCGCCGGCTCGGCCGAGCGCAGTAGCGCGGCGCTGGCGCTGGCCACCGCTGCGGCCATCGAGGTGCCGCTCCAAGTGGCGTACAGCCCGCCGGGCAGCGTGCTGGTCAGGCCCTCGCCGGGCGCCGCGACGTCGATCCAGTTGCCAGAATTGGCGAAGCTCGCCACGCGCCGGGCAGGCGTGCTGGCCGTCACCGACAGCAGGCCGTAGACACCCTCGGCCGCCGGATATTCGCGGATCGAGCCGCTTGCGTCGTTGCCCGCGGCAGCGACGATGATCGCACCGCCGCCGTTGGCGCAGCGCTGGCGGTCCACGCCGTAGCCGGGATCCGACTGGTCCTCGATGCGGTTGCCGGGCTCCGGCGTGGCGCAGGTGGCCAGCGTGCCGACGGCGTCGAGCAGCCGCGTCCGCGTCAACGTGCCGAGGCTGAGATTGATCACCTGCGCGCCATCGCGCGTGGCGGGGTTGCCGTCGGGGTCCACTGCACGCAGCAGCGCCTCGGCCAGTACCCAGACATTGCCGGCGCCCTCGTCATCGAGCACCCGCAGCGGCAGGATCGTTGCCTGCGGGGCGCCGGCGAGCACCAGCCCCGCGACGTGCGTGCCGTGGCCGTAGCCGGCGCCAGTCGGAGCACCCTCGGCGGGCAGCAGGTCGCCGTCGACGAGGTCGGCGCCGGGCAGTACGCGGCCGGCCAGTGTCGGGTGCGTCGCATCGACGCCGGTATCGAGCACAGCCACGCACACGCCGGTGCCGCGGCTGCGCGTGTGAGCCAGCGGCCATCGCAGCGCCTGCGGCGCCCACTGTGCGGTGTAGGCGGACGCCTCACCGATCGCCCACGCCTGGTTCTTGCGCGCCTCGGGGCTGCGGTGGATCAAGTTGGGCTCGGCCAGCTGCACCGCGGGCTCGAGCGCCAGCGCCGCCAGCAGCTGCCGGACGTCGGCGCCGGCTGCAACACGCAGCCGGTAGATCGGCCGGGCGCCGAATTGCGCCGCCAGCGTCAGCCGGTAGCGTGTCAGTAGCGCCGGCAGTGCGGCGGTGGCTTTCAGCTTGACGACAATTTCGCCCGGCACGGCCTCCGGCATCGTCGCGGCGCGCGCCGGCGCGGCGGCCAGGCCCGCTGCGGCGACGGCGAGTGCAAGCAGCAGGCACGGCATGGCGCGGCGCTGCCTGCGGGCCTGCGGTCGACGCGAATCGGCGGTGCGGGTCATGGCGGTCTCCTCGTGGCGGACGAAGTGGGGAAAGGGGGGTGGCCGCTGCGCGGCCACTCGGTGACAGAGCGGGCAGCGGCGCGTCTGATACCGCAGTTCGCAGACACGGCATCATGCAGGCTCACCAGCCGCCGTAGGCCGCCAAGCCGGCCCAGTGGAGCGGATGCGGATGCGCGCGCAGCGACTCGAGCTGTACCTCGCGCAGCGCCTCGGCCACCGGTCGCCCCGTGGCGAGCGCTGCGTGCAGCGCCAGCATCGGCGCGACGCTGCGTGCATCGGCCACGGGCCACAGGCTGGCGACCACCCGCGCCGCGCCGGCCTCGATGAAGGCACGGGTGAAGCCGGCGACCTCATCGCCGCGCCCGCCGGCCGCGCGTGCACTGTCGCAGGCGCCCAGCACCACGGTGCACGGCCGTAACCGCAGCTGTGCGACGACGTCGGCGGTCAGCGTGCCGTCGGCCAGGTGCAGCGCCGAGAACGTCGGGTTGTCGGCGCGGAATTCGCCGTGGCAGGCCAGGTGCAGCACATCGGCCGCCGGGGCGTGCGCGACGAAGCTGGCGACATCGGCTGCCGCGCCGGTGAAGGCCTGTCCATCGCCATAGGCAGCGACGGCGCCGAGCGCCTCTTCGCCGGCGTGTGGCAGGCGGGAATCCTCGCCCCAGGCGCGCGCCGTCCGCGGCGTGGCCGGGCTGCGCGCCATCCCGTGCAGCACCGCGCGCACGCTGTGCGCCTGTGCGATGGACGACTCGCGCAAAAGCCAGTCCTGCCCGTCGTGCAGCGCCGCGAAAGGTACGCCGATCAGCTCTCTCTGCGGCACAAACAGCAGTCGCTGCGGCCGGCCGAGCGCCTCGCGCAGCGGCGCCCAGAGCAAGCGCTGCAGCGCTTGCAACCGCCCGCGGGTGCGCTCGACGAGCTGCGGCATGTGGCGTTTCACCGCGGCCGGGCCGACGCGCAGGCTGTCGATCTGGAATCGCAGCCCGGCCAGCGCAGCGACGACTGCCGGCCAAGCGGCGAGTCTTCGGTGGATGCGCGGGCCGTCGCGCGTCAGGCTGACGGCGAGCACTTCGTCGTCGAGCGCGCCGTAGGCGATCACTGCCTCGCCGCGGGCGAGCCGCTCGCACAGCGCGGCGGCATCGTCGGCCGCCGCGTCCAGCGACCCGCCTTCGCCGCCCGGGCGGTCGAAGCCGCTGCGGCGCAGGTGCTCGCGCAGCTCTGCCTCCAGCGTGGCGGCGTGGCGCCACGATTCGGAGGGCGAGTCGCCGTTCTCACGCTGGCGCAGCGCGCGGCGGTACCACCAGTCCAGCCGCGCGCGCAGCGTTTCGGCCTGCGGGTCGCCCGCCTCGGCCGACGTCGACGCGTGGCCACCGTGCAGCCGGTCGTCGAGGCCGCGGGCGCGAAAGGCCTCCAGCGCCCACAGCACCTGCGCCGGCGGCGCGTCGCGCTGCAGTGCGGCACGCAGCGCGCCTTCGTAGGCGTCCAGGCGTTGCGCGAGGAAGGCACGCCGCAGCGTGTCGTCGGGAAGCACGGTGCGCTGCAGTTCCAGCAGCCGAACCGCCTCGGCGTAATCGGCCGCGGCGGTATCGGTGCGGCCGAGTGCCCAGGCGGCCCGGCCGTGCAGCGCCAGCGCGTCGGCGCGCAGCGCCTGCAGTCCGAGCGCGGCGGCCTCGGCGGCGGTGTGCGCGGCCTCGGCCTGCGCGCTGGCCAGTTCGCCGCGGGCCAGCAGTGCACGAGCGATCGTCGCGCGCGCACGCAGTTGCAGGTCGGCCGCGCCGTCGCGCGAAAGACCCTCGGCCGCGCGCCGTGCGCGGACCAGCGCCGCATCGGCGTCGCCGCCGGCCAGCAGGGACTCGGCATCGACCCAGTCGACCGTCGAGCGGCCCACCGGCACTTCCTGCTGCGCGAACAGCGCCGCGGCGCGGGCCAGCTCGGCCGCGACTTCGGCGGCCGGTCGGGCACGCTGCAGCAGTACGCGCGCAAGCTGCAGGTGCGCCCAGGCCGTCTCGACATGCAGCTCCAGCGCGGCCAGCCGCGGCAGCGCGCAACGCAGCAGCGCCTCGGCCTCGGGCAGCAGGCGCAACTCTAGGTAAGCGTCGGCGAGCTGCTTCTCGACCGTGGCCTCGTGTTGCGGCATGCCGATGGACGCGTAGGCGCGGCGTGCCGCCTCCAGGCCGGCCAGCGCGTCGCGGAAGTCACCGCGCGCGAGGTACACCAGCGCCGCCGTCTCGCGCGCGAGCGCACCCAGCACCGGAAGGTCGTGCAGCACCGCGCGCTGGCCGGCGCGGTGGGCCGTGCGCAGCGCGTCGTCGAGCTGGCCCAGCGCGGCGAGGGCGTCCGCCGTGCCGATGTCGGCCATCACCGAATGCTCGCGGTCGCCGAGCCGGGCGAACTCGACAGCGGCGCGCCGGTAGTCATCGAGCGCATCCGCATATGCGCCGACCCGCACCTCGAGGTTGCCCAGGTTCAGCCGCACCTTGGCCGCCGTGCGCCGGTCGCCGAAGGCCTGCAGCGACCGCAGTGCCGTGCGACCGCAAGCGAGCGCCTCGGCATGGCGCCCGAGCACCGACAGTGCGACGATACGCGGCACCAGCACCTGCGCCGCCTCGGCCGCGCAGCCGGCGCGTTGCAGCACGGCATGGGCTTCGTCGAAGGCGAGGGCGGCATCGTTCACCGCCCCACGCGTCAGCGCGGCCACTCCCTGCAGCCAGCGCGCGACCGCCGCGACCGTCGCGGCTGCACCGGGCGGCGCCAGGTCGGCGAGCCGGGCCGCGGCGGCGGCGATCGCGCGAGTGGCGGGCGGGTCGGTATTCCAGGCCTGGTCGCACAGCGACTTCAGCGCCCAGGCGAGCGCCACGCAGCCCGCCGCGTCGGCCGGCGCGGCGGCGGTGCCGGCCAGCCAGGCGCGGGCCGGTGCGAGCGGCTCCTGCAGTGGCATGGTGGCGACAGTCGTCTCCTCAGCGGCGCGGGCCGGCTTCCACGACCGGAAGCTCGATCGCCAGTCCGCCGGTTTGCAGCGTCAGGCGGTAACGGCCTGCGTCCACCGGCGTGAAGCGGAATTCGCCAAACTCGTCTATCGCCACGCGCAGCGGCTCGCCACCGGCCTCGGGCGCGAGCAGCACATTGCCGGGTTCGTCCGGGCCGAGCAACTGCCCGGCGATCTCGTAACCGGCCGGGCCGGCCTCGATGCGCAGGTCGATGTCGCGGCCCTCGGCGGTGAAGACGAGCTGGTGCAGCGTGTCTGGCGCCGCGCCGCGCAGGCCGAGCGCGAGCGGGCCGCCCGCGCGGCTGTCGAAGCTCAGCACCGCCTGCACCAGCCGCAGGGCGGCTGCGGCGGCGTCGGCCAGCGCCTCAACCGACACCGGGACCGGCGCCGGCCACAGCGCGATCGCCCGCTCGATCGCCTGCGCGGGCGCATCGGACAGCTCGTCCCGCGCGCGGCGCAGGCTGTCCAGTAATTCGGCGTCGGTCTGGTGTTCGAGCGGTTTCATCGGCGGCGGTCCCGGGAAGCGTCTGGGAGACAGAGCACGCAAGGGTGGAGGAAATACAGCGGCGCGGCCGAGCGGTCAACCTGCCAGCAGCAAGCGGCGCAGCCGGTCGAGGCAGCGGGCGCGGGTCGGTCCGATGCTGCCGACAGGCATCGCCAGGCGGACGGCAATCACCTCGTACGCCGGCGGCGCGTCATCGCGGTAAAGCGCGCCGATCAGGGCACGGCAGCGTTCGTCGAGCCGCTCGACGCCGCGCTGCAGGCGTTCGAGCTGCTGCAGTTCGTCGAGCAGCTCGTCGGGCAGCGGGCCGGGGTCAACGAGCTGTGGCGCCAGCGTAGCGTCGTCGTCACGGTCGGCCGGCGGCTCGTCGAGCGCGATCTCGCGCCGTGCCCGCGCGCGCTGGTGCAGGGCCTCGCGCTTGGCGGTGGTCACGATCCAGGCCTGCAGCCGCTGCGGTTCACGCAGCGTGTCGAGATGACGCAGCAGGCGCGCGAAGACTTCCTGGAACACATCGGCCGCAATCGCCTCGTCCAGCCCCGCACGGCGGGCAATGGTGTGGACAAGGCGCTGGTAGCGCATCACCAGACCTCGCCAAGCGCTGGCGTCGCCGGCGCGGCAGCGCTGCACCAGCGCCGCGTCCTCGTCGCCCGGCCCTGGCGGGCTCAGCTCGGCTGACATGCAGCGGGCCGCAGTGGTGATGGAAGGCGGCGGCGGGTCACGGCGGGCACGGGCTCGGGGGTTCCGGGTAGCAGTCGAATTGTGCGTCAGGGCACGATCGGCGCCGCGGCGCTCGGTCTTGGAGACCGTCGCGCCAATTCATCGGTCCAACCGGGCGTCGCAACCTCGGAGCTGCGCGCGCCATGGCCGTTAAGGCCAAGTGTGTTGACGCGGGCCCCTGCATTGCGCAGCGCGGCGACTTTCGAATGACGAACGGGCGTGATTGCAAAGAACCTGGCAAGAAGAGTTGAACTTAGATGCGCGCTCCAGTCTTTCTCGGTGTAACGCGGTAGCTCCATATGCCGTGGTACCCGTCGTCGAAGTTGATTGCCGCGGGTTCGGCATCGCTCGATGCCGGGTTCGTAGGTGTTCGCGTCGAGCGCGGTCATCACCCGCAGACCTTGGTCGGTGGTGACACTGCCGACGAGTTGACCACCACTTGCCGACTCAACAGGGGACGACCGCGCCAGTTGGAGGTGATGTGACAGATCATCCGATGCTCGATCTTGTTCCACTTGCTGGTGCCGGGCGGGAAGTGGCACACCTGGACTTCCAGTCCGAGTTCATCGGCCAGCCGCTGCAACTGCAGCCTCCACAGGCGTAGCCGGTAGCCGTTGAAGCCACCGCAGACGACGTTGATCAGCAACCGCTTGGCCCGGGCATGCAACGGGCGCCCCATCTCGAGGCACCAGTGACGGATGCTTCGCACCGCGAACGCCGCCATGCCGTGGCCGATTCCTACGCTGACCCGGCCCACGTTGGCCGAGACGTCGTAGACCCCCCAGGGCGCGACTCTGCCCAACTCGACGTCGATGAAGTCATGCACTCGAACGTGCTCGGGCTGGCGTGTGGACGTTTTCGGCCGGCTGCACACCCTCGAGCCGCGCGACTTGGCGCAGTTGCTGCCGCGCAACGGCGGCCCTCCGATTCCGCCACGCCAGAGTCAGCGTCTGTCGCCGCGGCGGCATGACGCCGACCTCAGCACGCCGCGAGCGGCGGCGCAAGCGTGTCGTTCGCGGAACGCATGCGCCGTACGCCCCAGCATGTGGTCTGCCGGGCCTGTCATGCATCGGCCCGGACTTCATGACGAGGCGTGGGCCCACTGTGAGCGCACCCGGGCGGCAGCCGAGGCCCGCCGCCACCCCCGAGGCGGTGAGTCGACTCGCGGGAACAGCCCTTCGTCGACTCATGAGCGGGCCGTTGCGTTGAGCCCACTCGAGCCCTTGCGCGTGATCTGGCACCTCATTCGGACGGGGCCCAGCCTGGCAACCGGTGACCCGCAGCGCGCCCTGGAGGAGGTACAACGGGGCATGGTCGTGAACCCGAGCTATGCGCAGTCGTTCTGATTGGCGCGGCCGTCGCCCTGCAACTGGGCGCGGTGGAACCGGTGCACGAGTGGGTCGCCACGCAATGCCAGAACCCGGCATGTTGCTGCCTGGACGCCGTGTGCGTGTCCCAGCAGCCCACCTACGGCGCCGGAGGCGATAGGACAGCTCGAACACCTCAAGCAGACGCAGCGCGAGGCGGGACTGCCGGCGCGGCGAGCCCCGCCTGGCGGCTGGCCGCCTCCAGTCTGGCCGGTGGCGCTGGAGCGAGCGCAATCGCTCAATGACGGGTCTAAAGGGGATGCCGCTCCCGCGCGGGGCGCCAGTGCCCAAGTCTCCACGTGCAGGCCGGCTCTGTACTCACAGACTCTCAGCGCTTCGAGGTGCCAGAGACCCGGCGCCGGGCGCCTGGGATGGCGTCGAAGCCTGGCCCCTGCACGGTCACCTCGCATCCCGGGCTGCGGTAGCAGATCGTCGCCCGGGCCAGCGTCAGCACCGATTCGCGTTCGGTCGGTGGGCTCCACAGGTCGACGACCCATCGCCCGCGCGAATCCAGCGGAAACCGCGTCCCGTTGACTTGGGCGGTCGGCAAGTCGGCTGGCGTGACGGCGTCCGATGTCGGCGGGTCGTCGGCGATGCAGACGAGCCGGACGAGGTCATCGGACAGTCCACAAACCCAGAAGGTGCCGGCGTGCGCGTTCCCGGCACAGGTCGCCGCCAACGCCAGCGCGATCGATCGGAGGGCAGGCAGACGGACCATGCCCTTGTTATCGGCCGGCAGGGCCTGCGGCTCGACGCCTGGCCACCGCGATCGGCGTGCACCGGTTCACGCGAACCCGGCGCCCGCGGCCGGCCTCGATCACACGGGCGCAGTCGGGCGCTGCAATCTCGGGCGAAGTGTGTCGGTGACGTCGGTGCGCCCGTGGCGGTCGACCACCAGCACCTGGTTCACGCCGAGACGCTCGGCGACCGATCGCCAGCGCGCCGGGCCGGCCACCAGCAGCGCGGTGGCCGCCGCGTCGGCCAGTGCGGCGCTGCGGTGCACGACCGTCACGCTGACGAAGGCCGGTGCCGGCGCGCCGGTCTGCGGATCGAGAATGTGGCAGCAACGTTCGCCGTCCAGCCAGCGGTAGCGCTCATAACTGCCCGAGGTGACCACCGCCTCTCGGCCGTCGACGGTCAAGGTCGTGAGCAGGCCGCTGCCGTGCGGGTCACGCACGCCCACCCGCCAGGGCCGGTCGCCAGGCCGCCCCATCGCGGCCAGGTTGCCACCCAGGTTCAGCAAGGCCTGCTGGACACCCTGGCGTTGCAGGCGGTCCAGCGCCGCGTCGATCGCCACGCCCTTGGCATAGGCGCCCAGATCCAGTTGCAGCCCCGGGTTGCGCGATCGCAGCCGGCCGCCGCGCTCCTCGATCTGCGACAGGCTGGGGGCGGCACGCTGCCAGCGCGCCAGGCTGGCGGCGCTGGGGCGCTGGCCATCGGCCAGCACATCGGCATGGAAGCCCCAGGTGCCGACCAGGCCGCCGATGCCGGGGTTGAAGAGGCCTCGGCTGGCCTGCTCCAGCACCGCGGCCTGGCGGATCACCGCGCGCAGGGCCGGACTGGCAGCGGCATCGCGGCCTGCGCGGAAAGCCCGGTTGAGCTCGTACAGCTCGCCCGGCTTCCAGGCATTCCACTGCCGGTGGATCGCGCTCAGATCCCGCCACAGATCGTCGGCCACGGCGGCCGCTGCCGTGGCCGGCAGCCACAGTTCGACAGGCGACCCGAACAACTGCCGCTGCTGGTGTTGAAGTGGTGCTGCACCTGCGGCGGGCCAAGCCAGCAGGCCGGTGGCCAAGGCCAGCCAGGTGCGTCGGTCGACCCGCCGCGGATCCGTCGATACGATCGGTGCCGTCCGCTGAGTCATTGCGCTTCTCAATAGTAGGCCCGCACTGCGGCGAGCATCGCATGCACCCGTTCGCGCTCGGCAGCCAGGTCCCCCAGCAGCCGGCGGGCGTCGTCCAATCTGGCTTCGCGCGCAGCGGTTTCGATCTGCTCGCAAAGGGCCGAAAGCCGCCCGGCGCCGATGTTCTGGGTGGTCGACAGGAAGCGGTGGGCCAGCGCACGCAGGCGGTCGGTCTGGCCGTCGGCATGGGCGTCCATCAGCCGCCGCACGTGCGAGGCCGAGTCGGCGATGAACAGGTCGATCAGATCGCGCACCAGCGTGGGCTGGCAGTCGCCCTGCATGGCCTGCAACTGGGCCAGCCGTGCGGCGTCGACAGGCGCCGATGCGGCGTCGCTGGCGCCGGCGCGGCGACAGCGACGCGCCAGCTGCGACAGCACCGACGCGAGCGCATCCGGATCGATGGGTTTCGGCAGGTAGGCGTCGATGTCGGCGTCGATGCAGGTCTCGCGGTCGCCAGGCATCGCGTTCGCGGTCATCGCAACGATGCGGGGCCGGCCCTCCGGGCCGCGGTGCTGCACGATCCAGTTCGTGGCCTGGAGTCCGTCCATCACGGGCATCTGGATGTCCATCAACACCACGTCGTAGGTCTGGCGCTCGACGGCATCGATCACCTCCAGGCCATTGGCGGTCAGGTCGGCCCGGTAACCCAGGCGTTCGAGCAGACGCAGGACCACGCGCTGGTTCACTGCGTTGTCTTCGGCCACCAGGATTCGCAGCGGCAGCCCGTCGGCCATCCGGGGCATCGCGGCTGGCGCGGGTGCCACTGCCGGCGGCGTCTCGGCGACCGCCAGCACGGGCCGTTGCTGCAGCACACGCACCAGTGTGGCCAACAGTTCCGCGGCCTTGATGGGCTTGGCCAGGCAGGCCGACAGCCCGGCGCGCTGTTCGGGCGGCCGCATCGGGCGCTGGCCCAGCGAGGTCAGCATCACGATCGGCAATTCGTT
Source organism: Burkholderiaceae bacterium (assembly GCA_016790515.1). GTDB lineage: Bacteria > Pseudomonadota > Gammaproteobacteria > Burkholderiales > Burkholderiaceae_C > Pseudaquabacterium. The sequence continues at coordinate 38,298 of JAEUOY010000104.1, read as the reverse complement.
GGCGTCGAGGATCTGGCGAATCGATTCGGTGAGCTGCAGGCCATCGATGCCCGGCATGTTCATGTCGAGCACGGCCAGGTCGATCGGCTCGCCGTGGCGCACCCGGTCCAGCGCCTCGAGCGCCGAAGGCAGCGTCGAGGGCAGCATGCCCCAACGCAAGGCCAGCCGGGTGAGGATGCGCCGGTTGGTCAGGTTGTCGTCGACGATCAGCAAGCGCTTGCCCTTCAGCTGCGGTATGTCACGCTGCAGATAGTCTGCTTCACGCGACTGCGGCGCACGGGCCATCTGCAGCTCGACGCGGAACACCGAGCCGCGACCGGGCTCGCTCTGCACGCTGACTGTGCCGCCCATCATTTCGGCCAGCCGCTTGCTGATGGCCAGCCCGAGCCCGGTGCCACCGTACTTGCGCGTGGTCGAGGCATCGACCTGGCTGAATGACTGGAACAGCTTGCCGAGGTGTTCGACGGGGATGCCGATGCCGGTGTCGTGCACCGCCAGGTGCAGGCGCAGCTGGTCGTCGCCCAGGGATTCGCTGTCCACCGACACGAAGACCTCGCCCTGGTGGGTGAACTTCACTGCGTTCGTCAGCAGGTTGACCAGGATCTGGCGCACCCGCGAGGCGTCGCCCAGCAGCAGCTCGGGCGTGCCGTCCTCGATCAGGTAGGCCAGGTTCAGGCCCTTCTCCTGCGCGCGGGCAGCCACCAGGTCGAGCGAGTCCTCGATACAGCGGCGCAGGTCGAACGCCTGCTGCTCGAGCTCCAGCTTGCCGGCCTCGGCTTTGGAAAAGTCGAGGATGTCGTTGATGACCTCCAGCAGGGCCTCGCCGCTGGCACGGATGGTGCGCGCGAAGCTGAGCTGGTCGTCGGACATCGGGGTGTCCAGCAACAGGCTGGTCATGCCGATCACCGCGTTCAGCGGCGTCCGGATCTCGTGGCTCATGTTGGCCAGGAACAGGCTCTTGGCCCGCGTTGCCGATTCCGCCTCGCTGCGGGCGCGATCCAGCGCCAACGCCTGGAGGTGGGCCTCGGTCACGTCGGTCACCGTGCCGATGTGGCCGGTGACGGCGCCGTCGGCGCCCCGGCGGGCGACCGCGCTGCCCATCACCCAGGTCTCGGTGCCGTCGGGCTTCAGGAAGCGGTAGCTGCGGTTGAACGGCCGGCCGCCTGCCACCGAAAGCCCCCAGTCCTGCCGCACCATGGCGCGGTCCTCGGGATGCAGTGCGCGCATCCAGCCCTCCCCGAGCGCCTCGCAGGCGCCCAGGCCGGCGAGGCGGCACCAGTGGGCGTTGACATAGAGGCAGCGGCCTTCGGCATCGGTCTGGAAGATGCCCACCGGCGCCGCCTCGGCCAGCAGGCGAAAACGGGCCTCGCTCTGCACCAGCGCGTTCTCGGCGGCCCGCGCAGCGCTGACGTCGCGCAGGATCGCGGTGTAGAAGACCTGCCCGTCGAGTTCGACATGCGAGATCGACGCCTCGGCATGGAACAACTGGCCATCGGCGCGCCGGCCCTGGATCTTGCCGCGCTGGCCCATCGGGCGCGAGGCCCGCTCCGATTCGCCGAACCGGACCACGTGCCCCGCATGGGCTTCGCGCACAGCCGGGGGCAGCAGCATCGCGAGCGGCTGCCCCAGCACCTGGCTTCGGGCGTGGCCGAACGTGCGCTCGGCGCCTTCGTTGAACAGCACCACGCGCTGCGTTGCGTCGGTGACGATCACCGCATCGTCGGCGATCGCCAGCAGGCGCTCGAGCAGCGTGGCGAAGGCTGGCGGTGCCAGGCCATTCAACAGGGACTGGTTCATCGAAGGAGCGCTGACGCTCAGGACGGCTTGATCTTGGCCACTCCGCCGAAGCTGCCGACCCAAAGCGTGCCATCGCGGGCGGTGGCCATCGAAAAGACTGCATTGTTGAACAGGCCGTCCTGGGTTGTCAGCACCTCGAACCCGCCCCCGCTCTTCAGGCGCGCCAGCCCGTTGTTGGTCCCGATCCACAACACACCGCCCGGGTCGATGTGCAGCATGAAGACGTGGTTTCCCGGCAATCCCTCGCTGACCGTGTACTGCGTCCAGGTCTTGCCGTCGTAGCGCGACAGCCCGCCGCCCCAGGTCCCGGTCCACACCACGCCCTGCGCGTCGACGGCGAGCGCAACGATGTAGTTCGGGTTGTAGGCGACGTCGATGTTTTGCAGCCCCATCTCCTGCTTCTGCCGGGCATGGTGTTCGCTGACCTTGGCCGGGTCGTTCTTGAAGTCGATCGCGTTCTTCACCCGCTCGTAGGGCGCGCCCAGGCCCTTGGCGTGGTTCCAGTTCTCCCAGCGGCCCTGTGCAAACTGCGCCAGCCCGCCTTCGGTGCCCAGCCAGATTTCGCCGTTCTTGCCCTCGGCCAGACCATAGACCCAATCGTTGGGCAGGCCGCCCTTCGTGGAGGCCACCGTGTGCAGCTCCCATTTCGAGCGGTCCTTCAGGTCGCCTCCGTGGATGCGGTTGACCCCCGACCAGGTGGCGATCCAGACGTCGCCGTTCTTCGCGGTCAGCACGTCGTAGACGAAGGCATCGCCCAGACCTTCGGGGATGTTGTAGGTTTCCCATTGCTCGGTCTTGCGGTCGAGCAGCGCCAGGCCGCCGCCATAGGTGCCGACCGCGACCTTCTCGCCGACCCGCCCCACATGGAACACGCCGTTCGACAGCAAGCCGCTCTTGACGTCGAACAGCTTGTAGTCGTCGGTCCGTGTGTCGTAGCGCACTGCGCCGCCCGAGGTGCCGACCCACACCATGTCGCCGTCGACGAAGATGCGCTTGACGTTCTTGTTGCCGACGCGGAAGTGGGTGAACTTCTGTGACGGGTCGGCGCCCACCTTGCCTTCGCGTGGCGGCGCGGGGGCATGGCCGGCGGGCAGCCCGCCGCCGGTCGGGGCCGCCGGCGCCAGTGCCGCTGCGTTTGCCGCAGCATTGCTGCGCCCGAGCTGGTAGGTGCCGGCCAGTGCGGCGCCGATGAGAATGCAGGCGAAGCCGCCCAGGGTGGCGATGCGCAGGTTGATGACCATCAGGCTTGCTCTCCGGGTGCGGCGAATCGGCACGGCCATCGCCGGTTCAGCGGTTGATGCGGACGACACCCTTGCGGGTGCCGGCCCAGACGTCGCCATCGGGGGCGATGGCCACCGCGTAGACGTTGCGTTCGAGCAGGCCTTCGGCCGAGCCCAGGTTCTTGAAGCCCTTGCCGTCCCAGCGCGAGAGGCCGTTGTTGGTGCCGAACCAGAGCGCGCCGTCGGGTCCCTGGGCGATGCTGTAGACGATGTTGCCGGCCAGGCCGTCGCGAACCGTGAGGTTGGTCCAGGCGCGGCCGTCCCAGCGGGCGGCGCCGCCGCCCCAGGTGCCGGCCCAGATGCTGCCGTCCTGCGTCGACAGGATCGAGAACACATAGTTCGGGTTGTAGGTGGCCGGGCCGTCGGCGCCGACCGACAGGTCGTGCCGGGAGCGCGTCCCCAGACCGGTATTGGTGGAGTGCGGCAGGTTGTCGCTGTTGGGCGCGCCCAGCCCGTCCTTGTGCGTCCACGACACCCAGCGCTTGCCGTCGTACATCGACACGCCGCCCTCGGTGCCGAACCACACCCGGTCCAGCGCATCGACCGAGATGCCGTAGACCCATTCGTTGACCAGTTCCTTCACGTAGGTGCTGAACTTGCCGGTCTTGCGATCGACCTTGTTGACCCCGGCCCAGGTGCCGATCCAGAAGTCGCCGTTCCTCTGTTGCGCGAACGAGTAGATCCAGTAGTCGGCCAGACCATGCATCGGAAAGAAGGTCTTCCACTGCCCGTCCCGGTAGCGCGAGACGCCGCCGGCGTTGGTGCCGAACCACTTGTAGCCCTGCCGGTCCAGACCGACGGCAAAGACGTACTCGTTGGCCAGCCCCTCCTTGCGGGTGAAGGTGTTGCGCAACTTGCCGCTGCCGAGGTCGACCTCGTGCACGCCGGCCGAGGTGCCGACCCACAGCGCACCGCGCGCCGGCTCGACGGTGAGCGCGCGCACATAGACGCTCGGACCGACCTCGAAGGCGTCCTTCACCCTTTGCGCCAGCGCGGGCGTCGACAACAGCATCAGGCTGACGAGCGCGCCGATGCCGCGGGTCGCCATGAGCGAGAGAGGATTCATCGCAGCGTTCTCAGGTGGGCAACGACGTCGAGAATCTCGCGATCGCGCAGTTGGCCCTGAAAGGCAGGCATGGCGCCACGGCCGTCGCGGATGCGGGTCATCAGTTCGAGGTCCGATCGCAGCAGCGAGGTGGGTCGCGAGAAGTCGGGTGCGCCGGGAAGCACCGGCCGGCCCGCGGGGCCGTGGCAGTTGACGCACCAGCGGCGGTACAGGTCGGCCCCTTGCGCCGGGTCGGCGGCCTCGGACGAACTGCCGGCGCTACCCAGCAGCAGGCCGAGTGCCAGCGCGGCATGGCGCGGCATCATCGCGCGGCCTTGGCCACCGGCTTGCCGGCGCGTTGCTTGCGCAGCTCGGTGGCGCGCGCCTGCCAGCGTGCGGCTTCGGCCGCGTCGGGTGCCAGGCCGAGGCCGCCACCCTGGTAGGCACGCGCGAGTGCCTCGGTCGATGGCAGGTGGCCGGCGTCGGCGGCGCGCTGCAGGGCGGAGAGCGCGGCGGCGGGGTTGGCGTTGGCGTCCAGTCCCAGTTGATTGCGCGACCAGGCCGTGGCCAACAGCTCGATCGACGCCGCATGCCCGAGTTCTGCCGCTTTCGAGAAATGCGCCGCGGCAAGCTTCTCATCTTTGGCAACACCGCGGCCCGTGAGATGGGCATTGGCCAGCCCGGCGTGGCCCTCGGCATCACCGAGGGCTGCGGCATCGCGGTAGTAGCGGGCGGCCTCGTCGACGAAATCGGCGCGGTCGAGGATGAAGGCCAGCAAGGTCTGCGAGGGCGCATGACCGGCCTGCGCCGCCGGCTTCAGCGCCGCCATCGCGCCAGCCACGTCGCCCCGGTGGTAGGCCAGTTGGCCGCGCAGGAAATCGTCCTGCGGTGTCGCTTGCGCGCAGGCAACCATCACGCACAGCAGTGCGCCTGGTCGCCAATGTCTGAGGCTGAACGGCACGGTGTGTTCTCCAAACCACCCTTCGATGGGTGGCTTGCAGCGAATTCCGTGCCACGGCGCGACGGCACGCGCCGCCCTCAGCCGTCGCTGCCGGTCTCTTCGAGCTTGCGGTACAGGCTGGACAAGCCGATGCCCAGACGCTGCGCGGCCAACCGGCGGTCGCCGCCGGCCTCGTCGATGGCGCGGCGGAGCAGCGACAACTCGAAGCGCCGCACCCGATCGCGCAGGCTGCCTTCGCCGCCGGCACCGTCGGCCGCCACAGGGTTGGCGATGGTTGCGCTGTTGCCGCGGGTGACCTCCGGCGGCAGGTCGACGGTGCGGATGCAGCCACCGTCGGCCAGTATGGCGGCGCGGTGCAGCACGTTCTCGAGCTGCCGCACGTTGCCCGGCCAGCTGAAATTGACCAGCAGGTCCTCGGCCTCGGGCTCCAGCACCAGCTCTTCGTGCGTGCCCGAAGGCATCACCCGCTGGGCGATCAGGTGGCGCAGCAGGCCCGGGATGTCCTCGCGCCGCGCTCGCAGCGGCGGCATCGGGATCTGGAACGCCGACAACCGGAAGAACAGGTCCTCGCGGAACCGGCCGGCCGCAACCATCGCGGCCAGGTCGCGGTTGGTGGCCGCGATGATGCGAACGTCGACCTTGCGACTCTGCTCCGAACCCAGCGGCCGCACTTCCTTGGCCTCCAGCACGTGCAGCAGCTTGGTCTGCATGCCCAGGGGCAGTTCGCCGATCTCGTCGAGGAAGATGGTGCCTCGGTCGGCCTGCACGAACAGGCCCTTGCGCACCCGGTCGGCACTGGTGAAGGCGCCCTTGGTATGGCCGAACAGCTCGCTCTCGATCAAGGTCTCGGGAATCGCGGCGCAGTTCACCGGGATGAAGGGCCCGTCGCGTCGCGACGACAGTTCATGGATGCGCCTGGCGCTGACACCCTTGCCGGTGCCGCTCTCGCCGGTGATCAGCACGGTGCTGCCGGTGGGCGCGACGCGCGCGATCAGCCTCTCGGTGGCCTGCATCGCCGGCGACGTGAAGCTGAACGCCTTCGCGCCGCTGCCGAGCACGAGGCTGCGCAGCGTGCGGTTCTCCTCGCGCAGGCCGCGCAGCGCATCGATCTGCTCGAGGCGGTGCACGATCTCCTCGCTGCGGACCGGCTTGGTGATGTAGTCCCAGGCGCCGGCCTTGATCGCATCGATCGCCGAATCGACCGAGGCGAACGCGGTGACCATGATGAAGGTCGACGAATGGCCGCGCGCGCGGGCCAGTTTCAGCAACTCGATGCCGTCGGTCACCGGCATGAAGACGTCGCTGAGCACGACATCGATCGAGGTCTTGTCGAGCTTGGCCAAGGCCTCGGCGGCCGATGCCGCGGTGTCCACCGCGTAGCCGGCCTTGGAGATCGCGGCCGACAGCACCTGCCGGATGGCCGGCTCGTCATCCACGACGAGCACATTCAACTCCGGCATCCCGCTCATCCTCGTTCGTCGCCTCCAGGTGAGGCCAGGCCGAGCGTAATGCGCAGCCGGGGGCCTTCGACTTGACGGAGCGCAAGCCTTGCGCCCAGCGGCTCGACGATGGCGCGATTGAGCAGCAGGCTGTTCTGGACCTCGGCGCGCGTGAAGTCGATCACCGACGGGAACAGCAGGCTGACCTCGACCTGGCCGGACTGCTCGGCGGTCGCGATGCGCACCTCGGCCGGGGCATCACCCTGGGCCTTCATCGCATCGCAGCCCAACGCCAGCAACTGCATCAGCACCTGCTGGATCGCATTGCCGACCGTGCGCACCGCCGGCAACGCCGGGTCGGTGACCACCTCGAAGGTGAACGAGCGGTAGCGCCGGTCGTAGCCCAACAGCTGCACGGCGCGCTGAACCATCGCGTTGAGGTCCACCCAGTCCAACTCGGCCGGTTGCGGCGCGGCGGCCTCGGCCAGGTGCCGTGCGGCCAGCGACGCTCGCTGCGCCTGGGTCAGGATCATCTGCGCGCTGCCGGCCAGGTCCGCGGGCGACAGCGTCTGCGGCGCGGCCTTCAATTCCTGCGCGAGGCCGGTGATCACTGCCAGAGGGTTGTTCACCTCGTGGGCCAGACCGGCCGCCAGGGCCCCCACGGCCAGCATCTTGTCCTGGTGCGACCGGCGCTGGCCGTCGACCTCGATCTGCTTCTCGCGTTCGTCCAGATCGATGGCCATGCGGTTGACGGCGTGCATCAGGCGCCCCAGTTCGTCCTCCCGCTGCACGTCCAGCGTCACGCCTCGGCCGCCCCGGACGATGTGCCGGGCATGGGCCTCCAGCCGCCGCACGTCCGCCGACAGGCGGGCGAAGAACCAGCCGGCCAGGGTGCCGAAGGCCAGCAGGCCGACCGTGGCCAGCCCCAGCGACTCGATCGTCACCGCGTCGTACAGGCGCTGGTAGCCCTGCGTCAGCGCCTCCCGCGACGCCACCAGGCGGACGCGGCGGATCTCCAGGTCGTCGGCCGCGCGGCCCAGGGTTTCACGCAGGTCGATCCAGTTGGCGCGCACCGGCGCGGCCTCCAGCGACCCGAAGGACCGTTCGATGGCGCGGTAGATCAACGCGTAGGCCGGGTCGAACGGCTCCAGCGCGCCCATCAGCTTGGTGCAGGCTTCCATGTACAGCCGCATCTCCGAGGGCTGGGGCGGCTCGGCCGCTGCGGCGCTGCTGGCCTCGCTGGCATCGACCAGCGCCCCGTTGATGGCCGCCTCGGCCAGTGCCAGCGCCTTCTCATGCTCGGCCAGCTCTTCCAGGCGCTGGATGCTGTCGTAGATCTTGCCGCGCTCGCTGGCGATGTACAGCGCCGAACCGAGCAGGTAGGCCAGCAGCGCCAGCGTGGCAAACCAGGCCTTGGCGCGCAGCGATTTGTGCGCCGGCAGCGGCAGGTCGGCAGCGGCATGGGTCACCGCACGACCACCCTTGGCCGATGCGGTACGGCGATTGCATCGCCATGCGCCAAACCGAGGAGACCGACGATGCCCGTTGCCTTGCTTGCCAGGAAACTGTTTGCCAGGACCATGATCACCACTGTACTTTCACTTGCGATCGTCGACGTCGCTGCCGATCCCTTGCAGGACGCCAGCGACGCGGTGAACCGCAAGGACTACCCCACCGCCGTCCGGCTGCTCGAACCGCTCGCCCGCCAGGGCGTCGCCAGCGCGCAACTGCGCCTGGGCCTGCTCTATTACCACGGCCATGGCGTTCGCGAAAGCGATGCCGCGGCGCTGCAGTGGTTCGAGCGTGCGGCCCGCCAGGGCCTGGCCGAAGCGCAATACCACCTAGGCAACATGTATGCCTACGGGCTGGCCGACCTGCCTCCCGAGACCGACGCCAGCCGCCTGGCCGCGCAGTGGTACTTCGAGGCGGCCCGCAGTGGCCACCCGGAAGCGCAGTACAGCCTGGGAATCCTCTTCCTCACCGGCAGCGGTGTCGAACAAAGCGAAGCCGAAGCCCGCAAGTGGATCGCTCGGGCCGCGGCCCAGGGACACCGCGACGCCATCGCCTACCTCGGCGCCTTGTCCAAGTGAGCCGGGCGCTCCGACCTCGTCAGAGCGGCTTCTTGTAGGTGACTGCACCGCGCGCCTTGCCCAGCGTCAGGCCGGTGGCACGGTCGTGCGGGTAGTCGTGTGCGAGTTGGCTGCGGATCGGCTCCGACATCTGGTCCGTCGGTCCGTGGCAATGCATGCAGGCTGGCTGCATCGGCAGCGCCCGCATGTAGCGCAGGAACTTGCCACTGGGCTCCTTGACCACCTCGTGGAACTCCATGCCCTCGGCCTTCTCGCCGGCGGCGATGCGCTCGTCGAAGCCCATCAACACCTTCTGTTCCCAGGCGTCGCCCCAACCCAGCGACGGATTGCGCGGTGTCAGGCTGACCCGCGTGACCCGTGCGCCGTACTTGCGCGAGACGGCCGATGCGATCTCGGGCGTGACGTACTTGCAGACGACGATCGCGCGCAAGGGCCCGCTGGCTTCGATGGCCTTCAGCAGTTCAGTGCGCACCCCGGTGACCAGCTCGGTGGCCGCCTTGCGGGCGTCGTCCAGGGCCGCGCGCTGGACTTCGTCGTTCGCCTGCGTCGGAAAGCCGACCAACCAGCCCGCCAAGCCCATCACGACAATTGTTGGAACAGACTTCAGGCGCATGAGTTGGCGAGGCGTTTACAAGCACTTGCATTCTCGCCCAATCACTGCCAGGGGGCAACGCGAGGACGGCCTGTTTGATCACGGTTGGACCCGGTCGATGACGATGCGCAGACCCAACGTGCCCGGTCGCACGGGATCGCCCTGGCCCACCAGATCGCCCGGCTGCGGCGTCGCGTTGCCGCTGCGCGAGATGCGTGCGCCCACCACCACCAGCGGGAAGTTCGACAGCTTCAGTTCGGGCGTCATCGCCATCGCGTCATCCAGCGTGAAGGTCATCGGCTTGCCGTCTGCCGGGTGACGCAGGATCGCCAATGGCATGCGCGGCCCCTGCGCCGCCCTTGCGAAGACGAAGACCGTGTCGCCCGGCGCAATGCGGGCACTCAGCTCGGGGCTGACAACGACCTCGCCGCTGACCGCACTGCCGGTCGCGGCGGCCGCTGCCGCGGCGTCGGTGGTGGTGGCCGCGACACGCACCGACGCAGGCGCTGGCCGGGGCCCTTCGGCGGTGGCCGCCTGGCCACCGGCCTCCAGGCGGTTGGCTTCGGCAATGCTGCCCTGCACTGAGCGCAACATCGGCGAGTCGGCCGGCAGCACGGCCACCAGGCGCTGCCAGTGGCTGCGGGCAGCCGGGTAGTCGCGCGCCTCGAACGCGACGCTGCCGGCCAGCGACAGCGCCTTGACATGGCGCGGATCGATGTCCAACGCCTGCTGCACCAGCCTCGCAGGTTCGCCGGCCAATCGCTTGTTCTGGGTCATGGCCAGCACGTCGGCCAGGTCGGCCAGCACATGGGCATTGCCGGGCAGCAGTTCGCTGGCGCGCCGGAACGCGGTGGCGGCATCCCGGTAGCGGCCCAGCGCGGTATACGAGCGGGCCAGGTTGAGCCAGCCCTCGGCATCGTCGGGCGTGCCCTTCAGCCGCTCGGCCAGCGCCGCGACCATTCGCTGGATCTGCTCGGGTGTCACGCTGTGGCGGTTCGTGACGGCCAGGGCAGGTGCCAGCGCCTGCGGGTCGCCCAGTTGCAGGTAGGTCAGCACGCTGGCCAGCGGCAGCAGCAGCGCCAGTGCCAGGGCCGTGCGGCGCGACGGCCCCACCGGTCTTGCGGCAACACCCGCGTCGATGTCCTCGAGGGCACGGCGTTCGACCTCGCTGCGCACCTGCGCGAAGCGCTCGGGCGACAGCCATCCGGCTGCGAGGTCGGCACGGGCCTCGCGCAACTGGTCGCGATACACCGCCAGGCTGGCACTGCCGGCGCCGAGGCTATCGCTGCGGGGCACCAGCAGCGCCGGCAGCATCAGCAGCAAGGCCCCCAGCAGGAACAGGGCGGCGACGATCCAGAAGACGGTCATCGCCGAGGCTCCCGGGTCCCCGGCTTCGGGAAGTGGTTCCCGGAAACGGGAACCGGCGGCGGGCCAAGCGCACAGGGCAGGTGGGTCATACCGCCTGCTTAGCAAGACCGCGGCCAGCCGGGCGCCAGCGATCAGCGTTGACGGCCGCCGCTCTCGCGCGCCTGCTCCCATTCCCACAGCGCGGCCCGTGCGCGGCGCAGGTGCTCCGGGCGCTCGTTCTTCGCCAGGTGCAGGTAGCTGCGCATCGCGCCGGTGGCCATCGGCAGGTCACCCGCGGCCTCCCAGGCCAGCGCGAGCCCGTAGTAGGCATTGGCCTGATCGGGCTTCAGCGCGATGGCGCTGTCGAAGAAGTCGCGCGCCTCCTTCAGCCGCTGCAGGCTCAGCAAGGCATAGCCCATGTTGACATGGGCCTCGGTCAGCGTGGGTGCCAGCTGCAGCACCCGGTGCAGCGCGGTCGCCGCGGGCTCGAACTGGCGCGCATGCAGCATCAGGACCGCCTGGTCGAACAGGCGCTGCACCTGCGCCTGGTGCGGCATCGCGGCCGTGGCGGCGGGTGTGGCCGTGCCGGTCGGCGCGCCGGCGCGCTCGATCAGCCAGCCGCCACCGGCCACCGCCGACAACGTCAGCAGCAGTCCCGGCAGGCGCCAGTCGCGGCGTCGCAGACCGCCGGGTTCGCGGCGCCTGCCGGCCAGGCCGATCACACCGCCCCCTTGTGCGGCGCTGTCGACACGAACGGCACGCCGAAGAAGGTGAGGAAAGCCAGCACGAACACCCCGGCCAGCCAGGCCCCGTGCAGGGCCGGCGAGGGACGCAGCGTGACCCGTCCGTGCAGCGTGGCGGCCAGCGCCAGCCAGGTGACGAAGGCCCAGGATTCCAGCGGGTCCCAGGCCCAGTAGCGGCCCCAGGCGTCCTGCGCCCAGACCGCGCCGACGATCAGCATCAGCGTCTGCGCAACGAAGGCGAAGGCCGAGAAGCGATGCGCCAGTTCATCGAGCCGACGGTCGTCGGGTGCCGCGGCGAAGACCCCCGTGCCCCGCCCGCTGCGGCGCAGCAGCGGCACCCCACCCAGCGCCACCGCCACCAGCAGCAGGCCCAGGAACAGCTTGCCGACCAGCGTGTGCAGGTACAGCAAGGGCGTGGCGTAGGTCGGCGGGAAGTGTCCCGGCGCAGGGTTGGCCATCAGCAGCCAGGCGCCCAGCACGGCCCAGACCGGCAGCGCGTTGACCAGTGCGGGCCGCAGTTCGCGCACGGTCCACCAGGCGACGGCGAACACCAGCGCCAGGCTCCACAGGTTGGAGCTGAGGATCTCGTGCATGGTGGTGAACGGCCCGTGGCCGTGCGCCTGCCAGCGGCCTGCCAGCGCGGCCGTGTGCAGCGCAACGGCGGCGGTCAGCGTGGCACCGGCCAGCCGCGGCCAGCGCAGGCCGGCCGCCGTGCCGGCGTACAGGCCGAGCGCGCCGCGCAACAGTTGACCATCATCCATCGAGCTCTCCCGGATCCGTCCGCGGCTGCACCGCCCGGGCCGGCAGTTGCAGCCAGAACTTCTGCGCATAGTGCAAGCCCAGTGCCAGCGCGGCGACCAGGGCCGCGGCGAGCAGCCAGGGCAGCGTGGGGTCGTAGGCGACGCGGTACCCCATCCAGCTGCGCAGGCCCTCGTAGACCAGCGTGCCGCCGCTGATGCGCCAGGCCTGGCCGGGTTGCAGCTCGGTGCGCTGGTCGTCCAGCCGCACCACCAGCCGGTGGTCATCGGGCAGCCGGAAGCGCCCGGCACTGCCCGGGTCGATCAGGGTCTCGTCGGTGTGCAGCATCACCCAGACCTTGCGGCCGTCGGGCAAGGCCCATTCGCGCGACTGGCGCAACTCGTTCGCGGGAAAGCTGGGCAGGTGCACCGTGCCGGCCAACGGCTCGCCGCGTCCGGGCAGCCAGCGCAGCAGCGGCGCAAAGCCTTTGTTGGGCGTCGTCGTGATGCGGTGGCCGGCCAGCACCAGGGGCCGGTGGTCGCCGATGACCGCGCGCCGCGCCTGGCCGGATTCGTCGACCCAGCTGACGGCATTGCGGGTCGCGCCGCGCTTGCGGCCCGGCGCATAGTCGATCTCGAAGCCCTCGTGGCGGAAGGCCAGCCGATGCAGCGGCGGCCGGTACAGCGGGCCGCTGGCCTGGTCGATGAGCTGGCCGTCGAAAGCCAGACCCTGGGTGAGCTCGAAATGGCCGTCCAGCGCGGTGAGCCGACCGAATGCCACGCCCACCACCAGCGCCAGCAGCGCCAGGTGCGCCACCAGCAGCGGCAGCCGTCGGCGCAGGCCGGGGTGGTGCGCCAGGGCGACCGTCAGGTTGATCGCCAGCGCGCCGATGACCAGCGACAAGGCCTGCCAGTCCGGGCGTGCCAGCACCACCGCGGCCAGCAGCGCCAGCCCGGCCAGCGTGGCGCGCAGCGAGCCCAGGTGCGCGATCACCGGGGTTGCGACGCGAATGATGGCGGCGGTGGCGTTGGCTTTCATGGTGGATTGGCGCACACGTCCTTCATCCAGTCCTTGCCGGTGAGCGTGCTGTTGCCGTTGCTGCCGAAGGTGATGGCCGAGCTGTTGGACCCGCAGTTGCTGTCGGCCCAGTTGCCGCTGGTCGCGAAGGTGCGCACCTTGAGCTTGGCGTTCAGGTAGTAAGGCTCCTGGTTGTAGGCCTGGGTCGAGGCGTTCTCGCGCCACTCGCGGTTGCCGCTAGGCAGGCCCGCTTCCTCGCCGACGTCGTTCAGGTTGACCAGCAGGGCCTTGTTCTTCCAGCCGTGAGGCACGGCGGCGTGGCACCAGTTGCACTTCAGCGTGCGCGCCGGGTCATGGCTCAGGATCTTGTTCCAGTGGTACCAGTGCAGCTGGTCGCGGCCGTCGTCGCGGCCACCGCGGCAGCAGAAGCCGGTGTAGAAGCCCGATTTCTTGGTGTCGCCGGTGGGTGAATAGACCTCGCGATCGTGGCACTTGAAGCACAACGACGGGTCGCTGGCCGAGAACGGGGCCTTCAGCAGGAAATCGTTCTCCGAGCCGTGCGGCCCGCCGACGCCGCTGTCGGGCTGCAGCGACCCGGCCGTGCTGGCCCTCGAGCCGTGGCAGTCGGAGCAGTACATCGTCTGGGTGCCGACCGCGCCGGTGTTGCCGAAGGGTGGCAGCCAGGGCATCTTGGTCGCGCTGATGCCGCGCCTGGCGATGTCGCGGCCGGTGGCCGCGATCACCGGGTGCCAGGAGCGATGGTTGCCGGTGTTGTAGTTGCTGCCGGCGCCGCCGTTGGCGCCCAGGTTTCGGGTGTCGCCGATGCCGCCGCCGGCATGCGCAACAGGCGCCTGCAGCTCGCGCGCCTGGTTGGTGTAACGCGTCAGGTTGTTGGTGCCCGCCGGCGTGCCGCCGTTGCGGCCCAGTGGCGGCGGGTTGTTGCCATAGGCATGGTCGCTGTGGCACTTCAGGCAGATCTGGTACTCGCGGGTGACGTAGGTCGCGCCGGCGGCGGTGCCGGGATTGGCGCCCGGGTCGCCGCGCTTGACGGTGTAGCTGCCCGGGTCGACCTGGAACGACGGCGAGGTATAGACCGGCTCCACGCCCCAGCTGCCGCGCAGCACGCCACTGGCCAGGTTGCTGGGGGTGTAGTCGGTGGCGGCATCGTTGCGGTGGGTGCCGCGGGCGTCGGGCGTGGCCGGGTTGGCATAGAACAGCCGGTTGCGGATCACGCGGTGCGGGTTGTGGCAGTCGGTGCATTCGGCGTGGCGTCGTGACAGCACCGACTTCGGTTCGATGAGGTCGGCGCCGCAGCGGTTGTTGGCCGTGCTGCAGTCGATGCTGATGTCGCTGAAGTTCGACGACGGGTCGTGCACTTCCTCGGTGGCGCCGTCCTGTTCGGACGTGGTGATGGGCATGCGGATGGCGAGGTTGAACGCCGTCTCGATGTCGGGCACCCCGGTCACGCTGGCCAGTGCCGACTTGGCCGCCGTGGTGTGGCACTGGTAGCAGGTGTTCTCCAGCGCCGGGTTGCCGCCCTGGCGCGCGGCCAGCGGGTTGCCCGGCGGCAGCGCCGCGTCGGTGCCCTCGCGGGTGAGGCGGCGCGCGCCCTGCACGGTGTGGGTGTCGTGGCAGTTCAGGCATGCCGCCTTCCAGACCGGCAGGCCGGTGGGGAACTGGCGCAGCGCTGCCGCGCCCTCGCGGTAGGTCTCGTCGGCCACCGCCGGCTGGGCATGCGCCGAGTAGGCCCAGATGCCCAGGCTCTGATTCTTGTCGTGGCAGCTCAGGCAGATGATGTCGGCGCTGGCGTTGTGGCTGGCGGTCGGCGCCTGCTCCTGGAAGCGCTGCGCACGCAGGAACTTCTGGTTGCCCTTGGAGGGGTCCAGCTCGCGGACGTGCGGGTCGTGGCAGGTGGCGCATTGCACCTGGCCGGCGTTGGCGCTGCCGGTGGGCTCCAGCGGCAGCAGCGGCTTGACACCGGGCGCCTTCACCGCCAGCACGCTGCCGGTGCCGGCCGGCCAGCGCTGCTGGGCGTCGACCGGCCGCAGTTCGCCGTCGCGGGTGGCCAGCGCGGCATTGAAGGTGACCGAGATCGGGTGGTCGTTGCGCAGGTCGGTGCCGAGGAAGCGGGTGAAGCCGCTGGTCGTGCCCTCGCCGGCAGGCATCACGCCGCCGGGGCCGGTGCCGGTCATCTCGATCGCGGCATTGGCCCGGCCATTGAGCACGTTGACCTGGCCGATCGCCAGCGTGCCGTCGTGGCAGCTCAGGCACAGCTTGGAGCTGCCGCCAGGCTGATTGTTCAGTCCGTCGGCGATGCTCTGCGCGTCCATCGTGCTCGAGGTGTAGGGCGTGTAGGTGGCGCCGGCCGGTACGCGGCGGTTCCACAGCGGTGCGCGCAGTGCGCCGCCGCCCTGGTCGGCCTGGGTGGCGGCATGCGGCGTGTGGCAGAACACGCAGACCTCGCTGGTGCCGGTGCTGCCGGCCACCGCATGGGTGCCGCCGCTGCCGCTGGCCGACAGGTTGTGCAGGGTGCCGCGCACGTCCGAGATGCGCTGCGCGTCGGCCGACGGCGCAGGCAGCAGCGCGGCCAGCAGCAGGATGGCCGCTGCCCATCGAGCCGGCAGGCCGCGGTGGCGTTGCATCAGCTGCCCCCCAGGAACTGGAACAGCACGACGCGGCCGTTGAACATGTCGGCGATGTGCACCCGGTTGCGCGCATCGATCCAGACGCCGGCGGGCAGGTAGAAGCGGCCGGTGGCCTTGCCGGTGCCGCCGATGGGCATCAGGAACTCGCCGCGGCGCGAGTACACCAGCAGGCTGTCGTGGTAGGACTCGATGATGTAGACGTTGCCCTCGCCGTCGACGGCGACGCCCTTGGGCCGCACCAGGTCGCCCAGGTACAGGCCGCGCCGGCCCAGCGTGCGCAGCGGTCGGCCGCTGTCGGCGTCCAGCACCTGGATGCGGCTGTTCAGCGTGTCGGTCACGTACAGCTCGTTCTGCTCCAGGGCCAGGTGGCTGGGAAAGTTGAACTCGCCGGGGGCTTCGCCGCGCCGGCCGATCACCTGCAGCAGCGCGCCGGCTTCGTCGAACACCTTGATGTCGTGGGCGTAGGTGTCGGCCACGAACAGCCGGCCGTTGCGGGCGTCGCGCGCCAGCCCGGTGGGACGCTTCAGCTGGCCACGGCCGATCGTGCCCGCAGGCTCGCCGCTGGCGTCGAGCGTGAACACCGCTCCGAGTTCGGCATCGGCCACGTAGAGCCGGCCGGGCGCCACCGCCAGCCCGGACGGCGCGGCGAAGCGGCGCAGGCCGTCGGCACGCTCCCACAGCAGCAGTTCGCCGGCGGTCTCGTCGAACACGAACACCGCCTGCCGGCTGGTGTCACTGACGTAGAGCCGGCCGGCCTCGTCGCCGATCACCGCGCTGGGACGCTGCAACACCAGCGGTGCGGCCGCGGCCTCGTCGAGGCCGGCGATCCAGCGCCCCAGCTCGGCCATCGGTCCGCGGGGCGACTCGTGGCTGCGGAAGTTGGGCTCCCCGGTCAGCGTGCCGGTGTAAAGAAACCGCGGCACCTCGGGCGCCGCCGGCCAGGTCAGCTGGGCGCCCTCGGGCGCGTCGGCCATGCCGTAGTGCAGGCTGCCGCGCACCGGCGCGTGGCTGCCGGGCGCGGCGCAGCCGGCCAGCGCCAGGGCCAGCAGCGGGGCCGACACCACCGCGAGCCGGCCTCTGTTCGGGCTCATGGCGTGGCGCCGTGAGCTCATGGTGCCGGCGGCCGGCCGATGCGAAGCATCACCAGACGGCCTATCCGCCGGTCGCTGAGCGCGAGCAGTCGATCGTCGGTCGCGAGACCGCCGATCTCCTGCACGCCCAGGTCGGCCGCCGCCCATCGCTGCGCTGGTGAGCCGGCCTGCAGACAGACCAGCGACTGGCCCTGGCGGTCGACCACGAACACCCGCTCGAACCGGTCCGCTGCGATCGCGACAGGCTGCAGCAGGTCACCGCGCCCCAAGGTGCCGACCACCTGGCCGTCGCGCTGCACCCGGTGCACCACGCCACCGAGGCGGTCGAGCACCCACACCAGGTCGCTGGCGCCGCCGCGGCCGACACCGGGCACCGTGGCCAGGCCATCGACGCCGCTGATGCGCTCGCCACCGGCGCGCACCGGCAGGATGCGGCGCAACGGCGCCGAGGGGCTGCGCTGCTCGGCCCATTGCGCGCCCATGCCATCGCCCAGCAGCAGCGTGGCGCCACCATCGGCGAGCGCCAACGCGACCGGCGACGGCACCGTGGTGTCGATCGGCCAGGTCTGCAGCAGCCGGCTGTCAGGGCCGAAGCGCAACACCTGCCGCGCGCCGGGCGCCAGCACCCAGGCCGACAGGTCGGGGCCCAGCGCCAGCGCCGAGTCGGGCACCGTCGGTGCGCCGGCGATGCCGGTCAAGGTGTTCAGCGCGGTGTCGGCACGCCACAGACGGCCGGCGGCCGCGTCCAGCAACAGCAGGTCGGATCCGCGCATCGCCACCGCAGTGGGTTGCACCCACTTGACGAACATGCCGGTGCCCGGCTGCGACGGCAGGCCCACGACCGGGCTGGGCGGCGCGAGGAAGCCGCCGTCCATCGTGCGCCAGCGCGACAGCAGCGGCTCGCCGGCCGACGCTGTGGCCGACGCCGCGCCGGCATCGGCGTCGGGCGCGCTGGCGCAGCCGTCCAGCCAGGGCACCAGCAGCGCGGCTGCGGCAGTACCGAGCCAGCGGCGGCGTGCAGGCCGGCTCACCACCGCCCCGGCCCCGAGGTCTGCGCACCGCCCTGGATGCCGGACGGCAGGCCCTTGATTCCCGAATGGCAGAGCTCGCATCGTTCAGGCCCCCAGGCGATCTGGTTGTTGTGGCACATGCCGCAGAACTTGCCGTCCAGGATGTCGGCCATCTGCACGTCGTTGGCGCCGGCGCGCATCTCGAAGCCCAGTTCGGAATGGCAGACCTTGCAGCGAAACCGGATGCGGTGGAACCAGTGCGGAAACACCACCGGCGGCACGCCATTGGCGTCGGAGCGGCGGTTCAGCACCACGTCGCCGTACTCGGCGGGCGTGGCCGCGGGCAGCCCGGCCAGCAGGGCCAGCAGGGTGATGCGCCAGGCCGGCCTCATGGTTCGCGGCGCCGCATCAGCGAGGCATTGGACACGCTGTGGCAGCGATTGCACTCGGTCAGCGGAAAGGCCACCGCGCCATGGCACAGCCCGCACTGCTCGCCGTTGAGGATCGCCGTCATGCTGAAGACATTGGCGCCGGCCTGCGCCTTGAACAGCTTGTCGTGGCAGTTGCTGCAATCCAGCCACAGCGTGTGCTGGCGGTGCGGGAACTTCACCGCCGGCATCGAGCCGAACTTCGAGATGATCAGGTCGTCGTCGCGCATGCGCACTTCGGTGCCGGGTCGCAGGTGGGTTCGTGGCGCGATCGCGCCACTGTCGATGGCCTGCACCCAGCGGACCATGTTGCCCGCGGTGTCGCGGGGCAGCAGCGACAGCGCGGCCGCCGGCTCCTGCAGCACGCCGATGGCCGGTCCCTTGGGGTCGTGCAGGCCGTCCTTGGCCAGCGGCTTCCATGGCGAGGGCTGTGCCGAGGCGATGCCCACCAGCAGCAGCGCGCAGGCGGCTGCAGCGTGCCAGGGCGGGGCGGGACAGCGCATCGGACACGGTCAGCCGGGGATGTAGAGGCCGCCGGCGCGGATCGCACGCACCAGCTCGCGGGTGGAGTCCTCGAGCGTGCGGATCGCCGGTCCGTGCTCGCCACGCCGGGCCTGAGCCTCGGCCTCGCCGCGCAACTGCCCGGCCTTGTCGACGAACCCCTGCATCGCCGGGGGCATGGCGCCGGCGGCGTCCTTGCGGTCGGCCAGCAGCACGTTGATCAGCATGCGGTGGGTGTCGTTGCGGTCGAGCTCGTAGTCGTATTCCTCGCGCGGGCTGGCGAAGTTCAGCGACCGCACCAGCGTGTCGCCGCGGCGCATCGTCTCGATCGAGACCCGGGCGGTCAGGTAGGCACGGTCGACCATGCGGCGCGCCTCCTCGAACTGACCGGCGCCGGCCAGCTGCTGCGCCTGGCCGATCTCGGATTCGATGCGGCGCGTCGCGGCGGTCGCCTCGGGCGAGGCACCCTTCTCCTGCGTGATGCGCTGCTGCGCCGACAGCAGCGCGCGGGCGCTGTCGAGCCGGGCCTCGAAGTCGCGCCGCGACTTCTCGCCGGTCACCTGCTCGGGTCGCGCCAGGCGGGCGCCGTCCATCATCTCCCGGGTCGCCTGGTCGAGCAGGCGGCTGGCGCTGGCGGTGTCACCGGCGCGCAGCGACGCGCCGGCTTCGCGGTGGATCAGCCGGGCGCTGTCGCGCTTGCTGCGCGCCGTGGCCTCGCCGCTGGCGTCGATCTGCCGCGCCGCCGACGACGACTCGATCAACGTGGCGACCGATTGCAGCCTGCGCTCGACCTGGTCGCGGTCCTGGGCGTGGCAGGCGGTCGCGGCGGCCAAGCCCGCCACCAGGCCCGCGACCACGCCGACGAAGCGAAGGATTCTTGTCATGTTCGTCATTCCAGCGGCGCCGGCAGCGCCAGACCGGTCGCGGCCAGCGCCCGGTGCACATAGAGCAGGGCGTTCTCCAGGTCGGCCAGCGCCGGCGACAGGTCGCCCTGCTGCTGGCGTTGCACCGCCTGCTGACGCAGCCGGCGGCTGGTGTCGGCGTAGCGTTCGACCAGGGTCCGTGCGTCAGGGCCGGGCTTGAGTTCGGCCAGCGCCACCGGCACCAGTTCGATCAGGCCTTCGTGACGGGCCAGGGCCTCGTAGAACCGGTCGATCGGTGTCGAAGCCCGTGCGCTGTAGTCCAGCGTGCGCTGGTGAAGACGCCGGTTCATGCCCGCCTGAACGCGCGTCTCGGCGACGTCGAGCTGCTGCAGCGCCTCGTCGTGGCGGTCATTGCCGGCCAGGCGGCGCGCATCGAGCAGCATCGTCGTGGCCACCATGCGGTCCTCGGCATCGGCGTTGTCGCTGCCGGCCGGTGGCACCGGCGCGGGCCAGGCCTGCATCAGCCGCTCGAGCGTTTCCAGCCGCTGCTCGTAACGTCTGCGGGCCGCCGCCTGCCGCCCTTGCGAGTCGGGCGCCAGGCGCCGTGCCTGGCCGATGTGGCGCAGCGCCTCATCGACTTCGCGCCGTGCGGTGTCCAGGTCGCCGGCGGCCAGCGCCTGTTCGGCGTTGGCCTGGTGCACGCGGCCCTCGTCGAGGTGCGCGCTCGCGCGGGCATTGCCACTGGCCGCGATGCGTTGGCCGGTGCCTGCGTCGCCGATCAGCCGTGCGGTCAGCTGGATGCGTTGCTCGAGCTGGGCGCGTGCACTGTCGTCGGCGGCCAGTGCGGTGCCGGCCGCCAGCAGCAGGCACCACGCAACCGAGCGGGTCATGGCTTGGTCTCGCCGGCCACCGTGGCGCTGGACTTCTTGCGTGAATGGCAGAGCTTGCATTCGGAGACCGGAAAGGCCACCTTGCCGTGGCAGACGCCGCACTTCTGCCCCAGCAGGATCGAGGCCATGCTGATCTGGTTCGCGCCCTTCTGCGGCACGAAGATCGCCGGGTGGCAGTTGGAGCAGTCCAGCCACTCGGTGTGTTGCTTGTGCGGGTAGACCACGTCGGGCATCGAGCCCTTGACCTCGCGCACGATGTTCAGGTCCATCACCACCGCCGCGGCCGCCGGGTCGTTGCGGTCCCAGCGTGGCGTGATGGCCTTGGCGTCGAGTGACTTGACCCAGTCGATATGGTTGCCCGCCGCACTGCGCGGCAGGCCGTCGAAGGCCACTGACGGCGACTGCAGCTGCAGCGTCATGTCATTGCCCGGGTCGTGGATGCCCGATTCAGCCGCCGGCCGATGGATGCGGCCCAGCGGCTTGAGCAGGCGGTTGAAGGCGTTGACCTCGGCCCCGCCGGCGGCCGCGGGAGCCGCGCGGCTGGCCACGGCCTGCGTCGGGGGCGGGGCTGTCGGAGTGGGCGCCGCGGCAGCCGTTGCGGCAGGGGCCGCGGGTGATGCAGCTGGCGCCGCTGGCGCAGCGGCGGCCGCTGCGGCGGCCGCAGGCCTGGCCACCGGCGCTCCACCGGCCATCATGTACTCGATCACCGCGCGCAGCTGTCCATCGTTCAGGTCGGCACGACCGCCGCGCGGCGGCATGCCCTTGGCCGACCCGGCAACGGCGCGCTTGACCAAGGCGTCGATGCCACCCTTGGCACGCGGCCCCCACTGCGCAGCGTCGCCGAACTTCGGTGCGTCGAGGACGCCGCTGGCATGGCAGCCGGCACAGCTGGTCTCGTAGACCGCCTTGGCACTGGACTTGTCCTGCGCCGCGGCAGGGGTCGTCCAGGCCCAGACCAGTCCGAGCGCCAGTGCGAAGTGCAACAGCCGGCGCTTCATGGCCGGGTCTCCTGCCGGTTGGCGGTCGTCGCCCGGGCCGGCGGCGCACTTGCGGCCGGGGCCGCGGCCAGCGCCGGAGCCGACGCGGCGGCAGGCCGCGGTGCCAGCTTCTGCAGCGTGCTTTCGTGCACCTGGGTCGGCGTGCCGGGCTTGGCCGAGTGGCACAGGTTGCAGTTCTCCACCGCCCAGGCCAACTCGCCGTTGTGGCAGGAGCCGCAGAACTGGCCGTCGATGATCTTCAGCATGTTGATGTCGTTGCCACCGGCCTTGAACTGAAAGCCCAGATCGGCGTGGCACACCTTGCAGCGGAAGCGGACCCGGTGGAACCAGTGCGGGAAGACCACCGGGCGCATGCCTGCGGCGTCGGAGAAGTTGTTGATCACGACGTCGCCGTACTCGGCCCGCGCCGGCGCGACGGTCAGCAGCACGGCCAGTGCGGCAACCGCTGCGGCCCACGCGGCAACGGTGTTGCGGACCCTTTGGGTGCTGGGGGCAGACGGGGGCACGGCAGATCTCCGGAAGAAGGGTCGCTGGATTCAGAATCGCCGCAGCAGGCGGGCGACGACGGTGGCCACGCTGCTGTCGTCGACCCGCGCCAGGCGGGCCAGCAGGCGCATTTCGAGGCGGCCGATCATGTAGTCGACCCGGCTCTCCAACGAACTGGAGATGCGCTCGCGCGGCGCGTCGATGTCGCCCAGCGCGCGGCGTTCGATCTGCTGGCTGTTGAGGTTCAGCTGCAGCGTGTGGCGCAGCCGCGGCACGCCGAACAGCCGTTGCTGCTCCAGGCTGCCGCCGCCGCTGTAGAACTGTTGCCATCCGGTACCCTGAGGCCGGCGCAGCCCGGTGAAGGCGTCGACCTCGGTCGACTCGTTGCGCGTCGCCTGCAGCGTGAGGTTGATCGACCAGCTGGTGTCACGCGAGGACTGGGCACGCTGGTTGAGCTGCAGGTTGACCATCTGGAAGCTGCTGTTGACGACCGCACGGGTGCGCGAATCGCTGATCGACAGGTTGGCGTAGCGCTGCGAGCTGCCATCGCCCGCGGACTGCCAGAACAGCCCCAGGCTGTGGGCCAGCGCACGCGATGGCTCGGGCGACAGCGTCTCCTGCAACACTGCCGCGCTCTGCGAAAGCGTCAACGCAATCTGCTGGCGCTCGGTCAACGCCCAGTCGCGCGACAGGCTGTGGGTGCCTTGCAGACCCGTCAGGCGGCGCTGCGGTTGGTCGCCGCCCTGCGTCACGGCCAGAGTCAGCGATGCGGCGGGGGCGTAGCGCCAGCTGCCCAGCGGCAGCCCCACAGGGCTCCAGCTGAGGCTGGCGGCGCCGCTGCTGGTATTGGCCACCGGAGCCCGGGTGCCACCGTCGACCTGGCTGGCCGAGAGCGACCCGGCCAGCCGCCATGAGGGCGTCAGGTCGAGGTTGGCGCCCAGCGTGCCGCTGAGCGCACGAGCGCTTGTCCCCACGTCGGCATCGCCCAGCGCACGGGACTCGATCCAGCGCAGGCTGCCGACCCACTGCAGCGGCATGTGCTCGTGGTAGAGCGGCTCGCCCTCGCGCGGGCGCCAGTTGACCACCGAGGTGAACTGGCGTACCTCGCTGCCGAAGTCGTACGGCCGCAAGCCTTCGCCCCGCAGCCGCTGGTCGTTCCAGGTGAAGATGTTGTCGAGCTGCGCGTCGGGGCCGCGATGCAGGCTGTGGCGCGCCACGATCGAGCTCAGTTCCGTGCTGTCCGCGGTGTCGCTGCGGGTGTTGATCGAATGGTGGGTGCCGATCTCCACGCTGTGGTCGCCGAACCGGTGGTCGGCGTTGGCCTGCACGTTGGTCAGCACGTCGACGCTGTCGGGCGACGACAGCTTGCTGTGGTCGATCTGCAGGTGCAGGCTGCCGACGCCCGTTTCGGGCCGGTACGACTGCGACAGCGTCACACGCTGGGTCCGCAACGTGTCGCCCAGCGCATCGCCGTTGACGCGGTTGTCGCCGACGTCGGCGCGGAACTCGAACGGAAAGCGGCTGGCCGGGAACAAGGCCAGCGACACCCGACCGGTCAGCGTGCCGTTGGTGCTGGCGCTGGAGCTGTCGCCCAGGCCTTCGCCGCCCGTTTCGGTGTCGCGCTCGGCCATCAGCCCGAGCCCGAAGCGCATCTGCAGGAACCAGGGTTGCCACAGGTAGCTGGCCCATTCGATGTCGCCGAAGGCCAGCGCCTGTCGGCTGACCCGACCGTCCTCCATCTTCATCCAGCGGCCGTCGAGCGACAGCGTGCCCATGCGCCTCCAAGGCGCCACCGTCCACTGGAAGCCTGGCACGCGCAGCGGTTCGCTGGCGGGCCTGTCGATGGCTGCAGGCACGTCGCCGGTGGCTGGGTCGGGTTCGGTGCCGGGCGCGAAGACCGCAGCCTGGCTCGCCGGTGCCAGCAGCAGCGTCAGCGAGCAGGACCAGCGCAGGCGCTGCTGGCGGCCGCTGCGGCGATGGCGCTGCGCTTGCATGGCCTGCAGGGCGCGCCAGCTTCGGGGCCGGGCGCGGCACTCAGCTCGCGCGCGGCTTGTCAGCCGAGCCGCGCAGCGGCGCATAGTGGCTCTCGTCGATGCGGATCGGGGTGGCCTGGCGCAGGTCGGCGATCAGTTTCCGCCAGCGTGCATCGGCCTCGTCGCGTTGCCAGAGTTCGGCGGCGCGCTGCTTGACCTGTTCGAACTCGCGCTGCACTGCCGGACGCCTGCCGTCCAGCCGCAGGATCGCGACGCCCTCGAGCAATTGCACCGGCTCGGACAGGCCGCCGACCTTCAACTGGTCGACCACGCCGTGCACCGCCTCCGGCAGCATGCCGCGATGGGTGTAGTCCATCTCGCCGCCTCGCGCCGCGGAGCGGTCGCCCGAATGCAGCTTCGCCATTTCGCCGAAGTCGGCACCGGCCAGCAGCTTGCGGTGCAGGGTCCTGGCCTCGGCGATCGCGCTGTTCCACACCGCCTGGCTGGAGCTGGGGTCGACCTTCAGCAGGATCACCGCCAGCTTGACCTGCTCGGGCTCGACGAACAGGTCACGGTGCTGCTCGTAGTAGGTACGGGCCACCGCGTCGCTGGGCGGCGGAACCTGGCGCACCAGCTTCTCGAGCCGTTCGTAGAGGCTGTCGTTCTCGAGTTGCGGCACCACGTTGGCCAGCATGCGCTCGCGGTTGGCGCTCCAGTTGGCGCTGCCCTGGTACTGGGCGTCGTAGCCGGCCACGGTGGCCTTGATCTTGTCGCGGTCGGGCTGGATGCCGCGGCGGCGTGCCTCGTTCAGCAGCAGCACGCGGTTGACCACGTCGTCGCCCACCTCGCGCTGGAACTTCGCGTATTCGCCTTCGGGCGGCTTGGCGTGGAAGTACTTCTTGCGCATCGCCACACCCAGCGCTCGCTGGTAGTCGGCACCGCTGACCACCGTTTCGCCGACCACGGCGAACGGGGTGGCGCTGCGGGCGGCCTGGGCCGGCGCGGCCGCGGCGGGCACGGCGCCCGGCGCCGGCGCGTCGGCCGACAGTGCCGACCGACCGGTCAGGCCGATCGCAGCCCATATCAGCAAATTGCCCAGGCGCTGGTGGGGTCCGGAGGAGTTGGGCATGTCGGATGCAGGGTTCGGCGTGCTGCGGCCCGGCTGGCCTGCAGAGCGCTGGGTTCAGGTCGGCCGCATGGGCGGCCCGTGGGTGGTGGGACCGACGGCGGCGCGGGCGGCGTGGTCCGCCGGCCCGGCGCCGTCGAGAGCTGTCCTGCTCTGCGGCAGGTTGTTCGGCAGTTCCAGTCGAGGCGTCTACTTCACGTGGCAGGCGGTGCAGACCGCCGACGACGCGTTGGAGATGCGCAGGAAGGTCTCGCCCGCGGTCTGGCCGGTGCCGGCCGGGCCGGCCTGGTTGTTGGATACATGCGGGTCGTGGCAGCTGGCGCACTCCACCATCGGGCCCAGCCCGCCGGTGCTGCGCTGGTACAGCGGCAGGTCGGTGCGCTGCTTGGTGCCAGGGGCGCCGGTGTCGACCCAGAAGATCTGGTTGCCGTTGATGGTCTGCGTCTCCGGCAACCGGAAGTCGGTGTCCTTGCAGGTGCCCGACACCGTGCCGGCGCTGCCGCTCAGTCCACCGCCACAGTACTGGATGCCGATCGGGTGATCGTTGCTGAGATCGGTGCCGATCAACGCCACGCCGCTGGACAGCCGGCCGGCCGCGTTCACCGTGCTGCCGGTCCAGGTGTAACCCCGGCCGTCGACGCCACCGCCGTCGGCCAACAGCCCGCCCGAGCCCGGCGCGTTGATCACGTTGTCCATCGCCTGGGTGCCGTCATGGCACGACAGGCAGGCCATCGAGATCGAACCCACCGCGGCCACCGTGCCGTCCAGCGAAGGCGTCTGCAGCGTGTCGTAGGTGGTGTAGCTGCCGCCGCCGGCAGGCGCGCCCGCGGTACCGAGCCGCTTGTTCCACAAAGGCACCGGCGCATCGGTGCTGCCGCCGTGCGGTGTGTGGCAGAAGACGCAGATCTCCGCGGTGTCGGAGACCTGGTTGCGCCCTGCCGGGCCTGCGCCCGATCCCAGGTTGTGCTTGGTGTCGGCGATGCCCGCCGACGCTGGTGCGGCGAAGCCGAGGAGCATTGCCGCCAGCAATCCTGCGGACGCCGCCCCCCACCATCTGCGACCCGATAGCCATGCCATCATGATGTTGGTCCTCGATCTAGGTTGGTTGAACAGTCGTCAGGTCGTGCACTCCCCAATGCCCGCTTGACGACCGGTGTTCTGCAGAAAGCGTGCCATTGATCACGCGAACTGCCGCACCGGGGTATGGGCCGTCCGGTGCCGTGTCGCGGTCCCGGTTGTTGGAAGCGGTGTTCCCGCGTTCGGGAAGCCTGGGCCCGCGTTCACCGCGCGGCGCGCCAGCGCCCACACCGGCGGGCCGGGCGTGTCACTTCGCCGCTGCGGTCGGGCGGCGGGCCAGGTAGCCCGAGTGGGCCGTCAACGCCACCGGTCGGTAGACATCGATCTTGCGGAACCACTGGTCGACCACGTAGATGCGGCCGTCCTCGTCCACCGCGATGCCCGAGGGCAGCATGTACTTGCCCGGCCCGTCGCGTTCGGAACGGTCGCCGACGAACATCAGCAGTTCGCCGTCGGGATTGAAGATCTGGAAGTTGCCGAAGGCGGCGTCGACGACATAGACATTGCCGTCGCGGTCGACCGCGACCTCCTTCGGCCGGGCGAACTGGCCGTACTGCTTGCCCACGCTGCCGAAGCTCTGCAGGTAGCGCCCGGATGCGTCGAACACCACGACGCGGAAGTTGCCGCCGTCGACCACGTACAGGCGGCCACCCATGCCGATGGCCAGGTCGCGTGGCAGGTTGAACTCACCCGGGCCGCTGCCGCGCTTGCCGATGTCCATCAGATGGGCGCCGCTGACCGCGTCGAACACCCGCACCCGGTGCTGCTCGCTGCTGACGCCGCCCAGGTCGACGGCATAGACGCGGGCGCCTGCGGGATCGACGGTGACGCTGGACAGGCGCGAGAACCACTTCTCGCCGCCGATGCGGCGCAGGAACTGGCGATCGGACCCGTAGACCAGCACGGCCTTGGCGCCGATGTCGGCCACGTAGAGGTTGCCGGCCGCATCGACGTCCAGCCCGGTGGGCTTGATCAGTTGCCCCGGGCCTTCGTCATCGCCGATGCGGTGCTGCTGACCCTGCGGCACATCGAACAGGCGCACGAAGCGGCTGACCGTGTCGGAGACGAAGATGCGGCCCCGATACACCGCCACCGCATAGGGCTTGGACAAGGGCTCGCCGCGCACCTCCTCGCCCGTCACCATGCGCCGCAGTTCGCTCGATTGCGCGTCGGGCACGATGTCGCCGCTGGAACGGATCACGCGTTCCCAGGCGAAGCGGGGTTCGTCGGGAGCCGGCGGGAAGACGAGTGCCCGGGCGGGTGCTGCGTCGGGCGCCGGTGGCGGCGTGGCGCAGCCCGCCAGCACGGTGAGGTACAGCAGCGCCGAGCGCCGTGTCAGCGCCGGACTGCGGGCGTGCGGCCACTCCATGTCGGCCTACTTGAGCGAGGCCAGCATGAAGTCGACGGCGGCCTTGATGTCGTCGTCCTTCAGGTCCGCGGCACCGGCCTTCGGCGGCATCGCACCCTTGCCCTTGACGACCGAGGCCACCATTGCGTCCTTGCCCTGCGCCACGCGGGGTGCCCAGGCCGCCTTGTCGCCCAGCTTGGGCGCATTGGCCACGCCCGAGGCGTGGCAGGCGACACAGGTCTTGTCGTAGACCGCCTTGCCATCGGCGGCCAGCAAGGGCAGCGCCAGCGTGGCGACACCAAATCCGAGAAGGGCCTGTCTCAGTTTCGAAAACGTCATCTTCTTCACTCCAGGTTTCGTGCGTTGGTTCGGGGTATCCATGCGCCGGGCTGCAAAGCCCATGCCAGTGCAGCGCGCCTGGGCTCGGCCGATCGGTGGCAAGGAAGTTGCAGCACATGGGGCGAAGGCCTGTCCAAGGTCGATGAGGATTTCGGCATGAGCTCTGACGATCGCCGCCGCGCGGCGGCCGGGCTGACCACCATCGCGTCCAGCGGCGCGCGGCGGCTGGCGGCCGTGACCCGGATCGGCCCAATGGCATTGGCGGCTTTGGCGGCATTGGCGGCCATCACGCTGGCCCTCCAACCGGCCAGGGCTGCCGCGCCAGCGTCCGAGGTGAGCGGCGCGCGCGGCGCGGCCGGCAGTCCCGATCCGGCAGTGCTGTACCACAACTACTGTTCGGTCTGCCATGGCGACAAGGGCGACGGCAGGAGCCGGGCCACCGGCGCGCTGTCGACGACGCCGCGCGACTTCACCTCCGAGGCATCGAAACGCGAGCTCAGCCGCGAGCGCATCGCGCTGGCCATTGCCCATGGCCGGCCGGGCACCGCGATGGTCGGCTGGAAGACCCAGCTGTCGCAGACCGACATCGATCGGCTGGCCGAGCATGTGTACCAGCGCTATGTGCTGGGCCAGGGCGGCCCCGCCAGCACGCCGGGGATCTCCGGCACCCAGGCCCACGGAGGGCGCGAGGCCGATGCCAACGGCAATCCGGTTCTCACCCCCATGCGGGTCGACATGACGGCCGGCCTCCCCAACGGTCTGAAGGGAGACTTCAAGCGTGGGGGTGCTTTTTATCTGGCCAACTGTGCCACCTGCCATGGTGCCCGAGGCGACGGCGCCGGGCCCCGGGCCTACTTCATCAACCCCAAGCCGCGCAACTTCATCGAAGACGATTCGCGCGCACGCTTCAACCGGGTGGCGCTGTTCGCGGCCATCAGCGAGGGGCGCCTGGGCAGCGAGATGCCCGCCTGGAGCAAGGTGTCGTCGCCGCAGCAGATCGCCGACGTCGCCGAGTACGTCTTCCAGACTTTCGTGCAGGGCCGGCCAGCCGCTCAGGCTGCCGCGGCCAGGCGCTGAAACCGGCGACGGACCGGGTCATCGGCGATGACGCGCACCGTGTTGGCTGGCGCAGCGACCGCGCTGCTGTTGATCGCCGCGGGTTACGACTCGGTCGGCCGCACCGCCGATGCCGCAGGCCCGGTGGCACCTTCGACCGTTGGCGCCGCGGTCGATGCGCACGAAGTCGGCCGCGCGGTCTACAACTTCCGCTGCTACTTCTGCCACGGCTACTCGGGCGATGCCCGCACGCTGGCGGCAAGCTACCTGGCGCCGCAGCCGCGTGACTTCCGCGCCGCAACGGCGGCCGAACTGCCACGCGATCGCATCGCTGCAGCGGTGCGTGAGGGCCGGCCCGGTACCGCGATGAAGTCGTTCGGGGGGATCCTGAGCGATGCCGAGATCGACGCCGTGGCCGGTTTCGTCGCCCGCGAGTTCGTGCTCGACAAGGCGTCCAACACGGCCTATCACACGGCCGAGAACGGCTGGCCGGAGCATCAGAGGTTCGCCGTGGCCTTCCCGTTCGCGCGGGGCGAGCGGGCGCTGGACGCCCCGGTCGAATCGCTGAGCGCCGGCGAGCGCGAGGGACGACGGCTCTACCTGTCGGCCTGCGTGAGCTGCCACGACCGTGGTCGGGTGCTCGACGAGGGCCCGGCCTGGAGCGCGCGGCCGGTGTCCTATCCGCGCATGGGGTTCGAGCCCGGGCAACCCAACACGCCGCCGGTCGATGCGGTGTCCAGCGCCAGCGTCTACGCCAAGCACGAGGTGGTGCCCCAGGTCGCGGGGCTGACGCCCCGGCAGCAGCGGGGCCAGGCGCTGTTCCAGGCCAATTGCGCCTTCTGCCACGGCGGCGATGGCACCGGCAAGAACTGGATCGGCCAGTTCATGGAGCCCAAGGCGCGCGACCTGACGCAGTACAGCGCGCAGACCCTGCCGCCGCAGCGCCTGCGCCAGGTGATCCGCGACGGACTGCCGGGCACCTCGATGCCGGCCTGGCGGGCCGTGCTGAAGCCCGCCGAGATCGACGCCATCGGCGCCTATGTCGAGCGGGTGATGTTCGCGCCCGGGCCGGCGGGCGATTCGATCGCGCTGCGACGCTGAGCGCGGCGCTCAGCGCACGCTCACTTCGAGTGGCAGGTCAGGCAGACGCCGCTGCCGGCGTTGCTGACCCGCAGGAAGGTGGCGTTGAACGCGCCTCCGGCGCCCGACGGCGACACGCCATGCGGGTCGTGGCAGGAGGCGCATTCCACCTCGTAGCCGTCGCCGGTGTTGTACAGGCGGATCTCGTTGGCATCGGCACGGCTGTTGGCGTTGGTGTCGAACCAGGCCAGACGTGCTTCCTTGCGCGACGGGTCCTTGAAATCGGTGCCCGGGCCGGCGGTGGTGGGGTAGCGGATGCCCACCGGATGGTCGTTGCGCAGATCGGTGCCGATCGCGAACAGCGTGAAGTCGGTGGCGCCTGCGCCGACGATGCCCGCGCCGGACGAATGGCAGGCCAGGCATTCGGTGGGCGCCATCCGGGCATGCACCGTCGCATCGGGGCCGCGGCTGTTGTTCCAGCTGTTCAGGAACGCGGCGTTCTCCGACGTCTCCTGGGTTGCCAGGAAACGACCCGAACCCGGCATGTTGATGATCGAGTCGACGGCGGTCTGGCCATCGTGGCAGGACAGGCAGGTCAGCGAGTTCATCCCGGGCTGCGTCACCGGCTGCGTCAGGCTGGCGGTGGCCAGCAGGTCGTAGGTCTGGTAGGTGGTGGCCTTCATCGTGCGGTTCCACAGCGGCGCGGCGGTCGTCCGGTTCGCGCCGTGCGGGGTGTGGCAGTAGACGCAGACCTCGGTGTAGTCGTTGCGGAACGAGTCCATCGTCTGTCCCGACGGGCCGCCGCCGGAGGTCTGCCGCTGGCTCAGGTTGTGTCGTGTGTTGCCCACCGTGCCGATGTTGCTGAACTTGGTCGGCAGGTCGGTATCGGCGCGTGCCGGCGCGAGGGCCGTGCACAGCAGGACGACCGTCAGCAGGGCCCAGCCCCAGGTCGAACCGACGATCGCTCCCATCCGGACCGGCCCGTGTGACGGCTTCGGCACGACGAATCTGGGCTGCGACGTCGATGTCATCGGGTTCCTCCCTCCGCCAGCGCAGGCGGTCGGCGGCCGGCGTCTACCTGCAAGTCCTGTACCGCCCTGCATGCTGCTGCCATTGCAGGCCGCGCCCGCCCCGCGGATTCCCGGAATCGGGCCCTCCATTCTCGGAATCGGGAGCTTCTTGTTGCGCCCGCGGCCGCGCCTCGTCAGCCCGTGCCGGGGAACTGTCCGGTGTCGAGCCGGCGCAGCACCTCGACCTTGTGCAGGAACTGGTCGACGACATACAGCCGGCCCGTCTCGTCGGCGGCCAGCTTGGCCGGCAGCAGGTAGCGGCCCGGTTGGTCGCGATCGGCACCGGGGCTGGCCCGGCTGCCGATGGTCAGCAGCAGCGTGCCATCGGGCTGGAACAACTGCAGGTTGCAGAAGGCGGCGTCGCTGACGCAGACCAGCCCGGTGGGGTCCACCGCCAGGCCACGTGGCCGGGCGAACTGGCCGATGCCGTTGCCCAGTGAGCCGAACTGGCGCACGAAGCGGCCCTCGCGATCGAAGGCCTGCACGCGGAAGTTGCCGGCATCCAGCACCCACAGGCTGCCGTCGGGCCCGGTGGCTGCGTCGGTCGGCAGGTTGAACTCGCCGGGGCCGTCGCCACGCCGGCCGATGCGGCCCAGCGGTCGGCCGGCGCCGTCGTAGACCCAGACCCGGTGGCTGTTGCTCTCCACACCGCCGGTATCGATCACGTACAGGCGGTCGCCCGCGGCGCTGACGGCCAGCGCGCTGGGCCGCACCCAGTCTGCGCTGCCGTCGATCTGGCGCAGGAACAGCCCCAGCGCGTCGAACACCACGACGCGCCGCGCCGTGGCGTCGACCACGTGCACCCGGCCTTCGGTGTCGAGTGCGATGCCGGCGGGCTTCTTCAGTTCGCCCTCGCGCCGCAGCCCGAAACTGAAGGTGCGCCGGCGCGGCAGGTCGAACACGAAGATGCGCCGGCCCTCGGTGTCGCCGACGTAGACGAAGCCGCGCCCGGCGGCCACCGCCAAGGCCTTGCCGAAGCTCGCGCGTGAACGGTCTTCGCCGCTCAGCCGGCGCATCAGGTCGGCCGAATCTCCGGCGGCCGCCAGGCTTGCGGCATTGCGCAAGGTGGCTTCGTGGACATAGCGCGCGGGTTCCGGGGGCGCCGGCCAGACAACGGGACCGGTCGGGCCGCGCCGGGGTGGCGGCGCCCCGCAGCCGCCAAGGCTGGCGGCCAGCAACAGCAGGCCATCGCGTCGGGTGGGCATGGGTCGGGCAGTGCATGGTGCATGCCAGGCGCCGCGGGCAGTCCACGCCGGCCAGGGCTCCCGGCCGGGCAGGCACGGCGATTGCTGCTCCGTCCACCGTGCCACAACTCGCCATGCCCTCGCCACCCTCGCCACCCCGGCGCTGGCGCTGGTCTCGCCTCGCCTCGCCGCAGCCGTTCTACCGGGCCGCCGGCGCCTGGCTGCCGTGGCTGTGGGCGCTGGCGGTGCTGCTGGCGCTCGCCGGGCTCACGGTCGGGCTGCTGGTCGCGCCGACGGACTTCCAGCAGGGTGACGCCTACCGCATCATCTTCATCCACGTGCCGGCGGCCTGGATGTCGATGCTGGTCTACCTGGCGATGGCCTTCTGGGCCGGCATCGGGCTGGTGCTCAACACCCGGCTGTCGTCGATGATGGCCCGCGCGCTGGCGCCCACCGGCGCGCTGATGACCTTCATCGCGCTGTGGACCGGTGCGCTGTGGGGCAAGCCCACCTGGGGCACCTGGTGGGTTTGGGACGCACGCCTGACCTCCGAGCTGCTGCTGCTGTTCCTGTATGCCGCCTTCATGGCGCTGCAGTCCGCGATCGACGACCCGCGGCGCGGCGACCGCGCGGGCGCGATCCTGGCGCTGGTGGGTGTCGTCAACGTGCCGATCATCTACTTCTCGGTCAGGTGGTGGAACACCTTGCACCAGGGCTCGTCGGTCAGCGTCGACCGCGCGCCCAGCATGGCCAGCATCATGCTGGCGGGCATGTTGCTGATGGTGGCGGCGTTCTGGGTCTACGCCATCGCCGCGGCGCTGCACCGCTTGCGCAGCCTGATCGTCGAGCGCGAGCGCGAGACCGAGTGGGTGCGGGCCTTGCCGGAGTCCCAGGGATGATCTGGTCCAGCCTGGCGGAGTTCGCCGACATGGGCGGCTATGGCCTCTACGTCTGGGGTTCCTACGGCATGACGGCATTGGCGCTGGGTTGGGAGCTGATGACGCTGCTGCAGCGTCGGCGCCGTGCTGCCGAGGACGTGCGCGCCTGGCAGCGCCTCGACGAGGACGCCGCATGACGCCGCGACACACCCGAATGGCTTTGGCCGCCACGGTGCTGGCCGGTGGCGCGCTGTGCGTGGGGTTGGTCGTCAACGCCTTCAACAGCAATCTGGTGTTCTTCCTGAGCCCGTCGGACGTGCTGGCCGACCAGGCCCCCGACGACCGGCCGTTCCGGTTGGGCGGCCTGGTGCAGGCCGGCAGTGTGCAGCGCCAGCCCGATGGCGTGACGGTGCGCTTCGTCGTCACCGACAACGTGAACCACATGCCGGTGGAGTACCGCGGCGTCCTGCCCGACCTGTTCAAGGAGGGCAAAGGGGTGGTGGCCCAGGGTCGGCTGGCGCACGACGGTGTCTTCCGTGCGCAGGAGGTGCTGGCCAAGCATGACGAGAACTACATGCCACCCGAGGCCGCCGACGCGCTGGCCAGGGCGCAGCAGCAGAAGCTGCGGGCCCAGGCGCTGGCCACCGAGAGTCTTCCCGCGAGCCGCTGATGCTGCCTGAACTCGGCCACTTCTCGTTGATCGTCGCGCTGTTCGTCGGCATCGTGCTGGCCCTGCTGCCTACGGTCGGCGCGGCCCGTGGCCACGCCGGCTGGATGGCGCTGGCCCGGCCGGCGGCACAGGCCCAGTTCGTGTTCGTCGCGATCGCGTTCGGCAGCCTGATGGCGTCGTTCGCACGCGTCGACTTCTCGCTCGTCAACGTCGCGGCCAACGCGAACAGCGAGCTGCCGATGGCCTACCGGCTGGCCGCCACCTGGGGTAGCCACGAAGGCTCGATGCTGCTGTGGGTGTTCATGCTGTCGGGCTGGACGCTGGCCGTCAGCCTGCTGTCGGCACGGCTGCCGCTGGACATGGTCGCGCGCGTGCTGGGCGTGATGGGCTTCGTCAGCGTCGGCTTCCTGCTGTTCGTGCTGCTGACCTCCAACCCGTTCCTGCGCCTGAAACCGCCGGCGCTCGACGGCCGTGACCTGAATCCGCTGCTGCAGGACCCGGGCATGGTGATCCATCCGCCGATGCTCTACATGGGCTACGTCGGCTTTGCGGTGGCCTTCGCGTTCGCGGTGGCGGCGCTGCTGGCCGGCCGCTTCGACGCGACCTGGGCCCGCTGGTCGCGGCCCTGGACCACCGCCGCCTGGGTGTTCCTGACGCTGGGCATCGCGCTGGGCAGCTGGTGGGCCTACTACGAACTGGGCTGGGGCGGCTGGTGGTTCTGGGACCCGGTGGAGAACGCCTCGTTCATGCCCTGGCTGGCCGGCACCGCACTGCTGCATTCGCTGGCGGTGGCCGAAAAGCGCGGCGCCTTCAAGGCCTGGACCTTGCTGCTGGCGATCGCCGCGTTCTCGCTGAGCCTGCTGGGCACCTTCCTGGTCCGATCGGGCGTGCTGACCTCGGTGCACGCATTCGCCACCGACCCGGCGCGCGGTGTCTTCATGCTGTCCTTCCTCGGCGTGGTGATCGGCGGCTCGCTGGCGCTGTTCGGCTGGCGTGCCGGGCAGGTGGGCTTTGCCGGGCGTTTCGACCGGCTCTCGCGCGAGTCGCTGCTGCTGGGCAACAACATGCTGCTGGCCGCGGCCACCGGGTCGGTGATGCTGGGCACGCTCTACCCGCTGGCGCTCGATGCGCTGGGCGGCGGCAAGCTGTCGGTGGGCCCGCCGTACTTCGAGGCCGTGTTCGTGCCGCTGATGGCGCCGGTGGTGCTGTTGATGGGGGTGGGGCCGCTGGCGCGCTGGAAGTCGACCACCGTGGCCGATCTGGCGCGGCGGCTGCGTTGGCCGGCGCTGGCCAGCGTGGCGGCGGCGCTGGCGCTGCCGCTGGCGGCCGGACGCTTCAGCGTCGGCGTTGCGCTGGGGCTGTTGCTGGCGGCGTGGGTGTTCACCTGCAGTGCCGCGCTGCTGCTGTCGCGCAGCCGCGGCGACGGCCTGGCGCAGCTCGCACGGTCCCCGCTCGGCTTCTGGGGCATGGTCGTCGCCCACCTGGGCGTGGGTGTGTTCATCGTCGGCGTGACCATGGTGCGCGGCTACGAGATCGAGCGCGACGTGAAGATGAAGCTCGGCGACCATGTCGAAGCCGGTGGCTACCGCTTCACGTTCAAGGGCATCAGCGAGGACACCGGGCCCAACTACGTGGCGGTGCGCGCGGCCATCGAGGTCCAGCGCGACGGCGACGCGCCCTTCACGATGCTGCCCGAGAAGCGCCTTTACAAGGTGCGTCAGATGCCGATGACCGAGGCGGCCATCGACTCGGGGCTGACGCGCGACCTGTACGTCTCGCTGGGTGAACCGCTCGATGAATCGACCTGGACGCTGCGCGTCTACGTCAAGCCCTACGTCGACTGGATCTGGGGCGGTGCGTTCGTCATGGCGCTGGGCGGCCTGCTGGCGCTGGCGGACCGGCGCTATCGGCTGGCCCTGCCGCGCGCGGCACCCGAGATGGCGCCGCAGCCCGAGCCGGCGCCGGCCCTGCAGGGACAACCCACGTGAGGCCGACGCTGCGCCGTTTCATCCCGCTGGCGCTCTTCGTGGCGCTGGCTGCAGTGCTGGGCGTGGGCCTCACGCTGAAGCCGCGCGAAGTGCCGTCGCCCTTCATCGGCAAGCCGGCACCGCCTTTCACGTTGCCGCGGCTGGGCGAGCCGAGCCGCCAGCTCAGCGCCGACGAGCTCAAGGGCCAGGTCTGGGTGCTCAACATCTGGGCCTCGTGGTGCGCGCCCTGCCGCGAGGAGCATCCATTGCTGGTGGCGATGGGCCAGGCCGCTCAGGTGCCGATCTATGGCATCAACTACAAGGACGACCCGCGCAACGCCCAGGAATGGCTGCTCAAGCTGGGCGATCCCTATGCCGCGTCGGTGGTCGATGCCGATGGTCGGGCGTCGATCGACTACGGCGTGTACGGCGTGCCCGAGACCTTCGTCATCGACAAGACCGGCATCGTGCGCTTCAAGCATATCGGCCCGCTGACGACCGAGGTCTGGCAGCGCGACGTGTTGCCGCTGGTCAAGCGCCTGCAGGGATGAGCACGGCGATGGCCCGGGCCCGGCGCAGCCGTTCGAGAGCTCGGCGGGGTGGCCTGTGGCTGGCTTTCGCGCTGGTGACGGCCGTCGTGCAGGCCGCGCCGGCGTTGGACACGGCGGCTGATTCGGTGCTGGAGGCGCGCGTCAATCAGGTCGCGGCCGAACTGCGTTGCCTGGTGTGCCAGAACCAGTCGCTGGCCGATTCCAATGCCAGCCTGGCGGTCGACCTGAAGAACCAGGTGCGCGAGCAACTGCAGGCTGGCCGCAGCGAGCAGCAGGTGCTGGCCTACATGACCGAGCGCTATGGCGACTTCGTGCGCTACCGGCCACCGCTGAAGGCCAGCACGGTGCTGCTGTGGGCCGGTCCGTTGCTGCTGGTGCTGTTGGCCGCGTTGGTGCTTCGGTGGGCCCTGGCGCGCTCGCAACAGGCCACCGGCGGGGCGGCCGAATGGACAGAGGAGGCGTCGCGGCGTGTGTCCCGATTGCTCGACGAACCGCCAGCCTGAACAATCCAAGCGCTGCGCGCTTTTCGCGGGGCCTCCCGGCTCGGTAGCGCCAAGCCCGGCTGCGGCTGTAGTCGGACAGGATCCCGAACGGGGTTCGGGCGTCCTGGTGGCCGTCGAGCAAGTTCAGAGTGGCAGCCTCCCGTTCGATCGACCGAGCGAGCCTGGTTCACCGAAGTCGCTCACGTGACGGCCTGCTGCCTCGATGGCGCGAACGTGGCGCTGCCGATGCCTGGAGCCGTTCCCTTGTTTGGGGCAGTCGTGCTTTTCGCGCAGATTGGTGCGCTTCGTCCCGGTCAAGACCTCGTGCCCGATCACCAGCCCGTCAGGGACCGCCCGTTCCATGGGGTCAGAAGTGCGATCGAGTTGCTCGGCCGTGAGGTCCGGCCGGTTCTTGATCAGGTTCCGTTTCCACTCATCGTGGATCTGGGCGCTCCAGCGCGCGCGAAAGCGCCCGGACAGGGCAAGCCACATGACGAAATCGCGCAGCGGCGCAGGATACGGCACGCAGGCGTCGTAGACCGCGCTGAATGGCGAACTCCTCACTCGTAGCCCGGTTGAAGTTCCTGAGCCTGCTTCGCGAGCGCCTCCATCGCCTGCGCGCTCGCACGATCCTGCTCGGCCTTGAAGACCATCAGGTCTGCGAAGCGGATGCGCCGATGCATGCCGGTCTTGTGGAAGGCCAACGCACCGCTCTCCAACAGCTTGACGAGATGAGGGCGGGACAGGTTCAGCATGTCAGCGGCCTCCTGTGTCGTCAGCTCGGCATGGATCGGCACGACATTGACCGCATCGCCCTCGGCCAGCTCCGACAGGATGTCGACCAGCAAGCGCAGAGCGGACGTGGGCAGCTCGACCTGGTGGGCCTGGTTCTTCGCGTCGAAGATCTGGATGCGCTGGGTCTCGAACTGCGCGCTCAGGAAGGCGGCCAGTGCACGCTGGCTCTCCACGGCTGCGGCAACTTCGCGCTCGACAGGCAGTGCGGTTTCCAGGGCTTGGGCGCCTGCGTCCATCTGCGCCACCATTTCATCGAGAGGGGCTTGACTGGTGGCGGTGTCGCTGGCGCTGGAGGGCGCGCCACCGTTGGGGCGCGTGAGCGTCGAGCATGTGATCAACGTGTTGGCCCGTCTGAAGGAGGCGCTGCCGCCCGAGTCGGCAGCCACGACGTTGCGGGCCAAGACCCCGCCGAGGGCCGACACCGCTCGATACGACCGGCTGCGCACGGGCGCGGCAGTCCTGGGCGAGGCGCAGGACGACACCCAGGACGACACCCAGGAGGTCGACCATGCGTGACCTGCTCGTCGAACTCAAGGCGCTGCGCCTGCACGGCATGGCCGATGCCTGGGCCGAACTGCTCGAACAGCGCAGCGACGTCGGGGTGTCAGCGACCGGCGTAATCAGGCCACTTCAGAGTCGGCGTAGTCCGGCCACCTGAGGGCCGGCGACGACGACGGCGGAGTCGGCATATACCGGCCACGTCGGAGTCGGCGTAATCCGGCCACAGCGCAGTCGGCATAT
>JAEUOY010000036.1 GCA_016790515.1 Burkholderiaceae bacterium | reverse complement strand
CATCATCGCCACGCGCTGGGTCGCGCGGTCGGTCAGCGCGGCGACGTAGTACTCCTTGCGGATGTCCGCCCCTTCCTCGATCAGCAGGCGGCGCACCTTCTGGCCCTGCGCGCCGGTCTGGTGCGTGACCAGCTGCATGCCCAGGATCTCGCCGGCGAGTTTCTTCACTTCGTCGACCGAGCGCGCGAGCTTGACGCCGCCGCCCTTGCCGCGGCCGCCGGCGTGGATCTGGGCCTTGACCACCCAGACCGGGCCGCCCAGCTTCTGCGCCGCCTCCACCGCCTCCTGCACCGTGAACGCCGCGATGCCTCGCGGCACCGGCACGCCGAACTGGCGCAGGATCTCTTTGGCCTGGTATTCGTGGATCTTCAAAGCTCGCTCCTCGGAGGATGGATGGTGAAAGTGTGCGGCCGATCGCTGACCCGAAGCTGATCGCCGGGTGCTGCCG
Source organism: Burkholderiaceae bacterium (assembly GCA_016790515.1). GTDB lineage: Bacteria > Pseudomonadota > Gammaproteobacteria > Burkholderiales > Burkholderiaceae_C > Pseudaquabacterium. The sequence goes on along the minus strand of JAEUOY010000036.1, from coordinate 77,332 downwards.
TCGGCTTCAGGCGCTCGAGGCTTCAGGCAGCGGCGGCCAGCCCGTTCTCGAAATGGGCGCGCATCAGCCGGGTGGCCTGGGCCGCATCGCGCGCGGCGATCGCGGCCATCACCGCCCGGTGCTCGGCCAGCGATTCGGCCAGCCGACCCTGCTTGAACAGCGACAGGTGGCGGTTCAGCTTCATCACCTTGCGCAGGTCCTGGACGATCTGCGCACGCCAGCGGTTGCCGGCCAGCTGCAGCAGCAGCAGGTGGAACTGCTCGTTGGTGTCGAAGAAGGCGTCGCGCTGGCGAACCTGTTTTTCCAGCCGGTCGTGCAGTGCCTGCAGCTCGGCGATCTGGGCGTCGCTGGCGTGGGCCGCGACCTGGCCGGCGGCGTCGCTTTCGAGCAGCGCCATCAGCTGGTAGACCTGGGCCACGTCGGTGGTCGACATCTCGGTGACATAGGCGCCGCGGCGCAGCTTCATCGTCACCAGGCCCTCGACGGCCAGCACCTTCAGCGCCTCGCGCAGCGGCGTGCGGCTGATGCCGTATTCGGCGGCGATCTTCTGCTCGTCGATCCAGCTGCCCGGTTCCAGTTCGCGGTTGAAGATCTGCTGGCGCAGGCGCTCGGCCACGTCCTGGTACAGGGCGCGGGGGCTCAGCGGGCTGGGCTGGCGTGGTGCGGACGACTGGGCGAGGGCGGACAAGTCAGGGCTCCGGGTGGTCCCCCTCTCGTGGAGGGGGGCGACGGCTGCAATTGAATTTTGAATTATGCATCATGTATCATGCCCGATTCACGGCAATGGCGTCCCGGCCATGCCGCACTAAGATGCTCCGCCTGCCCGCAACGAGGACCCGCCGCCATGTCGAAAGCCCCTGAGTTCAGCCCCGCCACCCTCGAGCAATGGGCGAAGGCGGCGGCCAGGTCGGCGCCCGGCGGCGATGTCGCAGCACTGAACTGGGTCACCCCCGAAGGTCTGGTCGTGAAGCCGCTGTACACCGCGGCCGACACCGCGCCGCTGCCGCTGGCCGACACCTTGCCCGGCTTCGAGCCCTTCATCCGCGGCCCGCAGGCGACGATGTATGCGGTGCGGCCGTGGACGATCCGCCAGTACGCCGGCTTCTCGACCGCCGAGGAGAGCAACGCCTTCTACCGCAAGGCGCTGGCCGCCGGCGGCCAGGGCGTCAGTGTCGCGTTCGACCTGGCCACCCACCGCGGCTACGACTCGGACCATCCTCGGGTGACCGGCGACGTCGGCAAGGCCGGCGTGGCGATCGACTCGGTCGAGGACATGAAGATCCTGTTCGACCAGATCCCGCTGGACAAGGTGAGCGTGAGCATGACGATGAACGGCGCGGTGCTGCCGGTCCTGGCCGGCTACGTCGTCGCGGCCGAGGAGCAGGGCGTCTCGCAGGACAAGTTGAGCGGCACCATCCAGAACGACATCCTCAAGGAGTTCATGGTCCGCAACACCTACATCTACCCGCCCGAGCCGTCGATGAAGATCATCGGCGACATCATCGAGTACACGGCGGGGAACATGCCGAAGTTCAACTCGATCTCGATCAGCGGCTACCACATGCAGGAGGCGGGCGCGAACCAGGCGCTGGAACTGGCCTTCACGCTGGCCGACGGCAAGGAGTACGTGAAGACCGCCATTGCCAAGGGCATGGACGTCGACGACTTCGCCGGCCGGCTGAGCTTCTTCTGGGCGATCGGGATGAACTTCTACCTCGAGATCGCCAAGATGCGCGCCGCGCGCCTGCTGTGGTGCCGCATCATGAAGGGCTTCGACGCGAAGAACCCGAAGAGCCTGATGCTGCGCACCCACTGCCAGACCTCGGGCTGGAGCCTGACCGAGCAGGACCCGTACAACAACATCGTGCGCACCACGGTCGAGGCGATGGCCGCGGTCTTCGGCGGCACGCAGAGCCTGCACACCAACAGCTTCGACGAGGCGATCGCGCTGCCGACCGAGTTCTCGTCGCGCATCGCCCGCAACACCCAGCTGATCATCCAGGAAGAGACCCACATCACCAACGTCGTCGACCCCTGGGCCGGCAGCTACCTGATGGAGAAGCTGACCCAGGACATGGCCGATGCGGCCTGGGCCATCATCGAGGAGGTCGAAGCCATGGGCGGCATGACCCGGGCCGTCGACTCGGGCTGGGCCAAGCTGAAGATCGAGGCCAGCGCGGCCGAGAAGCAGGCGCGCATCGACTCGGGCAAGGACGTGATCGTCGGCGTCAACAAGTACAAGCTGGCGACGCAGGACAAGGTCGACATCCTCGAGGTCGACAACGTCAAGGTGCGCGAGGGCCAGATCGCGCGGCTCGAGCAGATCCGCGCGGCGCGCGACGGCGCCGCGGTGCAGGCGGCGCTGGAGGCGCTGACCGCCGCCGCCCGGTCGGGCCAGGGCAACCTGCTGGACTTGTCGATCCGGGCAATCCGGCTGCGCGCGACGGTCGGCGAGGTCAGCGACGCGCTGGAAAAGGTGTACGGTCGGCACCGTGCAGACATCCAGAAGGTGACCGGTGTGTACGCTGCCGCCTACGACTCGGCCGAGGGCTGGGACAAGCTGAAGGACGAGATCGCCGCATTCGCCGAAGGCGAGGGCCGCCGGCCGCGGGTGATGATCGCCAAGCTCGGCCAGGACGGCCACGACCGCGGCGCCAAGGTGGTGGCCACCGCGTTCGCCGACCTCGGCTTCGACGTCGACATGGGCCCGCTGTTCCAGACTCCCGAGGAATGCGCGCGCCAGGCGATCGAGAACGACGTGCACGCTGTGGGCATCAGCACGCTGGCGGCCGGCCACAAGACCCTGGTGCCGGCGATCATCGCCGAACTGAACAAGCAGGGCGCCGACGACATCATCGTCTTCGTCGGCGGCGTGATCCCGGCGCAGGACTACGACTTCCTGTACGCCGCCGGCGTCAAGGGCATCTACGGCCCGGGCACCCCGATCCCGGCGAGCGCGAAGCACGTGCTCGAGCAGATCCGCGCCGCGCAGGCCGCCTGATCCCTTCCTGGTCGTCACCGTCTACATGACCGCGCATGCGGCCCCGGGTGTCGCGCTGCTGTCGCTGGCGCCGGCCGCCGACGAGGACTTCGAGGCGCTGCTCTCGCTGCGGATGACCGCGATGCGCGAGAGCCTGCAGCGCATGGGGCGCTATGCGCCCCAGCGCGCGCGCGAGCGGCTGAGCCGCGCGTTCGAGCCGACGCACACCCGCCACGTGCTGTGCGGCGGCGAGCGGGTGGGCTTCGTCGTGCTGCTGCCGATGCCGACGCTGGTGCCCGACCACCTGGTGCTCGACCATCTCTACATCGCGCCGCAGGCGCAGCGCCAGGGCATCGGCAGCTGGGTGATGGCCCAGGTGCTGGCCGAGGCCGACCGGCTGGGCCTGGCGGTGCGGGTGACCGCCCTGAAGCTCAGCGACGCCAACCGCTTCTACCGCCGCCACGGCTTCGAGCTGCAGCACGAGAGCGAGTGGGACCTGCATTACCTGCGGCCCGCCGCCGACGAGCGTGACGAGGACCGCCGTGCTTGAGATGCTCGCGCCGAGCGCGCTGGATGCGTCCGACCAGGGCCTGCACGACGCGGTGATCGGCGCGCCCGGCGCGGCGCAGCGGCGCGCGGTGGCCAAGACCATCACGCTGCTCGAGTCGACCCGCCCCGACCACCGCGCCCGCGCCGATGCGCTGCTGAATTCGCTGCTGCCGCACAGCGGCCGCTCGTTCCGCCTGGGCATCAGCGGCGTGCCGGGGGTGGGCAAGAGCACTTTCATCGAGGCGCTGGGGCTCTACCTGACAGACCTCGGCCACCGCGTCGCGGTGCTGGCGGTCGACCCGTCGTCGTCGCTCAGCGGCGGCTCGATCCTCGGCGACAAGACGCGGATGGAACGGCTGTCGATGGACGAGCGTGCCTACATCCGCCCCAGCCCGAGCAGCGGCACGCTCGGCGGCGTGGCCGAGAAGACGCGCGAGGCGATGCTGGTCTGCGAGGCTGCCGGCCACGACGTCGTGATCGTCGAGACGGTCGGCGTCGGCCAGAGCGAGACCGCGGTGGCCAACATGACCGACATGTTCGTGCTGCTGCAGTTGCCCAACGCCGGCGACGACCTGCAGGCGATCAAGAAGGGCGTGATGGAGCTCGCCGACCTGGTGGTGATCAACAAGGCCGACCTCGACGAGGCCGCGGCGACCCGGGCGCGGGCGCAGATCACCTCGTCGCTGCGGCTGATCGGCCTGCACGGCAATCCGGAGCATGTCCACCACGACGTCGCCGTCTGGCACCCGCAGGTGATGCAGCTCAGCGCGCTGAAGGGTTCGGGGCTGGCCGAGTTCTGGGCCGCGATCATGCGCTTTCGCGAACTGCAGACCGCCAACGGCCGCCTCGCCGAGCGCCGCCATGTCCAGGACCAGGCCTGGATGTGGTCGCTGATCGAGGCCGGCCTGTCCCAACGCTTCAAGTCCCACCCCGCGGTGCGCGCCGCGCTGCCGGGGCTGACCGGCGAAGTGCGCGCCGGCCGAGTCGCCGCGTCGGTCGCGGCGCGCCGCCTGCTCGACCTGTTCCATTGAAACCCCAACGAGGAGACACCCTCATGCACGATATCCAACAAATGCTCGAAGCGATGCGCGCCGAAGCCCGGCTGGGCGGCGGCGAGAAGCGCATCGCCGCACAGCACGCCAAGGGCAAGCTGACTGCGCGCGAGCGCATCGAACTGCTGCTCGACGAAGGCACCTTCGAGGAATGGGACATGTTCGTCGAGCACCGTTGCACCGACTTCGGCATGGCCGACAGCAAGATCCGCGGCGATGGCGTGGTCACCGGCTACGGCATGATCAACGGCCGGCTGGCCTTCGTCTTCAGCCAGGACTTCACGGTCTTCGGCGGCGCGCTCAGCGAGGCCCATGCCGAGAAGATCTGCAAGGTGATGGACCAGGCGATGAAGGTCGGCGCCCCGGTGATCGGCCTCAACGACTCGGGCGGCGCCCGCATCCAGGAGGGCGTCGCGTCGCTCGGCGGCTACGCCGACGTGTTCCAGCGCAACGTGATGGCCAGCGGCGTGATCCCGCAGATCAGCCTGATCATGGGCCCCTGCGCGGGCGGCGCGGTGTACTCGCCGGCGATGACCGACTTCATCTTCATGGTCAAGGATTCGAGCTACATGTTCGTCACCGGCCCCGAGGTGGTGAAGACCGTGACCCACGAGGAGGTGACCGCCGAGGAGTTGGGCGGCGCCGGCGCGCACACCACCAAGAGCGGCGTCGCCGACCTGTCGTTCGAGAACGACGTCGAGGCGATCCTGATGCTGCGCCGCTTCTACAACTACCTGCCGCTGAACAACAAGGAGAAGCCGCCGGTGCGCTCCAGCGGCGACCGCGCCGACCGGCTCGACTACAGCCTCGACACGCTGGTGCCCGACAACCCGAACAAGCCCTACGACATCAAGGAACTGATCCACAAGGTGGTCGACGACGGTGACTTCTTCGAGCTGCAGGAGGACTTCGCGAAGAACATCGTGATCGGCATGGCCCGCATGGAAGGCCAGGTGGTGGGCATCGTCGCCAACAACCCGCAGGTGCTGGCCGGCTGCCTGGACATCAAGAGCAGCATCAAGGCGGCGCGCTTCGTGCGCTTCTGCGATGCCTTCAACATCCCGGTGGTCACCTTCGTCGACGTGCCCGGCTTCATGCCCGGCACCGCGCAGGAGTACGGCGGCATCATCAAGCACGGCGCCAAGCTGCTGTACGCCTATGCCGAATGCACGGTGCCCAAGGTCACGGTCATCACCCGCAAGGCCTACGGCGGCGCCTACGACGTGATGAGTTCCAAGCACCTGCGCGGCGACGTCAACTTCGCCTGGCCCAATGCCGAGATCGCGGTGATGGGCGCCAAGGGCGCGGTCGAGATCATCTTCCGCGAGGACAAGGGCGACCCCGAGAAGCTGGCCGCCCGCGAGGCTGAGTACAAGGCCCGGTTCGCCAACCCCTTCGTCGCCGGCAGCCGCGGCTTCATCGACGACGTGATCCAGCCGCACGAGACGCGCAAGCGCATCTGCCGCTCGCTGGTGATGCTGCGCGACAAGAAGCTCGAGAACCCGTGGCGCAAGCACGGGAACATCCCCCTTTGAGCCGCGGCCGAGGAGAAAGAGACATGTTCACCAAGATCCTGATCGCCAACCGGGGCGAGATCGCCTGCCGCGTCATCAAGGCCGCGAAGAAGATGGGCATCGCCACCGTCGCGGTGTATTCCGAGGCCGACCGCGATGCACGCCATGTCGAGCTGGCCGACGAGTCGGTGTTCATCGGCGCCGCGCCCAGCCGCGAGAGCTACCTGGTCGCCGACAAGATCATCGCCGCCTGCAAGGCCACCGGCGCGCAGGCCGTGCACCCGGGCTACGGCTTCCTGTCGGAGAACGAGGACTTCGCGCGCAAGGTCGAGGAGGAGGGCATCGCCTTCATCGGGCCCAAGCACTACTCGATCGCCGCGATGGGCGACAAGATCGCGTCGAAGAAGCTGGCCAAGGACGCCAAGGTCAACACCATCCCGGGCTGGAACGAGGCGATCGAATCGCCCGAGCGCGCGGTCGAGATCGCCCGCGACATCGGCTACCCGGTGATGATCAAGGCCAGCGCCGGCGGCGGCGGCAAGGGCCTGCGCGTGGCCTTCAACGACAAGGAGGCCTTCGAGGGCTTCAGCGCCTGCCGCAACGAGGCGCGCAACAGCTTCGGCGACGACCGGGTGTTCATCGAGAAGTTCGTCGAGAGCCCGCGCCACATCGAGATCCAGGTGCTCGGCGACAGCCACGGCAACGTCGTCTACCTGCACGAGCGCGAATGCTCGATCCAGCGCCGCCACCAGAAGGTGATCGAGGAGGCGCCGTCGCCGTTCATCAGCGAGGCCACCCGCAAGGCGATGGGCGAGCAGGCGGTGGCGCTGGCCAAGGCGGTCAGGTACCAGAGCGCGGGCACGGTCGAGTTCGTCGTCGGCAAGGACCAGAGCTTCTACTTCCTGGAGATGAACACCCGGCTGCAGGTCGAGCACCCGGTGACCGAGTCGATCACCGGCATCGACCTGGTCGAGCAGATGATCCGCGTCGCCGCCGGCGAGAAGCTCGGCTTCACGCAGGAACAGATCCCGCGCCGCGGCTGGGCGATCGAGTGCCGCATCAACGCCGAGGACCCGTTCCGCAGCTTCCTGCCGTCCACCGGCCGGCTGGTGCGCTACCAGCCGCCGACGACGACGATGGAAGCCTCGCTGCCGGTGCCCGAAGGCGGCGGCGTGCGGGTGGACACCGGCGTCTACGAGGGCGGCGAGATCCCGATGTACTACGACTCGATGATCGCCAAGCTGATCGTCCACGGCGTCGACCGGCTCGACGCGATCGCCAGGATGCGCGAGGCACTCAACGGCTTCGTGATCCGCGGCGTCTCCAGCAACATCCCGTTCCAGAGCGCGCTGCTGGCACACCCGAAGTTCGTCTCGGGCGACTTCAACACCGGTTTCATCGCCGAGCACTACCCGCAGGGCTTCCGCGCCGAGGACGTGCCGCACGACGACCCCGACCTGCTGGTGGCGCTGGCCGCGGCGATGTACCGCCGCTACCGCGACCGCGCCGCCGGCATCAGCGGCCAGCTGCCCGGCCACGGCGTGCAGATCGGCGAAAGCTTCGTCGCGGTGATCAAGGGCCCGGCCGGCGCCCACCTGCACAAGCCGGTGCGCATCGTCGCCAACGGGCAGCTGACGGTGACGGTCGGCGACAAGCGCTACGCGATCGACAAGTCCTGGGACTTCGGTGGCATCCGCGCCACCGGCGCCTGCAACGGCCAGCCCTTCACCGCCCAGCTCGAGCGCCACGGCATGTGGTACCGGGTGTCGCACAACGGCCTGGTGATCGAGGCCCAGCTGATGAGCGCGCGCGCGGCCGAACTGCTGCGGGTGATGCCCTACAAGGCGCCGGCCGACATGAGCAAGTTCCTGCTCTCGCCGATGCCCGGGCTGCTGGTCAACGTGGCGGTCAAGCCCGGCCAGGCGGTGCAGGCCGGCGAGCGGCTGGCGGTGATCGAGGCGATGAAGATGGAGAACATCCTGACCGCGGCGCAGGACGGCGTCGTCAAGGAGGTGCTGGCCGCGCAGGGCGAGAGCCTGGCGGTGGACCAGCCGATCATCAGCTTCCAGTGATCGGCCGGCTGCGTGCCAACCTGCGCCAGTTGCGTGCGGCGCTGGCGCCGATGCGCCAGCGCGGCATGCCGCTGGCCGTCGCGCTGCTGTGGCAGCTGCCGGCGGCCGTGCTGCTGCGCGGCTGGCGGGTGCTGGCGCAGGCCCTGAACGCCAGGCTGCTGAACCGAGCGCTCAACGCGGCACGCTTCGCGGCCTTCCAGGACCGCCTGCCCACCGGCGAGGGGCTGCGCTGGTATGTGATCGTGATGCCGCACACGCTGCATTTCCTGCTGCCCTGCCTGGCGCTGCTGCACGGCCATGCCCGGCTGGTGCTGGTGGCCAACGGCGCCAGGCGCTGGGAGCGCGAACTGCTGCGCCGGCGCCTGCCGGCGCTGCCGCTGTTCACGCTGCGCACGCTGCCGGTTTCCAGCCTGCCGCATGGCGACGCGCTGAGCCTGCTGCTGGAACATCACCGGGGCGACTTCGGCATCGTCGACCACGATGCCTATGTGTTCGACCCGGCGCTGCTGGGCCGGCTGCGGCCGGCCCCCGGCGAGTGCATGACCGGCGTCTTCGTGCAGACCAGCGAACGCCTGGGTTTCGACTACCCGCTGACGCATCTGCTGGGCTTCGATGCCGGGGCGCTGCGCCGGCTGATGCAGGTCCACCGCATCGACGCCCGCCAGTACCGGCGCGCGCCGGCGCGTCTGTCCGGTGTGCTGGGGCGGGTCGGGATGGGGCCGCGCAGCTACCTGAAGGACTACCAGCATTTCCACGACACGCTGCACGTGCTGCTGGGCGTGGCGCTGGCCGAGGGCTTTCGGGTGCGCATCGAGCCGCAGAACCCCGTCTTGCCGGTGCTGCACGTGGGCGGCACCAGCATCGGCAGCCACCACACCAAGAACCTGTTCGCGCTCTACATCCACCTGCGCTTTCTCGAGCTTCTGGACGACCCGCTGATCCGCCGGCGCTATGCCTTCCTGACCCGCCCGCTGCGCACGTCGATCGAGGCCCTGCACCGCCAGGCGCCGGCCGACCCGGCCTGGGAGAAACTGCCGCTGGTCGAGGAGCTGATGCGGCGACTGCAGGCCGCGGGCGCCGGCCACGGCTTCCGGGCGGCGGCCGCTGCCGCATGATCGCCCGACAATGTGCCCACCCCCCCACTCCGGCAGAGCGAACCGATGACCACCAAACCCTTCCGCATCCTCGGCATCCAGCAGATCGCCATCGGCGGTCCCGACAAGCAGAAACTCAAGGCCCTGTGGGTCGACATGCTGGGGCTGACGGTCAAGAGCAACTTCGTCAGCGAGCGCGAGAACGTCGACGAGGACATCTGTGCGCTGGGCAGCGGAGCGACCGCGGTCGAGGTCGACCTGATGCAGCCGCTGGACCCCGAGAAGAAGCCGGCGGTGCACACCACGCCGCTGAACCATGTCGGCCTGTGGGTCGACGATCTGCCGAAGGCCGTCGAGTGGATGGCCGCCAACGGCGTGCGCTTCGCCCCCGGCGGCATCCGCAAGGGCGCGGCCGGCCACGACATCACCTTCATCCACCCGAAGGGCAACGAGGCGTTTCCGCTGGGCGGCGAGGGCGTGCTGATCGAGCTGGTGCAGGCACCGCCGGAGGTGGTGGCGGCGCTCGGCTGAGCGGCGGGCCTCAGGCGTCGTCCGCAGCCGAGTCCTCGCCACGCAGCAGCGCCAGCAGCTGCGCCGCGCCCGGCACCGTGCTGCCGCCGCCGTCCTGTCCGGCCAGCACGCCTTCGGCCAGCGCGCGCTTGTGGTGGTGCAGCCTGACGATGCGGTCCTCGATCGAGCCCTGCGTCACCAGCCGGTAGACGGTGACCGGCCGCTGCTGGCCGATGCGGTGGGCGCGGCCGCTGGCCTGGTCTTCGGCGGCCGGGTTCCACCAGGGGTCGGCGATGATCACGTAGTCGGCCATCGTCAGGTTCAGCCCGAAGCCGCCGGCCTTCAGGCTGATCAGGAAGAAGTCGCCGTCGCCGGCCTGGAACGCCGCGACGCGCTGGCTGCGCTGGGCCGCCGGCGTGCTGCCGTCCAGGGTCTGGTAGCGCAGCCCGGCCGCGTCGAGCCGCTCGCGCAGCAGCGCAAGGAAATCGGTGAACTGGCTGAACACCAGCGCCTTGTGGCGGCCGGCGACCAGCTCCTGCGCCAGGCGCTCGAATTCCTGCACCTTGGCGCCGACCAGCCCCAGTTCGGGCGCCACCAGTCGCGGGTCGCAGGCGGCGCGGCGCAGCCGGGTCAGCGCGGCCAGGATGTGCATCTGGGCCTGGCCTTCGCCGGCGCCGGTACTGGCCAGCGCCTCGTTGACGCGCTCCTCGGCCTGCTGGCGCAGCGCCTCGAGCAGCGCGCGCTCGCGCGGGCCGGGCACGACTTCGTGGACGATCTCGGTGCGCGCCGGCAGGTCGGCCAGCACCTCGGCCTTGGTGCGGCGCAACAGGAACGGGGCGACCAGCCGGCGCAGCCGGCGGCCGGCCTGGGCGTCGCCGTCGCGTTCGATCGGGCCGGCGAAGCGCTGGCCGAACTGCTCGAGCGGACCCAGCAGCCCGGGGTTGGCAAAGGCCATGATGGCCCACAGCTCGCCGAGCCGGTTCTCGATCGGCGTGCCGGTCAGCGCGAGCTTGAAGTCCGCCGCCAGCGCCTGCGCCGCGCGGGCGCGGCGGGTGGCGGCGTTCTTGATCGCCTGGGCTTCGTCGAGCACCGCGGTGTGCCAGGGCCGCCCGGTCAGGATGTCGGCGTCGAGCTGCAGCAGCCCGTAGCTGCAGACCAGCACCTGACCCGGCCCCAGCGCCTGCACCTGCTTGCGGCGGGCGGCCTGGCGGGCGCTGTCGGTCGCGGCGGTTTCTGCGAATTCGGCGTCCGCCTCGGCCTCGTCGTCGGCCTCGGCCAGCGCCGCGGTGTCGCCATACATCTCGATCCGGAGCCCGGGCGTGAAGCGCGTGGCCTCGGCCAGCCAGTTGCCGCACACCGAGGTCGGCGCGACCACCAGCGCCGGCCCGCCGGCCGAGCGCGCGGCCAGCAGCGCCAGCGTCTGCAGCGTCTTGCCCAGCCCCATGTCGTCGGCCAGCACCGCGCCGAAGCCGCTGGTGGCCAGCCGCATCAGCCAGGTCCAGCCGCTGGTCTGGTAGTCGCGCAGCTCGGCCAGCAGCCCGGTCGGGCGCTCGAAGACCTGCGTCTGCGCCTGCTCCCAGGCCTGGCAGCGCTGTTGCCAGGCGCGGTCGCCGGCCAGGGCCGGCGCATCGGGCTGCGCGGCCCAGGCCATCGCGGCGATCGCCGACACCCGCTGGCCCCTGGCCTGGGTCTGGGTGATCGCCTTCAGGTCGGCCAGCTGCTGGCGCAGCGTGTCGGTCAGCGCCAGGAAGCCACCATCGCCCAGCGCCACGTAGCGGCTGCGGCCCTGCTGCAGCAGCTCGAGCAGCTGGCGCAGGCGCAGCAGCTCGCCGCCGTCGAGCGCCAGTTCACCGTCGATCGCCAGCCAGTCGCCCTGGCTGCTGACGTTGAGCCTGACCTGCGATGCGCTGACCGCACGCACCCTCAGCGGTTTGCCCTTCGGCCATTCGCTGACGATGCGCACCGGCTCCTGGCCCAGCCGGCCCAGCGCCTCGACGACGGCCAGCGCCTGCTCGGGTTCGTCCAGCGTCCAGGCGTGGATGCCGTCGTCGAGCCAGTCGACCGCCTGCGTCAGTGCCAGCAGGTGGGCCCGCTCGTCGGCCAGCAGGCGCCGGGTCGACAGCGTCACGCCCTGGTGCACCGTGGTCACCCGCTCGCGCCCCAGCCCGGGCGCCAGCCGCGGCCCGAAGTCGCCGAACGGCGCGGCCACCAGCCGCAGCGCCAGGCCGTCGCCCTGCGGGGTCAGCTCGGCGCGCAGCACCGCGCTGGCGCTCACCTCGTGGCCGGCCTCGGCATCGCTGGCCAGCTGGAAGTGCGTGCCCAGCACGCGCAGCGCGGCGTCGAGTTCCTGGCGCGCCGCCACCGGCACCTGCCAGCCCTGGCTGACCAGTTCGGCCACCCGCAGCTGCGCCGGGGTGATCCGTACCAGGCGGGCGCGCTCGGGCCCGTCGCGCAGCAGCAGCACCGGCGCGCGGCCGGTCTCGCCGCTGCGGCGGCGGCTGAATTCGATCTCCCTTTCGTCGTCGTCGAGCCCCTCGTCGTCGACCTCGTCGGCCGCGGCTTCGTCGGGCCGGATCGGGTCGACGACACGGAACTGCAGGTGATCGCCGCGCGTCAGCACCTCCAGCTGCGGCAGGCTCTCGGCCACCTCGACGAATTGCGCCGGCGCGTCGCTCCAGGCCACGTGCGGGTGGCGCACCAGGGCCTGCACCGCCTGCGTCCGGTCCAGCACCAGGCCGCTGCCGAAGGCCGGCTTCTTCAGCGAGCGCAGCACCGCAGCGTCGTGTGCCGGCAGGTCGGCGCGCCTGGCCAGGCTCGCCAGCGAGGCCGGCCTGGGCTTGCCCAGGCCGCGCGCGCCGGCCTTCTGCTCCAGCGGCTCGATCCTGCGGACCCGGCCGAGCGCATCGGTCGCCACGGTCCAGATCAGCCGGTCGGTCTGGGCCGTGGCGCCGGGTGCGGCCGCCGCGCCGGCCACCGGCCCCAGCGCGACGATCGCGTTCAGCGCCTCGCGCCAGCGGTCGGTCGGCGCGGCGATCGGGAACGGCAGCGCGGCATCGACCGGGTCCGGCGCCTCGCCGAGCAGCTGCGCCGCGCAGCGCCGGGTCAGCGCGGCCAGCCAGGCCAGGCCGGCCTGGTCGTAGGTCGCGGCCAGCCCGGCGGCATGGCCGCGGAAGGTCTCGGGCTGCGGCGGCTCGAGGCCCAGCCAGGCCGCCAGCAGCCAATGGTCGAGCTGCATCAGGCCGTGCATGCGGCCGTAGACCGGCGGCGCGAAGGCGAATCGCCTGGCGTTGCGCGGCGCATCGCCCAGCCGCTGGTCGATCGCCTCCTGCCACAGGCCCCAGAAGGTGCAGGGGTCGGCGTCGCGCTTGCCGGCCTCGCCGGCGGCGAACTTGCGCGCCTGGGTCCAGGCTGCGGGCTCGGGCTGGGCGATCAGCGCCAGCACCTGGAACCAGGAGGTCGTCGCCGCAAACAGGTGCTTGCGCTTGCCCGCCAGCGCTGCGGCCGCCTTCCAGGCCTGCTCGAAGGCCGTCGCACCGCCGGCATAGTGGCCTTCGGCGATGTCGGCGGCGGCGCGCAGCGCCTGGGCCTCGGGATGGTCCAGGCCCAGCAGCACGCGGCGCGCCTCGTCGCGCTGGCCGGCCAGCACCAGGCGCTCGGCCAGGCGCAGGCGGAAGCCGTCGTGCAGCACGGCCGGGTCGGGCCGGCTGCGGGCCTGCAGCCAGGCCCACAGCGGCTGCGTCAGCGGCTCGCAGTCGCCGCCCAGGTGGTTCAGCAGGCCGCGCAGCAGGCGGTAGCGCAGCTCGGGGTCGAGCGCGTCCCACAGCTCGGCGTCGAACGGCTTCAGCAGCGCCTGGGTCAGCGCCCCGGGCTGCTCGGGCGACGCATTGCGGCTGAGCTGGCCGAGCCGTTCGAACGCCGCCGCCGTGCCGCCGGCGAACACCACCACCCGGATCGCGCCGACCATCGCCTCGTCGCCGAACAGCTCGAGGTGCCAGCTGTGGTCGAAGCGGTGCAGCCGCCGCCAGCTCGCCCACCAGCGCGCGCGCGCTTCGGGCTGGCGCACCAGCGCCGCGAAGCGCTTCCAGCCGGCCCCGGCGTCGGCCCACCACTGGCCCTGGGGGGTGTTGCGCACCAGGCCGGCCTGGAGCAGGTCCTGCAGCCGCTGGCGCAGCTCGGCGCCGTGGAACTTGCTGCCGCGCGCGGTGCCGTGGTCGGCCAGCAGCTCGGCCAGCCGGGTGATGCCGACCGGTGCCTGCAGGAACGCCAGCGCGTCGAACACGGTCTGGCGGTCGGCCGCTTGCGGGGTCGTCGGGGAGGTGGACAGCGGCGGCATGGCTGCGGCGGAGCGGGAAGGGGCGGTCTCGAGCGGGCCGACAGTGTAGGGGCGGTGTCGCACGGGGATCCCGGCAGGCTTCGCCATTGGCGAAGGTAAGCTTGGCGATCCCCGAGAACACCGAGCCGAGCCTTCGTGCATCATCGCGCAGCGGCATCGACGGCCCAGGGCCGATCGCGCCCACCGCACCGCCTCCGTCCACGTCCACCGATGTGAGCCGGCGGCGGCGACTGCCGGTGCCGCACCCCATCCACCCGTCATCCGCGCGATGCGCTTCGACTTGACCACCCTGAACCTCGTGCTGGCGATCGCCGAGACGCGCAGCATCACCGGCGGCGCCGAGCACGAGCACCTGGCGCTGGCGGCGGCGAGCAAGCGGCTGTCCGACCTGGAGGCGAGGCTGGGCGTTGCGCTGTTCGAGCGCCGCGCGCGCGGCGTCGACCCGACCGAGGCCGGCCGCGCGCTGGTGCGGCACATCCGGTCGCTGAACGCCTCGCTGCACGCGCTGGAGAGCGAGGTGGTCGAGTTCTCGCGCGGCATCAAGGGCCACCTGCGGATCGCCGCCAATGCCGGGGCGATCGCCGAATGCCTGCCGGCCGACCTGGCGGCGTTCAGCCAGGCGCACCCGGGCATCCGCATCAGCCTGGAGGACCTGACCAGCGCCGAGGTGCAGGCGGCGGTGGCTTCGGGCCGCGCCGACATCGGCATCTTCGTGCCGCCGCAGCACGAAAGCCGGCTGAGCTGCCGCGCCTACCGCGCGGGCCGACTGGCCGTGCTGGTGCCGCGCGACCATCCGCTGGCACGCAACGAGCGCGTGCGCTTCGACCAGCTGCTCGACTTCGACATCGTCGGCCTGCACCTGGGCGCCGCGGTGCACGAGCAGATGCGCGAGCGCGCCCAGGCGCTGGGCCGCACGCTGAACGTGCGGGTGCAGGTGCGCGGCTTCGATGCGATCGCCCAGCTGGTCGAGGCCGGGCTGGGCGTCGCGGTGCTGCCGGCGGTCGTCGCGCAGCGCTTCGCACGCATCTTCGCGGTGCAGCCGCTGGCGCTGGACGAGGACTGGGCCGAGCGCGCCTACCTGCTGGCGGTGCGCACCCAGGAGGTGCTGCCGGCGGTGGTGCAGCGCTTCGTCGAGGCGCTGATTCCGGCCGATCCGGCCGCCCCGCCCGATCCCCCCGCCGCGGCCGCCGCCGCGCGACAATCCCATCCCCGCAAGAGGTGACCCGATGACCGCACGCACGCTCTACGACAAGCTCTGGGACGACCATGTCGTCCACACCGAGGACGACGGCACCGCGGTGCTGTACATCGACCGCCACCTGGTGCACGAGGTCACCAGCCCGCAGGCCTTCGAGGGGCTGCGGCTGGCCGGCCGCAAGGCCTGGCGGGTCAGCTCGATCGTCGCCACCGCCGACCACAACACCCCGACCACCGGCTGGGAACGCGGCTACGACGGCATCACCGACCCGACCAGCAAGCAGCAGGTCACGACGCTGGACGCCAACATCGCGGCCTTCGGCGCGGCAGCGTACTTCCCGTTCCTCGACAAGCGCCAGGGCATCGTGCACGTGATCGGGCCCGAACAGGGCGCGACGCTGCCGGGCATGACGGTGGTCTGCGGCGACAGCCACACCAGCACCCATGGCGCCTTCGGCGCGCTGGCGCACGGCATCGGCACCAGCGAGGTCGAGCATGTGCTGGCGACCCAGACGCTGCTGGCCAAGAAGGCGAAGAACATGCTGGTCCGGGTGGAGGGCACGCTGACCCGCGGCCTGACCGCCAAGGACATCGTGCTGGCGATCATCGGCCGCATCGGTACCGCCGGCGGCACCGGCTACACGATCGAGTTCGCCGGCTCGGCGATCCGCGCGCTGAGCATGGAAGGCCGCATGACGGTCTGCAACATGGCGATCGAGGCCGGCGCCCGGGCCGGGCTGGTCGGGGTCGACGAGACGACGATCAACTACGTAAAGGGCCGGCCGTTCGCGCCCAGGGGCGTCGAGTTCGAGCAGGCGGCGGCCAGCTGGCGCACGCTGCGCAGCGACGAGGGCGCGCACTTCGACGCGGTGGTCGAGATCGACGCCGGCGCGCTGAAGCCCCAGGTGACCTGGGGCACCAGCCCCGAGATGGTGCTGGCCATCGACGACCGCGTGCCCGACCCCGACAAGGAGAAGGACGAGGTCAGGCGCGGCGCGATCGAGCGCGCGCTGGTCTACATGGGGCTGGAGCCGAACAAGCCCATCGCCGACATCCGCATCGACAAGGTGTTCATCGGCTCGTGCACCAACAGCCGCATCGAGGACATCCGCGAGGCCGCCACGGTGGTGCGGCGCATCGGCGGCCGGGTGGCCGACAACGTCAGGCTGGCGCTGGTGGTGCCCGGCTCGGGGCTGGTGAAGGCGCAGGCCGAGGCCGAGGGCCTGCACGAGGTCTTCAAGGCCGCCGGCTTCGAATGGCGCGAGCCCGGCTGCAGCATGTGCCTGGCGATGAATGCCGACCGGCTGGAGCCCGGCGAGCGCTGCGCCTCGACCAGCAACCGCAACTTCGAGGGCCGCCAGGGCGCCGGTGGCCGCACCCACCTGGTCAGCCCGGGGATGGCCGCCGCCGCCGCGCTGAACGGCCACTTCGTCGACATCCGTCGCATCGCCTGAAGGACCTCGCCATGACCCGACTGATCCTCCTCGTCGCGGCCAGCCTGGCGCTGACCGCCTGCAACACCATCAAGGGCATGGGGCAGGACATCCAGAAGGCCGGCTCGGCGATCGAGGGCGCCGCCAAGAAATGAACCGACGCGCCGGAACGCCGGCGCAGGAGCGAAGAATGCAAGCTTTCACCATGCACAAGGGCCTGGTCGCGCCGATGGACCGGGCCAACGTCGACACCGACGCGATCATCCCGAAGCAGTTCCTGAAGTCGATCGCCCGCACCGGATTCGGGCCCAACCTGTTCGACGAATGGCGCTACCTCGACAAGGGCGAGCCGGGGCAGGACCCGGCCTCGCGCAGGCCCAACCCCGACTTCGTGCTGAACCAGCCGCGCTACGCAGGTGCCTCGATCCTGCTGGCGCGCCGGAACTTCGGCTGCGGCTCCAGCCGCGAGCACGCCCCCTGGGCGCTCGACCAGTTCGGCTTCCGCGCGATCATCGCGCCGAGCTTCGCCGACATCTTCTTCAACAACTGCTTCAAGAACGGCCTGCTGCCGATCGTGCTGCCCGAAGCCGTGGTGGCGCGGCTGTTCGACGAAGTCGCCGCGTTCCCCGGCTACCAGCTCGGCGTTGACCTGCCTCGGCAAGTGATCGTGAAGCCCGACGGCGCCGAGATCCCGTTCGAGGTCCAGGCCTTCCGCAAGTACTGCCTGGTCAACGGCTTCGACGACATCGGCCTGACGCTGCGCCATGCCGACAAGATCAAGGCCTTCGAGGCCGAGCGGCTGGCGAGGATGCCCTGGCTCGCGCACCGAGAGTTGTGACCCCTTCCGTTCGAAGAAAGCATTGACATGAAGATCGCGATCCTGCCCGGCGACGGCATCGGCACCGAGATCATGGCCGAGGCCGTGAAGGTGCTGAAGGTGCTCGACCTGCGCTTCGAGACCGAGACCGCGCTGGTCGGCGGCGCTGCCTACGAGGCCCATGGCCACCCGCTGCCCGAGGGCACGCTGGCGCTCGCCAAGGACAGCGACGCGGTGCTGTTCGGCGCCGTCGGCGACTGGAAGTACGACAAGCTCGAGCGCCAGTTCCGGCCCGAGCAGGCGATCCTGGGCCTGCGCAAGCACCTGGGCCTGTTCGCCAATTTCCGCCCGGCGATCTGCTACGAGCAGCTCACGCATGCCTCGTCGCTGAAGCCCGAGCTGGTCGCCGGGCTGGACATCCTGATCATCCGCGAGCTGACCGGCGACATCTACTTCGGCCAGCCGCGCGGCCGCCGCGTCGCGATCGACGGCCATTTCCCCGGCGCCGACGAGGCCTTCGACACGATGCGCTACTCGAAGCCCGAGGTCGAGCGCATCGCCCATGTCGCGTTCCAGGCCGCGCGCCGGCGCGCCGGCGGCAAGGGTGGGAAGGTCACCTCGGTCGACAAGGCCAACGTGC
The DNA here is from genome assembly GCA_016790515.1 of Burkholderiaceae bacterium. GTDB lineage: Bacteria > Pseudomonadota > Gammaproteobacteria > Burkholderiales > Burkholderiaceae_C > Pseudaquabacterium. Next base: position 59,141 of record JAEUOY010000036.1, on the reverse strand, counting down.
TCGAGACCTTCCAGTTCTGGAAGGACGTCGTCACCGAGATCCATGCCCAGTACCCAGACGTCGCGCTCGACCACATGTATGTCGACAACGCCGCGATGCAGCTGGTCAAGGCGCCGAAGGCCTTCGACGTCGTCGTCACCGGCAACATGTTCGGCGACATCCTGAGCGACGAGGCGGCGATGCTGACCGGCTCGATCGGCATGCTGCCCTCGGCCAGCCTGGACAAGCACAACAAGGGCCTGTACGAGCCCAGCCACGGCAGCGCGCCCGACATCGCCGGTAAGGGTATTGCAAACCCGCTGGCTACAATACTGTCTGCTGCCATGATGCTCCGCTACTCCCTGAACCAGCCCGAAGCCGCCGACCGGATCGAATCCGCGGTCAAGGCGGTGCTGTCCGCCGGTCTGCGCACCGGCGACATCTGGTCCGAGGGCACGCAGCGGGTGGGCACGCGCGAGATGGGCGACGCCGTCGTCGCAGCGCTGTCCGGCAAAACCATCACCACGATTACCAAGAGCTAGTCAGCTCCGGATCGTCTCGCCCCCACCACTGGACCCCGGCGATGCGAGCCGGGCAACCTGGGGTCCAGAACTCGACTGGAAGGCGTATACAAAATGGCACTCGTAGGATTGGTCGGCTGGCGCGGCATGGTCGGCTCGGTGTTGATGGATCGCATGCAGGCCGAAGGCGACTTCGCGCTGATCGAGCCGCTGTTCTTCTCGACCAGCAACGCCGGCGGCGCCGCGCCGGCGCAGGCGAAGAACGAGACCCGGCTGCACGACGCGTTCGACATCGCCGCGCTGAAGCGCTGCGACATCGTCCTCACCGCCCAGGGCGGCGACTACACGACCGAGGTCTTCCCCAGGCTGCGCGCCGCCGGCTGGAACGGCCACTGGATCGACGCCGCCTCGACGCTGCGGATGAAGGACGACGCGGTGATCGTCCTCGACCCGGTCAACCTGCCGGTGATCAAGAGCGCGCTGGCCAAGGGCGGGCGCAACTGGATCGGCGGCAACTGCACGGTGAGCTGCATGCTGATGGGTGTCGGCGCGCTGTACAAGGCCGGGCTGGTCGAGTGGATGAGCACCCAGACCTACCAGGCGGCTTCGGGCGGCGGCGCCCAGCACATGCGCGAGCTGCTGACCCAGTACGGCACGCTGAACGCCTCGGTCAAGGCGCTGCTCGACGACCCGAAGAGCGCGATCCTCGAGATCGACCGCCAGGTCATCGCCAGGCAGCGCAGCCTGTCGGCCGACGAGACCGCCAACTTCGGCGTCCCGCTGGGCGGCTCGCTGATCCCCTGGATCGACAAGGATCTCGGCAACGGCATGTCCAAGGAAGAATGGAAGGGCATGGCCGAGACCAACAAGATCCTCGGTCAGGGCGAGGGTTTCGGCAGCGCGGCGGTGCCGGTCGACGGCTTCTGCGTGCGCGTCGGCGCGATGCGCTGCCATTCCCAGGCGCTGACCTTCAAGCTGAAGCAGGACGTGCCGCTGGCCGACATCGAGGCGATGATCGCCGCCGACAACGCCTGGGTGAAGCTGGTGCCCAACACCCGCGAGGCGACGATGCGCGACCTGACGCCGGTGGCGGTGACCGGCACGATGACGATCCCGGTCGGCCGCCTGCGCAAGATGGCGATGGGCCCCGAGTACCTCGGCGCCTTCACGATCGGCGACCAGCTGTTGTGGGGCGCAGCCGAGCCGCTGCGCCGCATGCTGCGCATCCTGATCGAGGCGTGAGGCGATTTGCTCCGCGGTGCCGCCGTCGGCCTGGCCCGGCCCAAGGGGTCGTCATCGTCCGCCACGTTGTCAGGCGGCAACAATTGGCAACCGATCGCAACTGCCGGTCGAACCGATCCCAAATGTCAGGCATTGCATGAGCTTGCCAGCCTATATGCTCGACGGGGTGAGGATTCCGGCGTTGGGCAAGGAGCGATGGTGTTGGCGATGCGTCGGCATCCGTCGCCAGGCGCCGCGCCGGGGCCCGACAATCGCCCCCGGCGGCGGGCCCGGCTCGGGCCTGCCGGTGCTGTAGTGGAGACGCCTTGAAAAACCGCCCCTTTGTCGCTGCCCGCACGGTGCTCGCCGTGGCCGCGATCGCAGCGTTGAGCGCGACCCCGATCGATGCCCTGGCGCTGGGTCTGGGCCGCCTGAACGTGCAATCGGCGCTCGGCGAAGGGCTGCGGGCCGAGATCGACATCACCAGCCTGTCGGCCGAGGAGGCCGCCACGCTGCAGGTGCGCATCGCCCCGCCCGAGGCCTATCGGGCCGCCGGGGTCGACTACAACGCCGTGCTGGCCGGGGCCCAGGCCACGCTGGCGCGCCGCGCCGACGGCCGGCCCTACCTGCGGGTGACCAGCGACCGGGCGGTGCAGGAGCCGTTCATCGAGGTCATCCTGGAGCTGAATTCGAGCTCCGGCCGGCTGGCTCGCGAGTTCACGCTGCTGTTCGACCCGCCGGGCAGCCGCATGGCCCCGCCGGTGCAGGCTGCGGCACCGGTGGCGCCGGCGATCGCCGCCGCGCCGGCGGCGCCCGGACCGGCCATCGCCGCGCCCCAGGCCGCAGCGCCGTCGGCCGCGCGTGCAGCGCCGCGCACGGCGGCACCGGCGCCCGCGGTCGCGGCGGCCGCTCCGCCGCCGCCGCCAGCCCCGGCTCGGCCGCGGCCCGCTCCGGCACCGAGGCCGGCGGCGGCACCGGCGCCGGCCGAACCGCCGTCGATGGCCGCCGTGCCGGGCGAGCGGCGCTACCAGGTCCGCCCGGGCGACACGCTGTATCGCGTGGCGGGCCGCACCCAGCCGCAAGGCGTCTCGCTCGACCAGATGCTGGTGGGCCTGTACCGCGCCAACCCCGAGGCCTTCATCGACAACAACGTCAACCGGCTGCGCGCCGGATCGGTGCTGTCGGTGCCCACCGGCGACGAGGTGCGTGACGTCAGCGCGGCCGACGCCCGGCGCCTGCTGACCGCGCAGAGTGCCGATTTCAGCGCCTACCGTGCCCGCCTGGCCCAAGCGGCGCCGCTGGCCCAGCCGCAGGAGACGGGGCGGGCGGCGCAGGGCAAGGTGCAGGCGTCGGTGGAGGACCGCAAGCAATCGGCCGCGCCGTCGCCCGACAAGCTCACGCTCAGCGGCGGCGCGATCAAGGCCTCGGCGCCGGACACCGCGGGCGCCCAGCCCGCCGAACGCAAGGACAGCGCCACCCGGGTGGCCGAACTGACCCGCAACGTCGAGGAACTGAAGAAGCTGCAGCAAGGCGCCGCGGCAGCCCAGGCGTCCGCGCCACCGGCCCAGCCGGCGCCGATCCCGGCGCCCGCCTCGGCGCCCGCGGCGACCGCTGCCGCACCGGCGCCTGCGCCGATGGTCGCGCCGCCAGCCCCGCCGGCCCCGCCGGCCCCGGCGATCGCGCCCAAGCCGGCGGTGGCCATGCCTTCGCCGGCTCCGGCCAGCCCGGTGGCCGAGCCGGGCCTGCTCGCCAGCCTCACCGACAGCCCATGGCTGCTGCCCGGCGCCGGGGCGCTGGCGCTGCTGCTGGCCGGGTTCGGTGCCTGGCGCCTGCGCGGCCGCATGAAGCAGTCCGACAGCGAGACCTCGTTCCTCGAGAGCCGGATGCAGCCCGACTCGTTCTTCGGTGCCAGCGGCGGCCAGCGGGTCGACACCCGCGAGGCACCGAACAGCCATGCCAGTTCGATGGGCTACTCGCTCAGCCAGCTCGACGCGATCGGCGACGTCGATCCGGTGGCCGAGGCCGATGTCTACCTGGCTTATGGCCGCGACCTGCAGGCCGAGGAAATCCTGAAGGAGGCGATGCGCGCGACGCCCGACCGGCTGGCGGTGCGCACCAAGCTTCTGGAGGTCTATGCCAAGCGGCGGGACACCAAGGGCTTCGAGTTGCTGGCGACCCAGTTGTATGCGCTGACCAAGGGCGTCGGTTCCGACTGGGCCCATGCGCAGGAGCTCGGCCGCCAGTGCGACCCCGACAACCAGCTCTACCAGCCCGGCGGTCACCCGGAGGAGATCATCCTCGACGGCGAGCGGGTGGTGGTCGAGCCGCTGGGCGCGACGACCCTGCCGCAGTCGGTGATGGCGCCGAGCACCCAGCCGCCGGAGGATTCGCGGCTGCCCGAGATCGGCGGCGGCGCGGTCGACCTCGACCTCGACCTGAGCCTCGATGCGCTCACGCCCAGCGCCCAGGCGATGGAAGCCACCCGGCCGCTGGCCTCGGGGCTGCAGCGACCGACCGACCCGGGACTGGAGTTCGACTTCGAGGAGCGCACCCAGCCCGGGCGCCGGCCACCGCCGCCTTTGCCGCGCACCGTGCCCGGCGAACTGGCACCCGACTCGCTGCGCATGGATCTGGACGCGCTGGACGGCGACACCGTGCGCACGGCCGCCGACACCCGCGCCGGCGGTGACACCCGGCCCGGCGGCGACAGCATGCTGGACTTCCCCGAGTTCGGCACCTCGGAGCCCGGCACGCCCTCGGACATCGAGCCGACCACGCCCAGCCACTTCGACCCGACCGACCCGCTCGCCCGCAAGCTCGAGCTGGCCGACGAATTCCGCCAGATCGGCGACCTCGAAGGCGCGCGCGACCTGCTCGAGGAGGTGGTGGCCAAAGCCACCGGTGCGTTGCAGGTCAAGGCCCAGGCGATGCTCGACGCGCTGGGCTAGGCAGCGTTGCGATGAGGCGCCTGGCCCTGGGCATAGCCTACCGGGGCACGGCCTACCAGGGCTGGCAGCGCCAGGCCGGCGGCCGCACGGTGCAGGAGCAGGTCGAGCGGGCGCTGTCGGCCTTCGTCGGCGCGCCGGTCGTCACGGTCTGCGCCGGCCGCACCGACGCCGGCGTGCATGCCTTCAACCAGGTGGTGCACCTGGACAGCCCGGTCGAGCGCGAGCCGTTCTCGTGGCTGCGCGGCACCAACCGCCACCTGCCGGCCGACATCGCGCTGCAGTGGTGCCGCCCGGTGCCGGCCGATTTCCACGCCCGCTTCCATGCCCGCGGCCGGCGCTACCGCTTCGTGCTGCTCGAAGCGCCGCTGCGCCCGGCGCTCGAGGCCGGCCAGGTCGGCTGGACCTTCCGCCCGCTCGAGGCCCAGCCGATGCGCGAGGCCGCCGCGCTGCTGGTCGGCGAACACGACTTCAGCTCGTTCCGCTCGTCGGAATGCCAGGCCCGCAGCCCGGTCAAGACGATGCGTTCGATCACGCTCGACCGGCGCGGCGCCTACTGGCGCTTCGATTTCGACGGCTCGGCCTTCCTGCACCACATGGTGCGCAACATCATGGCGTGCCTGCTGGCCGTGGGCAGCGGCCGACAGCGCCCGGGCTGGCTGGCCGAGGTGCTGGCCGCGCGCGACCGCGACGCCGCGGCGCCGACCTTTCCCGCCGACGGTCTCTATTTCGCCGGGCCGTACTACGATGCTCGGCTGAACCTGCCCGAGCACACCCCGGCGATGGACTGGCTGCCATGACCCAGCGCACGCGCATCAAGATCTGCGGGCTGACCCGCGAGGCCGACCTGGCTGCCGCGGTGGACGCCGGCGCCGACGCGGTCGGCTTCGTCTTCTACCCGAAGAGCCCGCGGGCGGTCAGCGTCGCGCGCGCGGCCGAACTGGCGCGCGGCCTGCCACCGTTCGTCACGCCGGTGGGCCTGTTCGTCAATGCCGAGCCGGCGCTGATCGACGCCGCCGTTGCGGCGATCCCGCAGCTGCTGCTGCAATTCCACGGCGACGAGACGGCCGAAGCCTGCGAGGCCTGCCAGCGCGCCACCGGCCGGCCCTACCTTCGCGCTGCGCGCATGGGGCCGGGCTTTGCTTTGCTAGACTTCGCGGCAGCGCATGCAAATGCCGCCGGGATCCTGCTCGACGCCCATGTCGAAGGCTACGGCGGCGGTGGAAAGTCATTCGATTGGTCGCTCATTCCCGCCAACGTGCCCCGTCCGGTCGTTTTGTCTGGTGGGTTACATCCTGCAAACGTGATCGATGGGATCACGCAGGTGCGGCCGTGGGCGGTTGACGTCAGCTCGGGTGTCGAGATCGTCGGCGGCCCCAAAGGCCACAAGGATGCGGCGCTGATGCGCCAGTTCTGCGACGCGGTGCGCGAGGCGGATGCCCGCATCGCCGACGCCGACAACTGAATCACCCGCCGCCCGGCACGCCGTGCCGGCACGGCCCGATCACAGGACACTTGCCATGCTGGAGTACCACCAACCCGATGCCCGCGGGCATTTCGGGCCCTACGGCGGCACCTTCGTCGCCGAGACGCTGGTCTACGCGCTCGACGAACTGAAGGCTGCCTACGACCACTGCCGCCAGGATCCCGGGTTCATCGCCGAGTTCAGGCACGAACTGGCCCATTTCGTCGGCCGGCCCAGCCCGGTCTACCATGCGGCGCGATTGAGCCGGGAGATCGGCGGCGCCCAGATCCACCTGAAGCGCGAGGACCTGAACCACACCGGCGCGCACAAGATCAACAACACGATCGGCCAGGCGCTGCTGGCCCGGCGCATGGGCAAGCCGCGGGTGATCGCCGAGACCGGCGCCGGCCAGCATGGCGTGGCCACCGCGACGATCTGCGCGCGCTACGGCATCGAATGCGTGGTCTACATGGGCAGCGAGGACGTCAAGCGCCAGAGCCCCAACGTCTACCGCATGCACCTGCTGGGCGCGCGCGTGGTGCCGGTCGAGTCGGGCAGCAGGACGCTGAAGGACGCGCTGAACGAGGCGCTGCGCGACTGGGTGACGAACGTCGAGAACACCTTCTACATCATCGGCACGGTGGCCGGCCCGCACCCCTACCCGATGATGGTGCGCGACTTCCAGCGCGTGATCGGCGACGAGTGCCTGCAGCAGATGCCGGCGCAGATCGGTCGCCAGCCCGATGCGGTGATCGCCTGCGTCGGCGGCGGCAGCAACGCGATGGGCATCTTCTACCCCTACGTCGAGCACGAGAACGTGCGGCTGATCGGCGTCGAGGCCGCCGGCCTGGGGCTGGCCTCGGGCAAGCATTCGGCCAGCCTGATTGCCGGATCGCCCGGCGTGCTGCACGGCAACCGCACCTACCTGCTGCAGGACGACAACGGCCAGATCACCGAGACGCACTCGATCTCGGCCGGGCTCGACTACCCCGGCGTCGGCCCCGAGCACGCGTGGCTGAAGGACATCGGCCGCGCCGAGTACGTCGGCATCACCGACGACGAGGCTCTGTCGGCCTTCCACCGGCTGTGCCGCACCGAGGGCATCATCCCGGCGCTGGAATCGAGCCACGCGGTGGCCCACGCGATGAAGCTGGCCGCGACGCTGCGGCCCGACCAGCACCTGCTGGTCAACCTGTCGGGTCGCGGCGACAAGGACATCGGCACCGTGGCCGACCTGTCGGGCGCCGAGTTCTACTGCCGCCCGTCGTGCAAGGGGCAGTCGGTCAAGGGCGGCGTGCAGACGATCGAGGTGTCGCGATGAGCCGCATTGCTGCCACGCTGGCCAACCTGAAGGCCCAGGGCCGCAAGGCGCTGATCCCCTACATCGCCGCCGGCGACCCGGCGCCCGAGACCACCGTCGAGATCATGCTCGCGCTCGCCCAAGGCGGCGCCGACATCATCGAGCTCGGCGTGCCGTTCTCCGACCCGATGGCCGACGGCCCGGTCATCGCCCAGGCAGCCGAGCGCGCGCTCGCGCGCGGCACTGGCAGCGTGCAGGTGCTGGACTTCGTGCGCGCTTTCCGCCGCTCGAACGGCACCACCCCGGTGGTGCTGATGGGCTATGCCAACCCGGTCGAGCGCTACGACCAGAAGCATGGCGCCGGTGCCTTCATCCGCGACGCGGCGGCCGCCGGCGTCGACGGGCTGCTGGTCGTCGACTATCCGCCGGAAGAGTGCGAGGGCTTCGCCGCCGACCTGAAGGCCGCCGGGCTGGACCTGATTTTCCTGCTGGCGCCGACCTCGACCGGGCAGCGCATGGCTCAGGTCGGCCGCATCGCCACCGGCTATGTCTACTACGTGTCGCTGAAGGGCGTGACCGGCGCCGGCCACCTCGACACGGCGGCCGTGGCGGATGCCGTGCCACGCATTCGGGCCCATGTCAAGGTGCCGGTTGGGGTAGGCTTCGGCATTCGCGACGCCGCCACCGCCCGGGCCGTGGCCCGGGTGGCGGATGCGGTGGTGATCGGCTCGCGGCTGGTGCAGCTGTTGAACGAGGCGCCGCGCGAACAGGCCGGCGCCGTGGCCCGCGGCTTCATGGCCGAGATCCGCAGTGCGCTCGATGCGCCTTGAACTCTGGAGATCACGATGAGCTGGCTCGAGAAACTGCTGCCCCCGAAGATCCAGCAGACCGACCCCACCGAGCGCCGCTCGGTGCCGGAAGGCCTGTGGGTCAAGTGCCCGTCGTGCGAGACGGTGCTCTACAACGCCGACCTGGCGCAGAACCTGAACGTCTGCCCGAAGTGCGACCACCACCATCGCATCGGCGCCCGCGCCCGGCTCGATGCCTTCCTCGACGCCGAAGGGCGCTGGGAGATCGGCCAGGAGGTGGTGCCGGTCGACCCGCTGAAGTTCAAGGACAGCCGCAAGTACCCCGAACGACTGAAGGATGCGCTGGAGACCACCGGCGAGACCGACGCGCTGGTGGTCTTCGGCGGCGCGGTGATGAGCGTGCCGCTGGTCGCCGCCTGCTTCGAGTTCGACTTCATGGGCGGCTCGATGGGCTCGGTGGTCGGCGAGCGCTTCGTGCGCGGCGTGCACGCGGCGATCGAGCAGAAGGTGCCCTTCGTCTGCTTTACCGCCACCGGCGGCGCGCGCATGCAGGAAGGGCTGTTCAGCCTGTTCCAGATGGCCAAGACCAACGCCGCGCTGACCCGCCTGGCCAAGGCCCGGCTGCCCTACATCAGCGTGCTGTGCGACCCGACGATGGGCGGCGTGTCGGCCAGCTTCGCCTTCGTCGGCGACGTGGTGATCGCCGAGCCCAAGGCGCTGGTCGGCTTCGCCGGCCCGCGGGTGATCGAGAACACCGTGCGCGAGGTGCTGCCCGAGGGCTTCCAGCGCGCCGAGTTCCTGCTCGGCAAGGGCGCGATCGACCAGATCGTCGACCGCCGGCAGCTGCGCCCGACGATCGCGCAGATGCTGGCGATGCTGCAGCGCCAGAGCGCCGACGCCGTGTCCTGAGACCTTACGACCGCCGCGCCGCCCGGGCCCCTTGGGGCCCGGCTTCGTTTGCCGACCCACTGCCCGATGTCCCTGCCCAAGACCCTGGACCGCTGGCTCGCCCATTGCGAGCAGCTGCACCCGAAGTCCATCGACATGACGCTCGAGCGGGTGCTGGCGCTGTGCCGGCGGCTCGGGCTGCGCTACTCGGCGGCGGTGGTGGTGGTCGCCGGCACCAACGGCAAGGGCTCGTCCTGCGCGATGCTCGAGGCGATCGCGCTGGCCGCGGGCTACCGGGTGGGGCTGTACATCAAGCCGCACCTGGTGCACTTCGAGGAACGCTGCCGCATCAACGGCGAACCGATCGGCGCCGAGGCGCTGCTGCCGCATTTCGAAGCGGTCGAGGCCGCACGCGGCGGCGTGAAGCTGACCTGGTTCGAGTACACGACGCTGGTGATCATGCATGCACTGGCGCAGCAGCCGCTGGACCTGGTGATCCTGGAAGTCGGCATGGGCGGCCGGCTGGACGCCGTCAACGCGGTCGATGCCGATTGCACGCTGATCACCAGCATCGCGCTGGACCACACCGAGTTCCTCGGCAACGACCGCGAAGCCATCGGTCGCGAGAAGGCCGGCGTGATGCGCGCGGGCCGGCCGGTGGTGGTCAGCGATCCGCGGCCGCCGGCCTCGCTCCAGGCGCGGGCCGACGAACTGGGCGCCGATCTCCGCCAGCTCGGACGCGACTTCGACTTCCAGGGTCAGGCGCCGGACGTTCGGCAGCAGTGGTCCTGGCGCGGCCGGACCACCCGCTTCAACGGCCTGGCCTACCCGGCCCTGCGCGGCGCGAACCAGCTGCTGAACGCCGCCGGGGTGCTGGCGGTGTTCGAGGCGCTGCGCACGACGCTGCCGGTCAATGCCCAGGCGGTGCGCCAGGGGCTGGCGAGGGTCGAACTCCCCGGCCGCTTCCAGATCGTGCCGGGCCAGCCCACGCTGGTGCTGGACGTCGCGCACAACCCGCAGTCGGTCGCGGCGCTGGCGCTCAACCTCGACCAGATGGGCTTCTACCCGCAGACCCACGCGGTGTTCGGCGCGATGCGCGACAAGGACCTGGGGTCGCTGCTGGCGCAGATCGCACCGCTGGTCGACCACTGGCACCTGAGCGACCTGCCGACGCCGCGCGCGGCGCGTGCCGCCGACCTGGCCGACCGGGTGCGCGAGGCCTGTGGCGGCCGGGCGGTGGGCGTCACGCTGCATGGCAGCCCCGAGGCCGCGCTGCGCGCCGCGGCGGCCGCGGCAGACCCGGCTGATAGAATCGTCGTCTTCGGCTCCTTCTTCACCGTGGGCGGTGTGCTGAAGGACGGCCTGCCCCGTCTGGGAGCCCGGCATCTATCGCAGGACCGGGGCTGACACCGGTGGCGATGCGGGCTCCGTCGGCGGCAAATTCCCTCTTTCAGATGCCGGTCGCGGCCCCTGCCCGCATGGGTCTGCTGTCCCTCTTCAAGCGTTCCTCCGATGCCGCCGATGCGAGCGCTGCCGCGGCGCCCGATGCGGTGGCCGCCGCCCGCACCCGCGCCCGCCAACGGCTGATCGGCGCCACCGTGCTGCTGGGCATCGGCGTGATCGGCTTCCCGCTGCTGTTCGAGACCCAGCCGCGGCCGATTCCGGTCGACATCCCGATCGAGATTCCGCGCAAGGACGCGGTGCCGCCGCTGGTCCTGCCGGCCTCGGCACCCGCGCTGTCGCGGGCGCCGGCGGCGGTGCTGGCCGGCGATGCTGCAGTGCCCGCGCCACCCGATCGGCCGGACGCTCGCCCGGCCGCCCCGGCCGAGCTCGTCGAGCGCGCCGACGATGCCGGGCGCGAGGTCGCATCGGCCGCGCCGGCCCGCCCGGCGCCGGCGGCTTCGGCGGCCCGGCCGCAGGCCGCCGCGTCCAAGGCAACGGCGGCGCGGCCTGCCGACGACGGCGCCCGCGCCCAGGCCCTGCTCGATGGCCAGCCGGCCAGCGCTGCCGCGCTGCGCGTGGTGGTGCAGGTCGGCGCCTACACCGACGCCGACAAGCTGCGCGACGCACGCCAGAAGGTCGAGCAGCTGGGCCTGAAGACCTATACCCAGGTGGTCGAGGTCGACGGCGCCAGGCGCACCCGGGTCCGCGTCGGTCCGTTCGAGACCCGCGCCGAGGCCGACAAGGCCGCCGCGCGCATCAAGGCTGCCGGCCTGCCGGTGGCGATCCTGACCTTGTGAATCCGCTCGCCGCGCTCGGCTGGGTCGACCTGACGCTGCTCGCGGTGCTGGCGGTGTCGGTGGTCGTCGGCCTGTGGCGAGGCCTGGTGTTCGAGCTGATGGCGCTGGCCGGCTGGCTGGTCGCCTACGTGGCGGCGCAGGTCGCTGCGCCGCAGGTCGCGCCGAGCCTGCCGGTGGGCGAGCCGGGGTCGGCGCTGCCGCAGGGGGCGGCCTTCGCGCTGACCTTCCTCGGCGTGCTGATCGGCTGGGCGATCCTGGCAAGGCTGCTGCGGCTGCTGGTCCATGCGACGCCGCTGACGCTGATCGACCGCGTGCTCGGTGCCGGCTTCGGCCTGCTGCGCGGCGCGGTGCTGCTGCTGGCGGTGTCGACGGTCGTCGCCCTCACGCCGGCAGCGCGCTCGCAACCCTGGCAGGATTCGGTCGGCGCGGCCTGGCTGGGCGCCGCGCTGCAGGGCATCAAGCCGGTGCTGCCCGACGACGTGGCAAGGCATCTGCCGGCCTGAACGGCCTCCTCCCTTCGCAAGTCTTCAGGAACCCACCCCCATGTGCGGCATCGTTGGCGTGATCTCGACGGCCCCGGTCAACCAGCTGATCTACGACGCGCTGCTGCTGCTGCAGCACCGCGGCCAGGACGCTGCCGGCATCGTCACGATGCAGGGCACGCAGTGCTTCATGCACAAGGCCCGCGGCATGGTCAAGGACGTGTTCCGCACCCGCAACATGCGCGCGCTGCCCGGCCCGGTGGGCCTCGGCCAGGTGCGCTACCCGACCGCCGGCAACGCCTTCAACGAGGAGGAGGCGCAGCCCTTCTACGTCAACGCGCCCTACGGCATCGTGCTGGTGCACAACGGCAACCTGACCAACGCCCACGCGCTGAAGAAGGAGCTGTTCGACGTCGACCGCCGCCACATCAACACCGGCAGCGACACCGAGGTGCTGATCAACGTGCTGGCGCACGAGATGGAGCTGGCCGGGCGCGACATGCCGCTGACGCCCGAGCTGGTGTTCCGCGCAGTGCGCGCGGTGCACCAGCGCATCCGCGGCTCCTACGCGGTGATCGCGCTGATCGCCGGCTACGGCCTGCTGGCCTTCCGCGACCCGTTCGGCATCCGGCCGCTGGTCTACGGCGAGTCCGAACTGGGTGCCGACGAGGGCGGCGGCCGCGAGGTCATGGTCGCCAGCGAGACCGTCGCGCTCGAAGGCACCGGGCACCGCTTCGTGCGCGACGTGGCGCCGGGCGAGGCGATCTTCATCGACCTGGCCGGCCGGGTGCATGCCCAGCAGTGCGCGCAGACGCCGACGCTGCACCCCTGCATGTTCGAGTACGTCTACCTGGCGCGACCCGATTCGGTGATCGACGGCATCTCGGTCTACCAGGCGCGGCTGAACCTGGGTGAATCGCTGGCCCAGCGGGTCATCAACACGATGCCGCCCAGCGAGATCGACGTCGTGATCCCGATCCCCGAATCGAGCCGGCCGTCGGCGATGCAGCTGGCGCAGAAGATCGGCAAGCCCTACCGCGAGGGCTTCGTGAAGAACCGCTATGTCGGCCGCACCTTCATCATGCCGGGCCAGCAGGTGCGCAAGAAGAGCGTGCGGCAGAAGCTCAACGCGATCGTCCAGGAGTTCAAGGGCCGCAACGTGCTGCTGGTCGACGACTCGATCGTGCGCGGCACGACCAGCAAGGAGATCGTGCAGATGGCCCGCGAGGCCGGCGCACGCAAGGTCTTCCTGGCCTCGGCCGCGCCGCCGGTGCGCTATCCCAACGTGTACGGCATCGACATGCCCACCCGCGAGGAGCTGATCGCGCACAACCGCAGCACCGAGGAGATCCGCCGCTTCATCGGTGCCGACGCGCTGGTCTACCAGGATGTCGAGACGATGAAGCGGGTGGTCGGGGCGCTGAACCCGGCGATCGCCGGCTTCGAGGCCAGCTGCTTCGACGGCGAATACATCACCGGCGACATCAGCGCGGCCGACTTCCAGGCCATCGAGGACCAGCGCACCGAAGCCCGCCAGGACGACGACGAGGGCAGCGACCGCACCCGCCTGACGCTGCAGAGCCGGGCCGACGCACCATGACCGACCCCGACCACGAAGCCGCCCGCATCGCCCGCGCCAGGCTGCCCGAGGGCCTGCGCCCCGAGACCCTGGCCGTGCGCACCGCGCTGGCACCCAGCCAGCACGGCGAGAACTCCGAGGCGCTGTTCCTGACCAGCGCCTACGTGCAGCCCGATGCCGAGACCTCGGCGCGGCGCTTCGCGCAGATGGAGGACTTCACCTACTCGCGCACCAGCAACCCCACGGTGCGCAGCCTGGAGGCCCGGCTGGCCGCGATGGAAGGCGCCGAGGCCGCGGTCGCCACGGCCACCGGCATGGGCGCGATCCTGCTGCTGATCATGGGCCTGCTGAAGGCCGGCGACCACGTGGTCTGCTCGCGCTCGGTGTTCGGCTCCACGGTCAGCCTGTTCGCCAAGGAGTTCGGCAAGTTCGGCGTCGAGACCAGCTTCGTCTCGCAGACCGACCTGTCGGAGTGGCGTGCCGCGCTGCGTCCGACCACCCGCCTGCTGTTCGCCGAGACGCCGACCAATCCGCTGACCGAGGTCTGCGACATCCGCGCGCTGGCCGAACTGGCGCATGGCGCCGGCGCGCTGCTGACGGTGGACAACACCTTCTGCTCGCCGGCGCTGCAGCGGCCGCTGGCGCTGGGCGCCGACGTGGTGATGCATGCCGGCACCAAGTACCTGGACGGGCAGGGTCGGGTGATGGCCGGCGCGCTGTGCGCGTCGGACGCGCTGGTGCGCGAGGTGTTCGGCCCGGTGCTGCGCACCGCCGGCATGACGCTGTCGCCGTTCAACGCCTGGGTGGTGCTGAAGGGGCTCGAGACGCTGGGGCTGCGCATGAAGGCGCAGAGCGACAACACCCTGGCCGTCGCCCGCTGGCTGGAGCGCCACCCGGCGGTGCAGCGCGTGCACTACCCGGCCCTGGCCTCGCATCCGCAGCACGCGCTGGCGATGGCGCAGCAATCGGGGCTGGGCGGCGCGGTGCTGTCCTTCGACGTGCGCGCCGACACGCCCGAGGCGGCCCGTGCCGCTGCCTTCCGGGTGATCGACAGCACCCGCGTGCTGAGCATCGCCACCAACCTGGGCGACACCAAGTCCATCATCACCCACCCGGCCACCACCTCGCATGGCCGCCTGACCGAGGCGCAGCGCCAGGCCGCCGGCATCGGCCAGGGCCTGATCCGCCTGGCTGTCGGCCTGGAGCATGTGGACGACCTCACCGACGACCTGCAGCGGGGCCTGGGGCCCTGCGATTGCCGCCCATGACCGCTACCGTCCGCACCCGCATCGCACCGTCGCCCACCGGCTTCCTGCACCTGGGCACCGCGCGCACCGCGCTGTATTCCTGGGCGTTTGCGCGCCACCATGGCGGCCGGTTCGTGCTGCGCATCGAGGACACCGACCTCGCCCGCTCGACGCAGGAGTCGGTCGACCAGATCCTGGCCTCGATGCGCTGGCTCGGGCTGGACTTCGACGAAGGCCCGATCTACCAGATGCAGCGGCTGGACCGCTACCACGCGGTGGTCGAGCAGATGATCGCCGCCGGCACGGCCTATCGCTGCTGGTGCACGCCCGATGAACTCGATGCGATGCGCGAGGCCCAGCGCGCGCGCGGCGAGAAGACCCTCTACGACCGCCGCTGGCGGCCGGCGCCGGGCAAGGTGCTGCCGCCGGTGCCCGACCCCGGTTCGGGCGTGCAGCCGGTGGTGCGCTTCGCCAACCCGACCGACGGCATCGTCCGCTGGGACGACCTGGTCAAGGGCCCGATCGCGATCTCGAACCACGAGATCGACGACCTGATCATCCTGCGGCCCGACGGGGTACCCACCTACAACTTCGCCGTCGTCGTCGACGATTGGGACATGGCGATCAGCCATGTCTTCCGCGGCGACGAGCACATCAACAACACGCCCTGGCAGATCAACATCTTCCGCGCCATTGCCGGTGAAGGTGCACCGTTGCCGCAGTTCGGCCACTGCCCGATCATCCTCGGCGAGGACGGGTTGAAGCTGTCGAAGCGCCGCGGCGCGGTCAGCATCACCGCCTACGAGGAGGCCGGTTACCTGCCCGAGGCGATGCTGAACTACCTGGCCCGCCTGGGCTGGAGCCATGGCGACGAGGAGCTGTTCAGCCTGCAGCAGATGGTGCAGTGGTTCGACGGCAGCCACCTCGCGAAGAGCCCGGCGCAGTGGGACCCGGCCAAGCTGGCCTGGGTCAACGCGCAGTACCTGAAACAGGCCGACGACCAGCGGCTCGCCGCGCTGGTCGCCGCGCAGCTGGCCGGCCGGGGCGTCGGCGCGGCGGTCGACGACCGGCTGGCGGCGATGTGCGCGCTGTTCAAGGACCGCTGCAACACGACGGTGGACCTGGCCGACTGGCTGCAGATGTACTTCGCACCCGTCTCGCCGTCGGCCGCCGATCTGTCGACGCACCTGAGCGATGCGGTGCGGCCCGCGCTGGTGGCGCTGCGCGACCGGCTGGCCGAATGCCCCTGGGACAGGCCCGGCATCGCCCAGGCGCTGAAGGACACGCTGGCCGAGCACCGGCTGAAGATGCCGCTGCTGGCGATGCCGCTGCGCGTGCTAGTCTGCGGCCGCGTACAGACGCCGGCGGTCGACGCGGTCATCGCGCTGTTCGACCGCGGCACCGTGCTGGCCCGCTTGCAGCACATTTGAGGGCCATGCTATAGTCATGGACTCGCTTGAACAGCACAGGGGGTATAGCTCAGCTGGGAGAGCGCTTGCATGGCATGCAAGAGGTCAGCGGTTCGATCCCGCTTACCTCCACCAAATCCGATCGGGTACGGTGGCGCTGTTCAAGACATCGAAGGATCAGTCCCCTTCGTCTAGAGGCCTAGGACACCACCCTTTCACGGTGACTACAGGGGTTCGAATCCCCTAGGGGACGCCAGATTCGCCGGTCGCGGTTGCGGCCCGGCGGCAGACAAGGAGCACTTCGGTGCTCCTTTTTTTGTCGGCACGGCGCGCTATCCTGCGCTCACCCTCCACCAAGACGCGCCGCTGCCGATGAGCCCCACGCCCGACACCGCGGTCGACCTGCCCGTCCTGGTCGACGACCTGTTCCGCCTGCTGCGGCTGAAGACGACGCCGGTCGGCATTCAGTTGTTCGAGACGGTCGAGGCGATGGAAGCCATCCCGAAGATCCGCCGCCCGCGCGGCACGGTCCACACCACCGACCAGATCGTCGGCCAGGCGGCGCGGCTGGGCTTCACCGTCGGCGTCACCGCCGACGACCTGGTCGGCCAGCAATGCCGCGCGGTGATCGGGCTGGCGCCGCAGGACGATGCCTTCCAGGCCGGCAAGGCCTTTGCCGGCGTGTGGTTTGCCACCGAGGCCGACGCGGCAGCGCACCAGCGGGCGATGACCTGCGTGCCGCACGGCCGCTGGTGTGCGATGGCGGTGTCGCCACTGGCCGCCGGCCGGCTGAAGCAGCCCGACATCGCGCTGGTCTATGCCAACCCGGCGCAGATGATCCTGCTGGTCAACGGCCTGCAGTGGGCCGGCTACCGCAAGCTCGAATGGGGCGCGGTGGGCGAATCGGCCTGCGCCGACTCCTGGGGCCGGGCGCTGGCCACCGGCGAGTCCAGCCTGGCCTTGCCCTGCTTTCCCGAGCGCCGCTACGGCGGCGTGCCCGACGACGAGCTGCTGCTGGCGCTGAAGCCGGCGCAGCTGGCGAAGGCCGTCGACGGCCTGAAGCACCTGGCCGCCAACGGCCTGCGCTACCCGATTCCGCCCTACGCCGTGCAGAACGACGTGCGCGCCGGCATGGCGGCCAGCTACGGGCCGAGGTAGGTCGTCGCCGCCGGTCGACCAGCGGCCGGGATGGTGCGCGGGACGGGAATCGAACCCGTACGCCTTGCGGCTGCGGGTTTTAAGCCCGCTACGTCTACCAGTTCCGTCACCCGCGCCCGGGTCGGGACCGTGGAGTCTAGACCGGGTCGGCGGCACCCGGTGGTGGCAGCGCCAAGGGCTGGACCGCCGCGTCCGCGCCCAGCCAGCGGCGCGCGGCACGCTCGAGGGCCTGCGCCGGACCGGTGGCCCGAAGCTGCAACGGCGCGCCGCTTGCCGGGGTCGGCGCGGGCGCCGCGTGCGGCAGCAGGCTCGCAACGCGGCGCGCCACCGCCTCGGCGGTGTCGATCAGCCGCACCGCCGGCCCCAGGCGTTGCTGCAGCGCTTCGGCCACCAGCGGGTAATGGGTGCAGCCCAGCACCACGGTGTCGGCACCGGACTCGCCCAGCCGGGCGGCGATTTCGTCCAGGTGGGCCAGCAGTGCCGGGTCGCTCGCGTCGGCACGCTCGATCGCCTCGGCCAGCCCGGGGCAGGGCAGGCGCAGCACCGAGGCGTCGCCGGCATGGTGGTCCAGCAACTGACGCAGCCGGTGGCTGCGCAGCGTGCCGGTGGTGGCCAGCACCGCGACCCGCCGGTTGCGGCTGGCAGCCACCGCCGGCTTGATGCCGGGTTCGACGCCGACGAAGGGCACCTGCGGCCAGTGTGCACGCAGGGCAGCGATGGCTTGCGTGGTGCCGGTGTTGCAGGCCACCAGCACCAGGTCGGCGCCCTGGTCGATCAGCCACTGGCTCAGCTGCGTGCAGCGGGCCACGACCCAGCCCGGCGGCCGGTCTCCCCAGGGCGTGAAGGCCGTGTCGGCGACGTAGCAGAACCTGGCTGCCGGCAGGCGCCGAACCAGCGCGCGCAGCACCGACAGGCCGCCGATGCCGGAATCGAACAGCCCGACATGGGGCACCACAGCGGGGGGTTCGGCCGGCATCGTCATCGGGCGCGCAGTCTATGCCGGCGCTGCGCAGCGCCGTCCCGGCGGGGACTGACGCGTTGGCCCCCCTCAAGGACAATGGCAAAAAATAGCACGACCGTTCTATTTTCTGCCATGGCCGGGCGAGCCCCTGCCACATAGAATTCCTGCAGTTTCGAGTCCAGGTCAATTCAACAACCGCTAGAGGAGCAACGCGACATGAAGGTACTGGTGCCCGTGAAGCGTGTCGTCGACTACAACGTCAAGGTGCGTGTGAAGTCCGACGGCACGGGAGTCGACATCGCCAACGTCAAGATGAGCATGAACCCCTTCGACGAGATCGCCGTCGAAGAGGCGGTGCGGCTGAAGGAGAAGGGCGTCGTCACCGAGATCGTCGCGGTGTCCTGCGGCGTCACGCAGTGCCAGGAAACCCTGCGCACCGCGATGGCCATCGGCGCCGACCGCGGCATCCTGGTCGAGTGTGCCGACGAACTGCAGCCGCTGGCAGTGGCCAAGCTGCTGAAGGCGCTGGTCGACAAGGAGCAGCCGGGCCTGGTGATCCTGGGCAAGCAGGCGATCGACGACGACTGCAACCAGACCGGCCAGATGCTTGCCGCGCTGGGCAAGATGCCGCAAGGCACCTTCGCCAGCAAGGTCGAGGTGGCCGACGGCAAGCTCAAGGTGACGCGCGAGATCGACGGCGGCCTCGAGACGCTGAGCCTGAACCTGCCGGCGGTGGTGACCACCGACCTGCGGCTGAACGAGCCGCGTTACGTCACGCTGCCCAACATCATGAAGGCCAAGAAGAAGCCGCTCGAGGTGCTGAAGCCGGCCGACCTGGGCGTCGACGTTTCCAGCAAGATCAAGACCCTGAAGGTCAGCGAGCCGCCCAAGCGCGGCGCCGGCATCAAGGTGCCCGATGTCGCCACGCTGGTGGCCAAGCTGAAGAACGAAGCGAAGGTGATCTGAGATGTCCGTCCTCGTCATTGCCGAACACGACAACGCCCACGTCCGGGGCGCGACGCTGAACACCGTCACGGCCGCGCTGGCCTGCGGCGCCGAAGTGCATGTGCTGATCGCCGGCCACAACGCCGGTGGCGCCGCCGCGGCGGCCGCGCAGATCGCCGGTGTTGCCAAGGTGCTTCATGCCGACGCCGAGGGCTTCGCCCATGGCCTGGCCGAGAACCTGGCGGCGCAGGTCGTCGCGATCGCCCCGGGTTACACCCACCTGCTTTTCCCGGCCACCGCCGCCGGCAAGAACGTCTCGCCGCGCGTTGCCGCGCTGCTCGACGTCGGCCAGATCAGCGATGCCACCAAGGTGATCGGCGCAGACACCTTCGAGCGCCCGATCTACGCCGGCAACGCGGTCGCCACGGTGCAGAGCAGCGATGCGATCAAGGTCATCACGGTGCGCACCACCGGCTTCGACGCCGCCGCCGCCACCGGGGGCAGCGCCGCGGTCGAGGCGATCGCCGCGGTCCCCGACTCGGGCAGCAGCGCCTTCCTCGGCAGCGAGATCGCGAAGAACGACCGCCCGGAGCTGACCGCCGCGAAGATCATCGTCTCGGGCGGCCGGGCGATGGGCTCGAGCGAGAAGTTCAACGAAGTGCTGACGCCGCTGGCCGACAAGCTCGGTGCCGCGCTGGGTGCCAGCCGCGCCGCGGTCGACGCGGGCTACGCACCCAACGACTGGCAGGTCGGGCAGACCGGCAAGATCGTCGCGCCGACGCTGTACATCGCCGCCGGCATCTCCGGCGCGATCCAGCACCTGGCCGGCATGAAGGACAGCAAGGTGATCGTCGCGATCAACAAGGATCCCGAGGCGCCGATCTTCAGCGTGGCCGACTACGGCCTCGAAGCCGACCTGTTCACCGCCGTGCCCGAACTGGTGGCCGCGCTCTGATGCCCGAGGCCTGATAGCGCGACACCCACCGCAAGGGCGCCCTCTGCGGCGCCCTTACTTTTTTGCAGGAGACCTGAAATGACCTACCTCGCCCCCGTCAAGGACATGCTTTTCGCGATGAAGGAACTGGCCGGCCTCGAGGCCGTGGCCACGCTGCCCGGCTACGAGGACGCCGGCCTCGACACCGCCGCCGCGGTGCTCGACGAATGCGCCAAGCTGAACCAGGACGTGATCGCGCCGCTGAACTGGGAAGGCGACAAGTACCCCTCGACGTTCCATGACGGCAAGGTCACGACGACCCCCGGCTTCAAGAACGCGTTCGAGCAGTTCGCCGCCGGCGGCTGGCAGGGCCTGCACCACCCGGTGGACTTCGGCGGCCAGGGCCTGCCCAAGCTGATCCACGCCGCCTGCATCGAGATGATCAACAGCGCCAACCTGAGCTTCGCGCTGTGCCCGCTGCTGACCGACGGCGCGATCGAGGCGCTGCTGACCGCCGGCAGCGACGAGCTGAAGACGATCTACCTGCCGCCGATGATCGAGGGCCGCTGGACCGGCACGATGAACCTGACCGAGCCGCAGGCCGGATCGGACCTGGCGGCGGTGCGCAGCCGCGCCGAGCCGCAGCCCGACGGCAGCTACAAGGTCTTCGGCACCAAGATCTTCATCACCTACGGTGAGCACGACATGGCCGAGAACATCGTCCACCTGGTGCTGGCCCGCGTGACCGGCGCGCCCGAGGGCGTCAAGGGCATCTCGCTGTTCGTGGTGCCGAAGTTCATGGTCAATGCCGACGGCTCGCCGGGCGCGCGCAACGACGTGCACTGCGTCAGCATCGAGCACAAGCTGGGCATCAAGGCCAGTCCGACCGCGGTGCTGCAGTTCGGCGACCATGGCGGGGCGGTAGGCTACCTGGTCGGCCAGGAAAATCGCGGCCTCGAATACATGTTCGTGATGATGAACGCGGCACGCTTCGGCGTCGGCACCCAGGGCATCGCGGTGGCCGAGCGGGCCTACCAGAAGGCCGTGGGCTATGCCCGCGACCGGGTGCAGAGCCGGCCGGTCGACGGCAGCATGAACACCGCCGCGCCCATCATCCATCACCCGGACGTCAAGCGCATGCTGATGACGATGCGCGCCTACATCGAGGGCTGCCGGGCCATGGCGCTGGTCGCCGCCGCGGCGCAGGATGCCGCCCACGCCCACCCCGATGCCGACGTGCGCAAGCAGAACCAGGCCTTCTACGAGTTCCTGGTGCCGCTGGTCAAGGGCTACTCGACCGAGATGAGCCTGGAGGTCACCAGCCTGGGCGTGCAGGTGCACGGCGGCATGGGCTTCATCGAGGAGACCGGCGCGGCGCAGTACTACCGCGACGCGAAGATCCTGACGATCTACGAGGGCACCACCGCGATCCAGGCCAACGACCTGGTCGGCCGCAAGACCGCGCGCGACGGCGGTGCCACCGCGCGGGCGATCTGCGAGCAGATCCAGGCGACCGAGGCGCAGCTGGCCGAGCGCGGCAGCGATGCGGCGAAGGCGATGCTCAAGCGCCTGAGCGCCGCCCGCCAGGCGCTGCTGGACGTGGTCGGCTTCGTCGCCGGGCAGACCAGGGCCAGCCCGAACGCGGTCTTCGCCGGCAGCGTGCCCTACCTGATGCTGGCCGGCAACGTGGTCGCCGGCTGGCAGATGGCGCGTGCGCTGCTGATTGCCGAGGACCGGCTCGCCGCCGGCGAGGAGCCCGACTTCATGCGCGCGAAGATCACCACCGCCCGCTTCTACGGCGACCACATCCTGAGCAAGGTGCCGGGGCTGCGCGACAGCATCGTCGAGGGCGCCGAGGGCGTCACCGAGATGGCGCTGGACGCGTTCTGACGCCAGCCGGGCGGCCGGGGGCAGCCAACCGGCGCAAGACCGGCCGACGGCCGCTGCGGTGAAATCGGCGGGCGGCCGCCGTGCCGCTCCATGTCTCCCGCGTGATAGTGGCCGCGCGCGGGCGCTGCACACACTGCGCGAATCGTCGATCCACCCCTGACCCGGAGTTTCCCGTGCCCCTGCCGCCCGTCCTCGCGAAGCTGCCGCTGCCGATCATCGGCTCGCCGCTGTTCATCATCAGCAATCCCAGGCTCGTGATCGAGCAATGCAAGGCCGGGGTGGTCGGTTCGATGCCGGCGCTGAACGCGCGGCCGGCGGCGCAGCTCGATGAATGGCTGGCCGAGATCACCGAGACCCTGGCCGCCTGGGACCGCGACCACCCCGAACAGAAGTCGGCGCCGTTCGCGATCAACCAGATCGTGCACAAGAGCAACGACCGGCTCGACCACGACATGGCGATGTGCGCCAAGTACAGGGTGCCGATCGTCATCACCAGCCTGGGCGCGCGGGTCGACATCAACGAGGCGGTGCATGGCTGGGGCGGCGTGGTGCTGCACGACATCATCAACAACGTGCATGCCCACAAGGCGATCGAGAAGGGCGCCGACGGCCTGATCGCGGTGGCTGCCGGCGCCGGCGGCCATGCCGGCACCAAGAGCCCGTTCGCGCTGGTCCAGGAGATCCGCCAGTGGTTCGACGGCCCGCTGGCCCTGTCGGGCAGCATCGCCACCGGCGACGCGGTGCTGGCGGCGCTGGCGATGGGCGCCGATTTCGCCTACATCGGCTCGGCCTTCATCGCCACCGAGGAGGCGCGCGCGATCGATGCCCACAAGCAGGCCATCGTCGACGCCACCTCCGACGACATCGTCTACAGCAACCTGTTCACCGGCGTGCACGGCAACTACCTGAAGCGCTCGATCCGCAATGCCGGCCTCGACCCCGACAACCTGCCGGTCAGCGACCCGAGCAAGATGAACTTCGGCAACGTCGACGGCGGCGGCGCGAAGAAGGCCTGGAAGGACATCTGGGGCTGCGGCCAGGGCATCGGCGTGGTCGACAAGGTGCGCAGCACGGCCGAGTTCGTCGCCAAGCTCAGGAGCGAGTACGAAGCCGCGCGCAAGCGGCTGGGGCTGCGCGAATCGGCCATCGCCTGAAGCCGCCGTGATGCACCGGCGGCTGATCCGCAACGCGCGCCCGTTCGACAGCGCGTGCGGCCGGATCGGGCCGCTGTCGCAGATCATCGTCGAGGACGGCCGCATCGCGGCGGTCGCGGCCGAGCCGATGCAGGTCGACGACGCGTCGGTGATCGACGCCGGCGGCCGGGTCGTGCTGCCCGGCCTGATCGACGCCCATGTGCACGTGACCGCGGCCTCGCACGACCTGACCGCCAACGGCCTGATGGCGCCGTCGCTGGTCACCGCCCAGGCCAGCGCGATCCTGAAGGGCATGCTGCAGCGCGGCTTCACGACGGTGCGCGACGCCGCCGGGGCCGATTTCGGGTTGCAGGAAGCGGTGGCGCGCGGGCTGTTCGAGGGCCCGCGCCTGTACATCGCCGGTTTTCCGATCAGCCAGACCGGCGGCCATGCCGACATGCGGCCCAAGGGCGTTCGCACGGGCGGGATGTTCTGCAGCTGCGCCGGGCTGGGACTGATCGGCGCGATCGCCGACGGTGTCGGCGAGGTGCGGCGCGCGGTGCGCGAGCAGGTGCGCAACGGCGCCAACCAGATCAAGATCATGGCCGGCGGCGGCATCTCGAGCCCGACCGATCCGCTCGAAGGCACCCAGTTCTCGGTCGACGAGCTGCGCGCCGCCTGCGAGGAGGCCGAGGCCGCCAACCTGTACACGATGGCCCATGCCTACTCGCCGCGGGCGATCACCCGTGCAGTGCAGGCGGGGGTGCGATCGATCGAGCATGGCAACCTGCTCGACGAGGCCAGCGCGCGGGTCATGAAGTCGCATGGCGCCTACCTGGTGCCGACGCTGGCCACCTACGCCGCGCTGGCCGACGAAGGTGCGAGGCTGGGCTGGTCGGCCGAGATGCTGGCCAAGCTGGCGCGGGTGCAGAACCGCGGCATCGAGGCGGTGCGCATCGCCCGTGCCGAAGGCGTTCCGGTGGTCTTCGGCACCGACCTGCTGGGCCACATGCATGCCCAGCAGAACCGTGAATTCGCGCTGCGCCTGCCGGCGATGACGCCGGTCGAGGTGCTGCAGAGCGCGACGATCGAAGCCGCGCGGCTGCTGCGCGCCGAGGGCGAGATCGGCGAACTGGTGCACGGCGCCCGGGCCGACCTGCTGATCGTCGACGGCGACCCGACCGCCGACCTGGGCCTGCTGGCCGCGCCGGAGACCGGCATCCGGCTGCTGATGCAGGGCGGCCGGGTCGTGCGCAGCAGCCTTCCGAACTGAGCCGGTCACCCCGGACAGGCAACAGGGGCCCCGCGGGGCCCCTGTGCGTCAGCCGGCGCGGCCGCTCACTTGATGTTGGTGAAGCGTGCCGATGGCCGGTCGTCGGAGCGGTGGATGGTGTCGACGTTCTTCTTCATCGCCCAGGGCCGCAGCTGGTGGTGCAGCGGCAGCACCAGGTGCTCGTCGCGGGTGCGCAGCAGCGCGTCGCGGATCAGCGCGTTGCGCTTGGCGACATCGGTCTCGGTCTTCATCGCGTCGATCAGCTTGTCCAGCGCCGGGTCGCTGGCGCGGCCGAAGTTGAAGTTGCCGTCGGCGCCGCTGGTGCGGGTGCGCACCAGCGACTGCAGCGAGTACTGCGCGTCGTAGGTCGCCACGCCCCAGCCCAGCAGGTAGGCCGAGGTGTCGAAGTTCTGCACCTTCTGGATGAAGGTGCTCATCGACTCGGCGACGAGCTTGGTCTTGACGCCGGCCTTGGCCCACATCGAGGTCAGCGCCAGGCAGATCTTCTCGTCGTTGACGTAGCGGTTGTTCGGGCAGTTCAGCTGGAACTCGAAGCCGTCCGGGTAGCCGGCCTCGGCCAGCAGCTTCTTGGCCCGCGCGACGTCGGCCTTCAGCGGCCGGTCGATGTCGGGCGTGTGGCCGTTGACGCCGGGCGCCACCAGGATGCCCGCCGGCATCGACATGCCGCGCATCACGTTGCGCTTGATCGCCTCGCGGTCGATCGCGATGTCCAGCGCCTCGCGCACGCGCTTGTCCTTGAACGGGTTCTTGCCCTTGACGCTGGAATACTTCAGCTCGGGGCTGAACTCGTCCAGCGCGATGAAGATCGTGCGCACCTCGGGGCCCTCGATGACCTTGAGGTTGCCGTCCTGCTTGAGCCGCGGCACGTCCTGCGGCGGCACGTCGGTGACCATGTCGACGTCGCCCGACAGCAGCGCGGCCACGCGCGTCGCGTCGGCCTTGATCGGCAGGTACAGCAACTGGGTCACGTTGCTGGTTCGCTTGTCCCACCAGCCCTCGTTCTGCGCCATCGCGACGCGCTGCTCGGGCTGCCAGCTCAGGATCTTGAACGCGCCGGTGCCGTTGACGTTGCGCGAGGCGAAGTTCTCCTCCTTGGCCTTGTAGTCCTGGACGTTGGTGGTCTTGTTCTTCTCCGCCCAGGTCTTGCTCATCATCCAGAAGTCGCAGATGTTGCGCAGCAGGATCGGATTCGGCCCGGCGAGGATGAAGTCGACGGTGTGGTCGTCGATCTTCTTGACCTCGTTGATGCCGGCGACGTAGATCGCCATCGTGCCCTGCGGCTGGCGGATGCGGTTGAACGAGAAGATCACGTCGTCGGCGGTGAACGGCGAGCCGTCGTGGAACTTGACGCCCTTGCGCAGTTCGAAGCGCACCTGGGTCGGGCTCAGGTAGGTCCACTTGGTGGCCAGCGCGGGCTCGACCTCGTACTTGGCGTTGTAGCGCGTCAGGCCCTCGTAGGCATGCTGCAGGATCGCGTTGGTCGTCGCATGGTTCTGTGAATGCGGGTCCAGCGTCAGGATGTCGTTCTGCGCGGCCCAGCGCAGCATCGTGGCTTGCACCGGCGAGGCCACCAGGGCAGCCAGCAGGGCCGCGCCCGTCAGGGCGAGCTTCAGCTTCATGGGAGGGTTCCTGTGAGAAGGGGAAGACGGGGATGCTAGTCCCACGGCCGGCCGGCCTTCCACCGGATCATCCCGCAGCCGCCGCGCGCCGGCAGCCGTTCTGTCAGGAAAACCGAAGGGTCGCGGATGTCTAATCGTGGCTGGGGGGCGAAACGGCGGTGTTACAGTCGCGCCCCAGGAACTGATCAGGCCCTTTCGTGCCCCTTGCTGAACGGCGGCGACGCCGTTCGAGACAACAGCAAGGCGGGTCGCTAATCCGCCAACCGGTCGAGCCGGGCCGCGGAAGGTTTTCAACCCATCATAGCCCTGGAAACCGGGGTGAAAGGTGACAGCGAGATGATGCAGCAATACAGGTCGAACTCGTACCTGTTCGGGGGCAACGCCCCGTATGTCGAGGAGCTCTACGAGGCCTATCTCGACAACCCGGGCAGCGTGCCCGACAACTGGCGCACCTACTTCGACAATCTGCAGAACGTGCCGGCCACCGACGGCTCGGAAGCGCGCGACGTGGCCCATGCCCCGGTCGTCGAGAGCTTCGCCCAGCGCGCCAAGGCCAACGCCTTCGCGCTGAAGGCCAGCTCGGCCGACCTGGCGGTCGCGCGCAAGCAGGTGCATGTCCAGTCGCTGATCGCCGCCTACCGCTTCCTCGGCAGCCGCTGGGCCGACCTCGACCCGCTCAAGCGCACCGAGCGCCCGAAGATCCCCGAACTCGAGCCGGCGTTCTACGACCTGAGCGAGTCCGACATGGACATCCAGTTCAGCGCCGCGAACACCTATTTCGGCAAGTCCGAGAACATGACGCTGCGCGAGATCATGCAGGCGCTGCGCGAGACCTACTGCGGCACGATCGGCGCCGAGTTCATGCACTGCACCGACCCGACCGAGAAGCGCTGGTGGCAGGAGCGGCTCGAATCGGTCCGCAGCAAGCCCAACTTCACGATCGACGAGAAGAAGCACATCCTCGACCGGCTGACCGCCGCCGAAGGCCTCGAGCGCTACCTGCACACCAAGTACGTGGGCCAGAAGCGCTTCAGCCTCGAAGGCGGCGAGAGCTTCATCGCCAGCATGGACGAGGTGGTGCAGCGCGCCGGCAGCCACGGCGTGCAGGAGATGGTGATCGGCATGGCCCACCGCGGCCGCCTGAACGTGCTGGTCAACACGCTGGGCAAGATGCCCAAGGACCTGTTCGCCGAGTTCGACCACACCGCGCCCGAGCATCTGCCCTCGGGCGACGTGAAGTACCACCAGGGCTTCTCGAGCGACATCTCGACCTCCGGCGGCCCGGTGCACCTGAGCCTGGCCTTCAACCCCAGCCACCTGGAGATCGTCAACCCGGTGGTCGAGGGCTCGGTCAAGGCGCGCATGGACCGCCGCGGCGACAAGACCGGTGCCCAGGTGCTGCCGGTGCTGGTGCACGGCGACGCCGCCTTCGCCGGCCAGGGCGTGGTGATGGAAACGCTGGCGCTGGCGCAGACGCGCGGCTATTACACCGGCGGCACGCTGCACATCGTCATCAACAACCAGATCGGCTTCACCACCAGCGATCCGCGCGACAGCCGCTCGACGCTGTACTGCAGCGACGTCGTCAAGATGATCGAGGCGCCGGTGCTGCACGTCAACGGTGACGATCCCGAGGCCGTGGTGCTGTGCACCCAGCTGGCGCTGGACTACCGCCAGCAGTTCAGGAAGGACGTGGTCGTCGACATCATCTGCTTCCGCAAGCTCGGCCACAACGAGCAGGACACGCCCAGCCTGACCCAGCCGCTGATGTACAAGAAGATCGCGGCGCACCCGGGCACGCGCAAGCTCTACGGCGACAAGCTCGTGACGCAGAACGTGCTGCCCGAGGGCGGCCCGGACGCGATGGTCAAGCAGCTGCGCGCCGCCTTCGACGAAGGCCGGCACACGATGGACCCGGTGCTGACCAACTTCAAGAGCAAGTACGCCGTCGACTGGGCGCCGTTCCTCGGCCGCAAGTGGACCGACGCCGCCGACACCGCCCTGCCGCTGGCCGAGATCAGGCGCCTGGCCGAGCGCGTCACCACGGTGCCGGCCAACTTCAAGGTGCACCCGCTGGTCGAGAAGGTGCTGGCCGACCGCGCGGCGATGGGTCGCGGCGAGATCAACGTCGACTGGGGCATGGGCGAGACGCTGGCCTACGCGTCGCTGGTGGCCAGCGGCTATGCGGTGCGGCTGTCGGGCGAGGACTGCGGGCGCGGCACCTTCGTGCACCGCCATGCCGTGCTGCACGACCAGAACCGCGAGAAGTGGGACGTCGGCACCTACACCCCGCTGGAGAACGTGGCCGAGAACCAGGCGCCGTTCACGGTGATCGACTCGATCCTGTCGGAAGAGGCGATCCTGGGCTTCGAGTACGGCTACGCCAGCGCCGAGCCGAACACGCTGACGATCTGGGAAGCCCAGTTCGGCGACTTCGTCAACGGCGCCCAGGTGGTGATCGACCAGTTCATCGCCTCGGGCGAGGTCAAGTGGGGTCGCGCCAACGGCCTGGTGATGATGCTGCCGCACGGCTACGAGGGCCAGGGCCCCGAGCACAGCTCGGCGCGGCTCGAGCGCTTCATGCAGCTGGCCGCCGACAACAACATGCAGGTCGTGCAGCCGACCTCGGCGGCGCAGATCTTCCATGTGCTGCGCCGGCAGATGGTGCGCATGTTCCGCAAGCCGCTGGTGCTGATGACGCCGAAGTCGCTGCTGCGCAACAAGGACGCCACCTCGCCGCTGTCCGACTTCACCCGCGGCAGCTTCCAGACCGTGATCCCGGAGCAGAACGAGGCGATCGTCGCCGACAAGGTCAAGCGCCTGATCGCCTGCTCGGGCAAGGTGTACTACGACCTGATCAAGAAGCGCGACGAGAAGAAGGCGTCCGACGTGGCGATCATCCGCGTCGAGCAGCTCTACCCGTTCCCGCACAAGGCCTTCGCCGCCGAGATCAAGAAGTACGCCAACGCGACCGAGGTGGTGTGGTGCCAGGACGAGCCGCAGAACCAGGGCGCCTGGTTCTTCGTGCAGCACTACATCCACGAGAACATGCAGGACGGCCAGAAGCTCGGCTACGCCGGGCGCCCGGCCTCGGCATCGCCGGCGGTGGGCTATGCCCACCTGCACCAGGAGCAGCAGAAGGCGCTGCTCGACCAGGCCTACGGCAAGCTCAAGGGCTTCATCCTCACGAAGTGATCTGCCGCGGGTCGGGGGCGGGCGCTGCGCGCCGCCCCTGATCTCCCACTCAGGCCGGATCAGGTCCGGCCGCGCATGTGCGGCGATTTGAACGAATACCGAGAAACATCATGGCAATCGTAGAAGTCAAGGTACCGCAGCTGTCCGAATCGGTGGCCGAAGCCACCCTGCTGCAGTGGAAGAAGAAGCCCGGCGAGGCCGTGGCGATGGACGAGATCATCATCGAGGTGGAGACCGACAAGGTCGTGCTCGAGGTGCCGGCGCCGGCCGATGGGGTGATCGCGCAGATCGTCTGCGACGACGGCGCCACGGTGGTCAGCGACCAGGTCATCGCCCGCATCGACACCGAGGCGTCGGCCGGCGCGGCCGCGCCGGCACCGGCCGCGGCGCCCGCGGCCGCACCGCCTGCCGCGGCGGCTGCCGCCGCCACCGGTGGCAGCAAGGCCGACGTGGCGATGCCCGCCGCCGCCAAGCTGATGGCCGACCACCAACTGGCGGCCGGCTCGGTCGCCGGCACCGGCAAGGACGGTCGCGTCACCAAGGGCGACGTGCTCGGTGCCTTGTCGGCAGGCCCTGCCGCCGCGGCCCCGGCCCCGGCCCCGGCGCCCAGGGCCGCCGCCCCGGCCGCGGCGCCGGCGCGCGCCTTGCCGGCGGTGGCCGCGCCCACCGGCCCGAGCCTGGGCGAGCGCCCCGAACAGCGGGTGCCGATGTCGCGCCTGCGCGCCCGCATCGCCGAACGCCTGGTGCAGAGCCAGTCGACCAACGCGATCCTGACCACCTTCAACGAGGTCAACATGGCCCCGGTGATGGAGATGCGCAAGAAGTTCCAGGACAAGTTCGAGAAGGAACACGGCGTCAAGCTCGGCTTCATGAGCTTCTTCGTCAAGGCGGCGGTCGCGGCGCTGAAGAAGTACCCGATCATCAACGCCAGCGTCGACGGCAACGACATCGTCTACCACGGCTACTTCGACATCGGCATCGCGGTCGGTTCGCCGCGCGGCCTGGTGGTGCCGGTGCTGCGCAACGTCGACCAGATGAGCTTCGCCGACATCGAGAAGAAGATTGCCGAGTTCGGCGCCAAGGCGCGCGACGGCAAGCTGGGCATCGAGGAACTGACCGGCGGCACCTTCTCGATCAGCAACGGCGGCACCTTCGGCTCGATGCTGTCGACGCCGATCATCAACCCGCCGCAGTCGGCGATCCTCGGCGTGCACGCGACCAAGGACCGCGCGGTGGTCGAGAACGGCCAGATCGTCGTGCGGCCGATGAACTACCTGGCGATGAGCTACGACCACCGCATCATCGACGGCCGCGAGGCCGTGCTGGGCCTGGTGACGATGAAGGATGCTCTGGAAGACCCGGCGCGCCTGTTGTTCGACATCTGAGGACCACCATGTCGATCGCCGACGAACTGACCAAGCTCGACGCCCTGCGCAGCCGCGGCACGCTGTCGGACGCGGAGTTCGAACGCGCCAAGCAGCGCCTGCTCGACGGGCCGGCGCCGCCGCCGGCGGGCCAGGCGGGCGGCGTATCGGCGATCAACAGCTTCCGCCGCTCGATCACCGACCGCTGGCTCGGCGGCGTCTGCGGCGGCCTCGCCACGCTGACCGGCCTCGACAGCTGGGCCTGGCGGCTGATCCTGACCCTGCTGTTCCTGTTCGGCGGCTTCGGCGGCCTGCTCTACATCCTGCTGTGGATCTTCGTGCCGTCCGAATAGCCCGGCGTTCGAGCGCGCGCACGATCCACCAACCCTGCGAAACATCATGTCCAAAGCATTCGACGTCATCGTCATCGGCGGCGGCCCCGGCGGCTACATCGCCGCCATCCGCGCTGCCCAGCTCGGCTTCAGCGTCGCCTGCATCGACGAGTGGGCCAACGACAAGGGCGGCCCTGCACCCGGCGGCACCTGCACCAACGTCGGCTGCATCCCGAGCAAGGCGCTGCTGCAGTCGAGCGAGCATTTCGAGCACGCCGGCCACCACTTCGCCGACCACGGCATCGGCCTGAGCAACCTGTCGATCGACGTCGCCAAGATGGTCGGCCGCAAGGATGCCGTCGTGAAGCAGAACAACGACGGCATCCTGTACCTGTTCAAGAAGAACAAGGTCGGCTTCTTCCACGGCCGCGGCGCCTTCGTGAAGGCCGAGGGCGGCGCCTACGAGATCAGCGTGACCGGCGCGGCCAACGAGACCTTGACTGGCAAGCACGTGATCGTCGCGACCGGCTCCAGCGCCCGTGCGCTGCCCGGCGTCGCGTTCGACGAGGACCGCGTGCTGTCCAACGACGGCGCGCTGCGCATCCCGGCGGTGCCGAAGACGCTGGGCGTGGTCGGCTCGGGCGTGATCGGGCTGGAGATGGGTTCGGTCTGGCGCCGGCTCGGCGCCGAGGTCACGGTGCTGGAGGCGCTGCCGAACTTCCTCGGCGCGGCCGACGAGGGCGTGGCCAAGGAGGCGCTGAAGGCGTTCACCAAGCAGGGGCTGAAGTTCCAGTTCGGCGTCGGGATCACCGAGGTCAAGGCCGGCAAGACGGGCGTCACCGTGGCCTACACCGATGCCAAGGGCGCCGCGGCCTCGCGCGAGGTCGAGCGCCTGATCGTCTCGATCGGCCGCGTGCCCAACCCCAGCGGGCTGAACCCCGAGGCCGTCGGCCTGAAGCTCGACGAGCGCGGCGCGATCGTCGTCGACGGCGACTGCCGCACCAACCTGCCCAACGTCTGGGCGGTCGGCGACGTCGTGCGCGGGCCGATGCTGGCGCACAAGGCCGAGGAGGAGGGTGTCGCGGTGGCCGAGCGCATCGCCGGCCAGCATGGCCACGTCAACTTCGACACCATCCCCTGGGTGATCTACACCTCGCCCGAGAT
The DNA here is from genome assembly GCA_016790515.1 of Burkholderiaceae bacterium. Lineage (GTDB taxonomy): Bacteria > Pseudomonadota > Gammaproteobacteria > Burkholderiales > Burkholderiaceae_C > Pseudaquabacterium. Next base: position 27,067 of record JAEUOY010000036.1, on the reverse strand, counting down.
CGCCTGGGTCGGCCGCACCGAGCAGCAGCTGAAGGCCGGCGGCGTGGCCTACAAGGCCGGCCAGTTCCCGTTCCTGGCCAACGGCCGGGCGCGGGCGCTGGGCGACACCACCGGCTTCGTCAAGTTCCTCGCCGACGCGAAGACCGACGAGATCCTCGGCGTGCACATCGTCGGCCCCTTCGCCAGCGAGCTGATCGCCGAAGCGGTGGTGGCGATGGAGTTCAAGGCCTCGGCCGAGGACATCGCACGCATCTGCCATGCCCACCCCAGCCTGAGCGAAGCGACCAAGGAGGCCGCGCTGGCGGTCGACAAGCGCACCCTGAACTTCTGATCCGGCATGCCGCCGTCACGCCAGCGACGACTGGCCGTTCGGGGCCCGCGTAAGCTGGCCCCATTCGCTTTCAGCGCATGACCTCCGTCACCGAGCTCTACCACCAGACGCTGGCCGAACGTGGCTACCAGTCCGACCCGGCGCAGCTGCGCGCGGTGGCGGCACTGCAGCGCTGCCAGGACGAGTGGGCCGCCTACAAGGCGCGGCGCAGCAACGCCGTCACCAAGCTGCTGGTGCGCCCGCCGATCCCGCGCGGCGTCTACATGGTCGGCGGGGTGGGTCGCGGCAAGAGCTTCCTGATGGACTGCTTCTTCCAGGCCGTGCCGCTGCAGCGCAAGACCCGGCTGCACTTCCATGAGTTCATGCGCGAGGTGCACCGCGAGCTGCAGGACCTGAAGGGCACGGTGAACCCGCTCGACGAGCTGGGCCGGCGCGTCGCGCGGCGCTTCCGGCTGATCTGCTTCGACGAGTTCCACGTCGCCGACGTCACCGACGCGATGATCCTGCACCGCCTGCTGGTCGCACTGTTCGCGAACCGGGTGTCGATCATCACGACCTCGAACTTCCGTCCCGACGACCTGTACCCGAACGGCCTGCACCGCGACCGCATCCTGCCGGCGATCGGGCTGCTGAAGGAGAAGCTGGAGGTCATCGACGTCGACAACGGCACCGACTACCGCCAGCGCACGCTGGAGCACCTGCAGCTCTACCTGACGCCGCTGGGCGAGGCCGCCGACCGGCAGCTCGAGGCCACTTTCCAGGAGCTGGCCGAGGCCCGCGACGAGGACCCACGGCTGCACATCGAGCACCGCGAGCTGCGCGCGATCCGCCGCGCCGGCGGCGTCGTCTGGTTCGACTTCCGCACGCTGTGCGGCGGCCCGCGCTCGCAGAACGACTACCTCGAGATCGCCCAGCAGTTCCACACCGTGATCCTGTCGGGCGTGCCGCAGATGCCGCCCAGGCTGGCCAGCGAGGCGCGGCGCTTCACGCTGATGGTCGACGTGCTGTACGACCGCCGCGTCAAGCTGGTGATCTCGGCCGAGGTGCCTGCCGAGCAGCTCTACACCGAGGGCCCGCTGGCGCATGAGTTCCCGCGCACCGTCTCGCGGCTGCAGGAGATGCGCTCGGCCGAGTACCTGGCGCTCGAGCGGCGCGAGGTCGACACCGGGATCACATGAGGGCCGCGGCCACCCGGGGCCGCTGGCGGCGCGCCGTGGCCGCCGCCGGGGCGGTGCTGCTGCTGTCGGCCGGCCTGCCGGGCGCCGGCCGGGCACAGGACGGGTCCCAGGACCAGCAGCGCCAGCGTCTGGCCGCCGAGATCGCTGCGGTCGAGGCGCGTTTTGCCGAGCAGCGCAGCGCCTGCCAGTCGAATTTCCTGGTCAACGACTGCGTCGCGGCGGCGCAGGCCGCGCGGCGGCAATCGCTGGAAGGCCTGCGCCAGCGCCAGCTGCAGCTCGACGATGCGAGGCGTCGCGAGCGCGCCGCGCAGCGCCTGCGGGAGCAGCAGGACCGTGTGCAGGCCCAGGCCTCGGCGCCGCGGCTGCAGCCGCCACGGCGGCCGGCCGTCGCCGCTTCGGCACCATCAGCACCATCAGCGCCGTCAGTGCCATCAGCGCCCGCCTCGACCGGCCTGCCATCGTCGAAGCGGCCGCTGCGGCAGCCGCTCGGCCCCAACGCCAGCGGCCCCGGCGCCGCGGCCCGCGAGCAGCAACAGCTCGAGGCCTACCGCCAGCGCCAGCAGGCCGCCGAGGCCCACCGGCAGGCGGTGCAGGACCGCAATGCGGCGCGCGACGCGCAGAAGCCACCGGCGGCCGGGCTGCCGGTGCCCGGCGCCAGCGGGCCGGCGCCCTGACCGCGGCCGATCAGGCGATCGCCTCGACCCTGACCAGCGCCAGCGACAGGTTGTCGCCCTGCGCATTGGCGCGCTGGCGGGCACGGGTGACCATCATCTCGGCCGCCTCGCGCGGCGAGAAGCTGTTGACGTACATGCCCAGCTCGCGCGGCGTGAAGTAGTGCCACAGCCCGTCGCTGCAGCACAGCAGCGCATCGCCCGGCAGCACTGCGTCGATCCGGTGCAGACTCACCGGCGGGTCGTCCTCGGTGCCCAGGCAGCCGGTCAGCAGGTTGCCCTGCGGGTGGCTGTTGGCCTGGTCCTCGGTGATCTTGCCTTCGTCGATCAGCCGCTGCACGTAGGAATTGTCCATCGTGCGGCTGACCATCTCGGCGCCGCGGAAGTGGTAGACCCGCGAATCGCCGGCGTGCACGACATGGCAGGCCAGGCCCGGGCCCAGCAGGAAGGCGGCCAGCGTGCTGTGCGGCTCCTCCTCGGCGGTGATCGCGGTCAGCTTGATCATCAGGTGCGACTCCAGCACCAGCTGGCGCATCAGCTCGGCCGGGTCGTCCTTGGCCGGCACGTAGCGATCGAACAGCTGGCGCGCGGTGTGGATCACCTGGTCGGCGGCCTTGCGCCCACCGCTCTTGCCGCCCATGCCGTCGGCCAGCACCGCCAGCAGGCAGTCCCTGGCGCGGCCGTGGCGCAGGATCTGCACCTGGTCCTGCTGGTAGGGCCGGTCGCCCTTGTGCAGGCCGGTGGCAGCCAGCATTCGATAGGCCAGGGTGGGCGCAGCACTCATGGCGGCGCACTATAAACTCCTGGCCGGAAGCCCCCAGCGATGACCACCGAGTCGATCGATCCCCTGAACCTGCGATCGCCGCAGCGCGCGCTGATCGAGCTGCGCATCGAGCATGCCGATCTCGACAACCTGATCGACCGCGCCGTCGAGCAATCGCCGGTCGACGACCTGTCGCTGCGCCGGCTGAAGAAGCGCCGGCTGCTGCTGCGCGACCAGATCTCGCGCATCGAGGCGGCGCTCGACCCGCCGGAACCGGCCTGATGCCGGTGCTGTCGCCGGACGCCGTGCCGGCCGACGCGGCCGCCGGCGACCTGGCCCGGGCCACCGGCGACGCGCTGCGCGCCGGCGGCCTGCTGGCGCAGGCCGATCCGGGGTTCGTCGAGCGCGAGGTGCAGCTGCAGCTGGCCGAGGCCATGGCCCGGGCGATCGCCGAGCGGGCGACACTGGTCGCCGAGGCCGGCACCGGGGTCGGCAAGACCTTCGCCTACCTGGTGCCGCTGCTGCTGTCGGGCCGCCGTGCGCTGGTCTCCACCGCGACCAAGAGCCTGCAGGACCAGCTGTTCCTGCGTGACCTGCCGCGGCTGAAGGCCGCGCTGCGCGTGCCGCTGCGCATCGCGCTGCTGAAGGGCCGCAGCAGCTACCTGTGCCTGCACCGGCTGCAGCTGGCGCGCGAGAGCGCCAGCCTGCCCGACCGCTTCGCGGTGCGCGCGCTGGCCCGCATCGAGACCTGGGCCCACGGCACGCGCACCGGCGACCTGGCCGAGATCGACGGCCTCGACGACCGATCGCCGGTGATCCCGCTCGTCACCTCCACCCGCGACAACTGCCTGGGCCAGGACTGCCCGCAGTTCCGCGACTGCCATGTCGTGCGGGCGCGGCGCGAGGCGATGGCCGCCGACCTGGTGGTGATCAACCACCACCTGTTCTTCGCCGACCTGTCGCTGCGCGACAGCGGCGTCGCCGAACTGCTGCCGACGGTCGACACCGCGGTGTTCGACGAGGCGCACCAGCTGGTCGAGACCGGTCTGCAGTTCCTCGGCACGATGCTGTCGAGCAACCAGGTGATCGACTTCGGCCGCGACCTGCTCGCCGCGGGCCTGAGCCATGCCCGCGGCCTGGCCGAGTGGCCGGCGATCGCCGGCACGCTGGACCGTGCCGCACGCGACCTGCGGCTGGCCTGCGCCGGGCCGCTGAAGGATCTCAAGGGCATCCTGAAACTGCGCTGGGACGAGCGCGCCACACAGCCGGCGTTCGGCGAAGCGCTGGCCGCGCTGGTGAAGGCCGCCGATGCGGCGCGCGACGCCGCGCTGGCGGTCGAGGCCAGCGCACCCGACTTCACGCGGCTGGTCGAGCGCGGGCGGCGCATCGCGCAACTGGCCCAGGCCTTCGAGGCCGGGACCGCGGCCGACCGGGTGCGCTGGATCGACGTCGGCCCGCGCGACGCCAGGCTGGTCGAATCGCCGCTGCACATCCGCGACCTGTTCACCGAGCAGCGCGCGGCGATGCCGCGGGCCTGGATCTTCACCTCGGCGACGCTGGGCAGCGACGAGGACCTGAGCTGGTTCAGCGAAGCCGCCGCGCTGGAGGACGCGCGCAAGCTGCGCGTGGGCAGCCCGTTCGACTATGCCGCGCATGCCCGCACCTGGGTGCCGCCGCGCTTCCCGAAGCCCGGCGAGCCGGGCCATCCGGCGGCGGTGGGCGCACTGGCGGCGCGGCTGGCCGGTCGGCTGGGCGGGCGCAGCTTCGTGCTGACGACCACGCTGCGGGTGCTGCCGCTGATCGCGCAGGCGCTGCAGGACGCCGCCGCGGCGGCCGGCGAGCCGCTGCAGGTGCTGGTGCAGGGCACGCACCCGAAGCGCACGCTGCTGCAGCGCTTCCTCGACACGCCGCGCAGCGTGCTGGTCGGCTCGGCCAGCTTCTGGGAGGGCATCGACGTGCCGGGCGACGCGCTGCAGTGCGTGGTCATCGACAAGCTGCCGTTTCCGCCGCCGAACGATCCGCTGGTGCAGGCGCGCAGCAAGGAGCTCGAATCGCGCGGGCGCGACCCGTTCAACGACTACTTCGTCGCCGAGGCGGCGATCGCGCTGAAGCAGGGCGCCGGCCGGCTGATCCGCAGCGAGACCGACCGCGGCCTGCTGGTGATCACCGACCCGCGCCTGCGCCAGATGCCCTACGGCCGGCGCTTGCGCGCGGCACTGCCGGCGATGGGCACGCTGGATACCGAGGCCGACGCCTTGGGCTGGCTGGACGAACTGGCGGCACGGCACTGAGCCGTTGCGCCGCCTACCAGAACTGCCACCAGGCCCGGTCGGGCAGGCGCACGCCGTTCTTGAAGAACTGGGTGTCCGGGTAGTTGGCCTTCAGCACCCGCTCGGCGTCGTCGCGCAGCACCGGCAGGCCCAGCTTGTCGTAGCTGGCGGCCATGATGTAGAGCGCCTCCTCGACCGCCGGCGAGCGCTGGTACTCGCGCACCGCGATCTGCGCCCGGTTGACGGCCGCGACGAAGGCCTGCCGCCGGTAGTAGTAGCGCGCGACGTGGACCTCGTACTCGGCCAGCGCGTTGACGATGTAGTCCATGCGCAGCCGAGCGTCCTCGCTGTACTTGGAATCGGGGTATTGCTCGATCAGCTGGGCAAAGGCCTGGTACGAATCGCGCGAGGCCTGCTGGTCGCGCTCGGAGACCTTCTGCCGCGAGATGCCGCTGAGGAACCCCATGTTGTCGTTGAAGTTGATCACGCCCTTCATGTAGAGCGCGTAGTCCATCGCCGGGCTCGACGGGTGGGTCTTGATGAAGCGGTCGAGCACGGCGATGGCCTCCACCCGCTCGCCGCTGCGCCACTTGGCGTAGGCCAGGTCGAGCATCGCCTGCTGCGCCAGCAGGGTGCCGGTGGCCTTGCCTTCGACCCGCTCGAGCGTCTTGATCGCACGCTCGTAGCTGCCGGCGGCGATGTCCTCCTTGGCATCTGCATACAATTTCTCGGGCGTGCCGGACAGGTCTTCCGGCCCCTTGGCGGCGCAGCCGGCCAATGCGGCGGCCACGAGCAGCGCCGCCATGCTGCCCCGCGACCGCTGTCGAACCGCGGACCCGGGCCCATCACCACGCCCATCACCACGCCCATCACCACGCATCACGGCGCATCACCTCGAACAAGCTCATCGGTCTGGCCGGCCCGGGGGCCGGCACCCTTCCACGCATCCTTGCCAAGCCAAAGATTCTAATGTGCGCCTCCCCCGGCAGACCGCGCCCGGTCGCCCCGCCTGACGACGCCGCGGCCGACGCCGAGATCGAAACCGACAGCCCCGTCGAGACCGAGGTCGAGACGCGCGAGTGCGTCGTCGCCGCGGCTCAGCATGGGCTGCGCCTGGACAAGGTGCTGGTGGCGCTGGCGCCCGAGTTCTCGCGCAGCTGGCTGCAGCAGCTGATCGTGCGCGGCCAGGTGCGCGTCGACGACGCGGTGCAGGCCACGGCGTCGCGCAGGCTCAAGGCCGGCCAGGTGCTGCAGGTCGCGCTGCTGCCCACCGCCGAGAGCCTGGCCTTCCGGCCCGAGCCGATGACGCTGGCGGTGGTGCACGAGGACTCGCAGCTGCTGGTGATCGACAAGCCGGCCGGGCTGGTGGTGCACCCGGCGCCGGGCCACTGGTCGGGCACGCTGCTCAATGGCCTGCTGGCACACCATGCCGGCGCTGCCGCGCTGCCGCGCGCGGGCATCGTGCACCGGCTCGACAAGGACACCAGCGGCCTGATGGTCGTCGCCAAGACGCTGCCGGCGATGACCGCGCTGGTGCGCCAGATCGCCGCGCGCGAGGTCAGGCGCCTCTATCTTGCGCTGGCGCATGGCCGGGTGCCCTGGGCGCAGGCGAGCATCGACGCGCCGATCGGCCGCGACCCGGTGTCGCGGCTGCGCATGGCGGTGGTCGCCGGCGGCAAGCCCGCGCGCACCGATGTCGAACGGCTGGCGGTCTGGGAGCCCGCTGCCGCCGCCCCATCGGGCGGCCCGGCCGAAAGCCCGGTCAGTGCGCTGCGCTGCCGGCTGCACACCGGGCGCACGCACCAGATCCGGGTCCACCTGGCCTCGAAGGGCCATCCGCTGGTCGCCGACGCGCTTTACGGCGGCCGGCCGTTGCTGGGGCTGTCGCGCCAGGCCCTGCATGCCGCCGAGCTGGCATTCAGCCACCCGGGCGATGGTCGGGCCTGCGCCTTCGAGGCGCCGTTGCCGGCCGACCTGGCCGCGGCCTGGGCTCTTGTTGTGCCAGGCTGACACAAGGCGCCGGCTGGCAGTCCGATCCGGGGCTACAATGCGGCCCGTGGCGGATGCCGAGGGCGGTGGATGTGACATCCCGCCCTGGGGGTATCTCCAGACAGGCAGGCCGAAGCGGTCTGCGGCAAGGCCCAGGCGCGCAGAGTCTGCGCACCGGGTTCCCCCGGGGTAAAGCGGCGTGCCGTGGCGAAAAGCCTGGCGCCCGGGCCCTCAGAGTCAACGTGCCCAGCCGTCCACAAGGCGCCTGAAGACCGCGGCTCGGGGCCAGGCAAGACCGCGCGACAGGCCACCGACCGGTCCCTCCGAACGATGCGTTGCACCCGCGCCGCCGCCCGACGACGGCCACCGATGAACAGAGGTTCATGAACACTGACGAGGCCAAGCGTGTCCTCGAGACCGCGCTGATCTGCGCCCAGCAGCCGATGCCGCTGCGCGAGATGCGCAGCCTGTTCGACGAGCAGGTCGGTGCCGACACGCTGCGATCGCTGCTCGACGAACTGGTGCGCGACTGGGAGGGCCGCGGCGTCGAACTGGTCGCGCTGGCCTCGGGCTGGCGCTTCCAGAGCCGGCCCGAGATGCGCGAGTACCTCGACCGGCTGCACCCCGAGAAGCCGCCGCGCTATTCGCGCGCGGCGATGGAGACGCTGGCGATCATCGCCTACCGTCAGCCGGTGACGCGCGGCGACATCGAGGACATCCGCGGCGTCACGGTGTCCAGCCAGATCGTCAAGCAGCTCGAGGAGCGCGGCTGGATCGAGGCCATCGGCTACCGCGAGGCGCCGGGCCGGCCGGCCTTGTACGCCACCACCCGCCAGTTCCTCGACGACCTGGGCCTGGCCAGCCTCGACCAGCTGCCGGCGCTCGAGGGCCCGCCGACCGCGGCGGTGTTCGACCCCGGCTCGGCCGCCCAGCCCTCGCTGCTCGACCAGGACGTCCAGTCGCCGCTGCCGCTGGCCGAGCCGGCCGAAGACACCGCCTCGGCCGATCTGTCGGCCGATCCCGCCGCGCCGGCCCCGATGCTGGCGCCCGACGATTCCACCCCCGCTGCGCACGCATGAACACGCAAGACCACGATCTGCCCCCGTCCGACCTGCCGGTCGCCGCGCCGCCCGGCGACGCCGAGCCCGCGCCGAAGCCGCGCCGCAAGCGCGCGTCCGCTGCGCCGGTGGCCGAGGCACCGGGGATCGAGGCCGTCGAGGCCGGCGTCGAGGCGCCCGCCGCCGACGAACCCGCCAAGCCCAGGCGCAGCCGCCGCAAGCCCGTGGCGGCCACTGCGGCAGGCGAGGGCGCCGAGGCTGCGACGACGGTCGCCCCGGCCGCCGACGAGTCCGCGCCTGAGGCCCCGGCGGCCAAGGCGCCGCGGCCGCGCCGCCGCGCGGCGGCCGCGGGGGCCGAAGCGGCGGCCGCAACGGCCGACGCCTCCACGTCGGCTGCGGCCAGCGCCGCGCCGCCGGCGCCAGCGGCCGAGCCGATGCCGGCGGCCGAGCCGAAGCCGGCGGCCGAGCCGATGCCGGCGCCGCCGCTGCCTGGCGCCGAGGCTGCCGCGGCGCGTCGGCCCGCCGAGCCCATGGTCGCCGAAGCCGTGACGCCAGCCGCCGAGCCCGACGCTGCGGCGGCCGCAGGCGAAGCGGTCGCTCCCGGTGCGGGCGAAGGCGAGGGCGTGCGCAAGCGCAACCGCAATCGTCGGCGCGGGCGCCGCGGCGGCGCCGACAAGGCGCTGCGCGAGGACGGCACGGCGGTCGACGACGGCCCGGTGCTGGTCGTCACCGCAACGCCCGGCGACGACGACGGCGACGACGACGAGGCCGCGCCGGCTGCCGAAGCGCCACCCGCCGCGCCGCTGGACGCCGGCGAGACCTTCGCCGCGGTGCTGGCCGGCGACTACGACGCCGAGCCGTCCGACGCCGGCGCGCCGGCCGAGCCCGAGAAGCGGGTGCTGGCTGCCGAGCCCGACGCGCCCAAGCTGCACAAGGTGCTGGCGCAGGCCGGCATCGGCTCGCGCCGCGACATGGAAGAGCTGATCGCCGAGGGCCAGGTGATGGTCAACGGCCAGGTCGCCCACACCGGCCAGCGCATCTCGTTCGGCGACCGCATCAGCGTCGCCGGCCGGCAGATCAAGGTGCGCATCGCGCCGCCGCCGCCACGCATCATCGCCTACCACAAGCCGGTCGGCGAGGTCGTCACCCACGACGATCCGCAGCACCGGCCGACGGTGTTCCGCCGCCTGCCGCGGCTGCCGCACGGCAAGTGGCAGTCGGTCGGCCGGCTCGACATCAACACCGAGGGCCTGCTGCTGTTCACCAACTCCGGCGAACTGGCCAACCAGCTGATGCACCCGCGCTTCGGCGTCGAGCGCGAGTACGCGGTGCGCGTGCTCGGCACGCTCGAAGCCGAGGCCAGGGCGCGGCTGCTCGAAGGCGTCGACATCGACGGCCAGCGGGCCTCGTTCAAGTCGATCGAGGACGGTGGCGGCGAGGGCGTCAACCACTGGTACCGGGTGGTGATCACCGAAGGCCGCAACCGCGAGGTGCGCAAGCTGTTCGACAAGGTCGGGCTGGGCGTCAGCCGGCTGATCCGCATCCGCTACGGCTGCGTGGTGCTGCCGCGCGGCCTGAAGCGCGCCGCCTTCGTCGACCTCTCCGAGGCCGAGGTGCGCGAGGTGAGGCGCCTGGCCGGCGGCGGCCGCGACCCGGGCAGCGCCGGACCGCGCGCGCCGCGGGATGGCCAGGGTCAGGCCCAGGGTCCGAACCGGGGAGGCAACGAGCGCCGCAGCGGCCCGCCGCCGCAACGCGCCGACCGCGGCCCCGCGACGGGCAAGCGCGGCCCCGACCGCCCCGACCGCCCCGAACGTCGGGATCGCGCGCCGCGCCCGCCGATGCTCGACGGCGAAATCGAGAACGAGAACTTCGCGGCGATCCCCAACCCGCTGATGCAGACCTTCGACAAGCGGGCGATCCGCGAGGCGCGCGCGCCGCGGCGCGAGATCCCCGAGGACGGGCCGATCCCGAACCCGCTGGAGCAGACCTACGACAAGCGCTTCGTGCAGAAGTCCAAGGGCTTCGGCGGCGGTGGCGGCGGAGGCGGCGGCGGCCGCAAGGGCGGTGGCGGTGGCGCCGGCGGCGGCCAGCCCGATCCGATGAAGACCTCGCTGGGCTACATCGGCGCCGATGCCTTCGTGCGCAAGTTCCAGGGCCACGGCGGCGGCGGAGGCCGGCGCGGCGGCGGGGGTGGTCGCCGCGGCGGCGGGCGCTGATCGCAATGGCGGCGGGCGCTGATCGCAGCGCGCGGCGGCACGGTCGGGCAAGTCCTGCCGGAGAAGCGCGCTAGAATGCGCAGTTTGTCTTCAAGTCATTGATTCAGGAGAACTTTTCATGGCCGATTCCGCTCCCGTCGAACGCACGCTCTCGATCATCAAGCCCGACGCCGTGGCGAAGAACGTCATCGGCCAGATCTACGCCCGCTTCGAGGCCGCCGGTCTGAAGGTCGTCGCCGCGAAGATGGCGCACCTGTCGCGCCGCGAGGCCGAGGCCTTCTACGCGGTGCACAAGGCGCGCCCGTTCTTCAAGGACCTGGTCGAGTTCATGATCTCCGGCCCGGTGATGATCCAGGTGCTCGAGGGCGCGGGTGCGATCGCCAAGAATCGCGAGCTGATGGGTGCCACCGACCCGAAGAAGGCCGACAAGGGCACGATCCGAGCCGATTTCGCCGACTCGATCGACGCCAACGCCGTACACGGCTCGGACGCGCCGGAGACCGCGGCGGTCGAGGTGGCGTTCTTCTTTCCCGGCATGAACGTCTACAGCCGCTGATCGCGGCGGCGACGGCACCTGCTGGCGGCACGACTTCGCTCCCCTCGACCGTGGCCCCGGTCAACCTGCTCGACCACGATCTCGACGCGCTCACCGCCTGGTGCGAGGCCCGCGGCGAGAAGCGCTTCCGCGCCGTCCAGCTGTTCCGCTGGATCCACCAGAAGGGCGAGGGCGACTTCGATCGCATGTCCGACCTGGCGAAGTCGCTGCGCGACAAGCTGGCGGCGCAGGCGGTGGTGCAGGCGCTGCCGGTGGCCGGCGAACAGGCCTCGGCCGACGGCACGATCAAGTGGCTGTTCGACGTCGGCGGCGGCAACGCGGTCGAGACGGTGTTCATCCCCGAGGCCGAGCGCGGCACGCTGTGCGTCTCGTCGCAGGCCGGCTGCGCGGTCGGCTGCCGCTTCTGCTCGACCGGCCACCAGGGCTTCAGCCGCAACCTGGCCAGCGGCGAGATCGTCGCCCAGCTGTGGTTTGCCGAGCACCAGCTGCGCCGGCGCCTGAACCTGGCGCCCGGCGAGCGGGCGATCAGCAACGTCGTGATGATGGGCATGGGCGAGCCGCTGCAGAACTACGGCGCGCTGCTGCCGGCACTGCGGGTGATGCTCGACGACCACGGCTACGGGCTGTCGCGGCGCCGCGTCACGGTGTCGACCTCGGGCGTGGTGCCGATGATCGACCGGCTGCGCGCCGACTGTCCGGTCGCGCTGGCGGTGTCGCTGCACGCGCCGACCGACGCGCTGCGCGACCAGCTGGTGCCGTTGAACCGCAAGTACCCGCTGGCCGAGCTGATGGCCGCCTGCCGGCGCTACCTGGCCGCGGCGCCGCGCGACTTCATCACCTTCGAGTACTGCATGCTCGACGGCATCAACGATGCGCCCGAGCAGGCCCGGCAGCTGATCGACCTGGTGTCCGGCCGCGGCGCGGCGCCGCGCGTGCCCTGCAAGTTCAACCTGATTCCGTTCAACCCGTTCCCGGCCTCGGGGCTGAAGCGCTCGCCGCGCGAGCGGGTGCTGGCCTTCGCCGCGATCCTGCAGGACGCCGGCATCGTGACCACCGTGCGCAGGACCCGCGGCGACGACATCGACGCCGCCTGCGGCCAGCTCGCCGGCGAGGTGCAGGACCGCACCGATGTCCAGGCGCGGCTGACCCGCCCGGTGATCCGCATCGAGCCGCAGCCGCAGGTGCGGCCATGACCCTGGCCCGCCTCGGCTGCAGCGCTGGCTGGCCGGTGGCCGCGCTGGCCGTCCTGGCCGCGGCGCTGCTGGCCGGCTGTGCCAGCAGCACCAGTTCGACCAGCGGACCGCCGACGCTGGCGGCCGAGCCGTTCAAGGTCAGCGCGCCGTCGTCCGACCCGAGCGAGGTCGAGCGCCGGGCGCGGGTGCGGCTGGAGCTCGCCAGCGCCTACTTCTCGCGCGGCCAGCTCGACACCGCGCTCGACGAGGTCAAGCTGTCGATCGCCGCCAAGCCCGACCTGGCCGAGGCCTACAACCTGCGGGGGCTGATCTACGCCGCGATGAACGAGGACCGGCTGGCCGAGGAGAGCTTCGCCCGGGCCTTGCAGCTGAACCCGAACGACGGCGCGGCCCGGCACAACCAGGCCTGGTACCTCTGCCTGCGCAACCGGTTTGCCGAGTCCCAGGCGCAGTTCTCGGCGGCGCTGGCGATCCCGCAGTACCGCGAAGTCGCCCGCACGCAGCTGGCGCGCGGCGTCTGCTACGGGCGCAACGGCCAGTGGGCCGAGGCCGAGGCGGCGCTGATGCGCGCCTACGAGCTGGACCCGGCCAACCCGAGCACCGGCATCAACCTGGCGGAAGTGCTGTACCAGCGCGGCGATTTCGAGCGCGCCCGCTTCTACATCGGCCGCGTCAACGACACGCCGGCCAACGTCAATGCGCAGTCGCTGTGGCTGGCCCTGCGCATCGAGCGCCGGCTCGGCCAGGAGTCCTCGGCGCGCGTGCTCGGCGAGCGCTTGCGACAGGGCTTCCCGCAATCCCCGGAGGCCGCGCTGTACGAGCGCGGGCGTTTCGATGGCTGATGCAACGGCCGACGACGAGGCCCGCGCCGCGGCACCGGCGGCCGGTGCCGGCGCCTTGTTGCGCGAGGCGCGGCAGCGCCAGGGTCTGCACATCGCCGCGCTGGCGGCCTCGATCAAGCTGCCGCCGGCCAAGCTGGAGGCACTGGAGGCCGGTCGCTACGGCGAACTGCCCGACGCCGCCTTCACCCGCGCGCTGGCGCTGACCCTCTGCCGGGTGCTGAAGATCGACCCGGCGCCGGTGCTGGCGCAGTTGCCGGACACCCCCGACACCGGGCTGGCGCGGGTCGATTCGGGCCTGAACACGCCGTTTCGCGAGCGCCCCGGCCGGATCGACCCGACGGTTTGGCTGCCCTGGCGGCACCCGGTGCTGTGGATCGTGGCCTTCCTGCTGGTGGCCGCCGCGGCCTTCGTGCTGGTGCCTTCGGTGTCGGTGGTCGGCGGCTCGTCGCCGGCCGCCGATGCGACGCCGATGCCGGTGATGCCGCCCGCCGCCCCGGCGGCCTCGGTGCCGGAGGCCGGCGAGCCGGCCGCCGCCGCTGCGCCCGAAGCGCCGGCCTCGGCCGTGCCCGGCGCCGCTGCCGGCGCGGCCCCTGCGGCCCCTGCAGCGGCGTCGGCGGCCGCAACGGCCGCCAGTGCCGCTGGCGACGCGCTGGTGCTGCGCGCGGTCCAGACCACCTGGGTGCAGGTGGTCGATGGCGGCGGCCAGACGCAGATGGAACGGCTGGTGCCCGCGGGCGAGACGGTGGCATTGACCGCCACGCCGCCGCTGCGCCTGAGAATCGGCAATGCCAGCGGCACCGAGCTCAGCTGGCGCGGCCAGCCGGTGGACCTGAAGTCCATCGCCCGCAACAACATCGCGAACCTCACGCTGCCATGACCGCACCCCTTCCAGACGACTGCGACGACGCCCAGCCGATCACGCCCGTGCTGCCGGCCGCGCGCCGCTCGCGCCAGGCCCGGGTGGTCTGGGGCGACCAGGTGGTCACCGTCGGCGGCGATGCGCCGGTGCGGGTGCAGTCGATGACCAACACCGACACCGTCGACGTGATCGAGACCGCGATCCAGGTCAAGGAGCTGGCGCAGGCCGGCTCGGAGCTGGTGCGCATCACCGTCAACACGCCCGAGGCGGCCAAGGCGGTGCCGGCGATCCGCGAGCAGCTCGACCGCATGGGCGTCGCGGTGCCGCTGATCGGCGACTTCCACTACAACGGCCACACGCTGCTGACCGAGTACCCCGACTGCGCCGCGGCGCTCAGCAAGTACCGCATCAACCCCGGCAACGTCGGCAAGGGCCAGAAGCGCGACCGCCAGTTCGCGCAGATGATCGAGGCCGCCTGCCGCCACGACAAGCCGGTGCGCATCGGCGTCAACTGGGGCAGCCTCGACCAGGAGCTGCTGGCCCGGCTGATGGACGACAACGCCCGCCGCGCCGAGCCCTGGGACGCCAAGCCGGTGATGTACCAGGCACTGGTGCAGTCGGCGCTGCAGTCGGCCGACTGGGCGCAGGAGCTCGGCATGTCGCCCGACCAGATCATCATCAGCTGCAAGGTCAGCGGCGTGCAGGACCTGATCACGGTCTACCAGGCCCTGGCCCGGCGCTGCGATTACCCGCTGCACCTGGGACTGACCGAGGCCGGCATGGGCACCAAGGGCACGGTGGCCTCGGCGGTCGCGCTGGGCCAGTTGCTGCAGCAGGGCATCGGCGACACGATCCGCGTCAGCCTGACGCCGCAGCCGGGCGAGCCGCGCACCCAGGAGGTGGTGGTCGCGCTCGAGATCCTGCAGGCACTGGGGCTGCGCAACTTCAACCCCAGCGTCACCGCCTGCCCGGGCTGCGGCCGCACCACCAGCACCACCTTCCAGGAGCTGGCCAAGCAGATCGACGACCACCTGCGCGCGATGATGCCGGTCTGGAAGAGCAAGTACCCGGGCGTCGAGAACCTGAAGCTCGCGGTGATGGGCTGCATCGTCAACGGCCCCGGCGAGAGCAAGCATGCCGACATCGGCATCAGCCTGCCCGGCACCGGCGAGGCCCCGGCCGCGCCGGTGTTCATCGACGGCCAGAAGGCGATGACGCTGCGCGGCGAGGGCATCGCGCAGGAGTTCCACCGCATCGTCGAGAACTACATCGAACGCCGCTTCGGCAGCGCGACGGCGTCGACTTGACGCGTCACCGCGTCCGCCCCCACCGCCTGTCCTGCCTGGCCGCGCCAGGCCTGTTCTCGTCCTGAACCGGGCCCGACCGCCGGGCCCCACCGCACCATGGCCGAACCGCTGCAAGCCGTCAAAGGCATGAACGACATCCTGCCGCCCGAATCGGCGCGCTGGGAATGGCTGGAAGACACCGTGCGCGCGCTGATGCGCCGCTACGGCTACCGCAACATCCGCACCCCGATCGTCGAGCCGACGCCGCTGTTCGTGCGCGGCCTCGGCGAGGTGACCGACATCGTCGAGAAGGAGATGTACTCGTTCATCGACAGCATGAACGGCGACCCGCTGACGCTGCGGCCCGAGAACACCGCCGGCGTGGTGCGCGCGGCGATCGAGCATTCGATGCTCTACGACGGCGGCAAGCGGCTGTTCTACATCGGGCCGATGTTCCGCCACGAGAAGCCGCAGCGCGGGCGCTACCGCCAGTTCCACCAGGTCGGCGTCGAGGCGCTGGGCTTCGGCGGGCCGGAGACCGACGCCGAGGTGATCCTGATGGCCCGCGCGCTGTGGCGCGACCTGGGCCTGGCCGAGGTGCGGCTGGAGATCAACAGCCTGGGGCTGCTCGACGAACGCAAGGCCCACCGCGCCGCGCTGATCGCCCACTTCGAGGCGAATGCCGAACTGCTCGACGCCGAGGCCAAGCGCCGGCTGCACCGCAACCCGCTGCGCATCCTCGACACCAAGAACCCGGCGATGCAGGACCTGGTCGATGCCGCGCCGCAGCTGATCGGCTTCCTCGGCGAGGCCTCGCTGAAGCATTTCGACGCGGTCAGGTCGGCGCTGGCGGCGGTCGGCCAGCCGTTCACGGTGAACCCGCGCCTGGTGCGCGGCATGGACTACTACACCCACACGGTGTTCGAGTGGATCACGCCCAGGCTCGGCGCCCAGGGCACGATCTGCGGCGGCGGCCGCTACGACGGCCTGGTCGAGATGATCGGCGGCAGGCCGGCGCCCGGCGTCGGCTGGGGCATGGGGCTGGAACGCGTGCTCGACCTGCTGCAGCAAAGCGGCATCGACGGCCCGGCCAGCGCGCCCGACGCCTATGCGGTGCTGCCCGACGCGGCGGCGCTGGGCCCGGCGATCGCCGCCGTCGAGGCGCTTCGCGCGGTGGGCCTGTCGGTGGTGATGCACGCCGGCGGCGCCGCCGGCCTGGGCAGCATGAAGTCGCAGTTCAAGAAGGCCGACGCCAGCGGCGCGCGCCACGCGCTGGTCTTCGGCGGCAACGAGCTGGCGCAGGGCATGGTCGCGGTCAAGCCGCTGCGCGACGCCGCCGCGCCGCAGGTGCTGCGCCCGCTGGCCACGCTGGCCGACTGGGCGCAGGAGTTGCGCACCGCATAATCCGCCTCCTGGTTTTCAGCGCAGAGACAACGGCCACATGGCGAACACCCTCGACCTGCAGGAGCAGGAACAACTCGACGACCTCAAGGCGTTCTGGAAGCAATGGGGCAACCTGATCACCTGGGTGGTCACTGCCTGCCTGCTGGCCTACGCGGGCTGGAACGCCTGGGGCTGGTACCAGCGCGACCAGGCCGCCAAGGCCGCCGCGATGTTCGAGGAGCTCGACAAGGCCGCCTCGGCCGGCGATGTCGACCGGGCCGGGCGCGTCTTCAACGACATGAAGGAGCGCTTTCCCGGCACCACGCTGACCGGCCAGGGCGGGCTGCTGGCGGCGCGCCTGCAGTACGAGAAGGGCCAGGCCGATGCCGCGAAGGCCAGCCTGGGCTGGGTTGCCGACAAGGCGGCCGAGGACGAATACCGCACGATCGCCCGCCTGCGGCTGGCCGGCGTGCTGCTCGACGCCAAGCAGTACGACGAGGCGCTGAAGACGCTGGACGCCGCCAGCGCCAAGGACTTCGCCGCGCTGGTCGCCGACCGCCGCGGCGACGTGCTGCTGGCCCAGGGCAAGAAGGCCGAGGCCCGGGCCGCCTACCAGGCGGCCTGGAGCCAGATGGACGACAAGCTCGACTACCGGCGCCTGGTCGAGGCCAAGCTGACGGCGCTGGCCGCGCCGCCGGCAGCGCCTGCTGCGGCCTCGGGGGCCGCCAAGTGAGACTGGGCAGGCTGGGCCGCGGCGGCCGGGCAGCGGCGTCGGCGCTGCTGGTCGCGGCGCTGCTGGGTTGCGGCGCCGACCGGCCGCCGCCGACCAAGCTGGATTCGGTCGAGGCGCAGATCGCCGGCCGCCAGGTCTGGCGCGCAGCGGTCGGCTCGGTGCAGTTCCCCCTGGCGATGACGGTGCGCGACGGCGCCTTCATCGTTGCCGGCGGCGACGGCACGGTGCTGTCGCTCGACGCCCAGACCGGCGCGCAGCGCTGGCGCGGCAGCGCCGGCAACCTGCTGTCGGCCGGCGTCGGCAGCGACGGCCGCGTCGCCGCGGTCGTCACCGTCAACAACGAGCTGGTGGTGATGGACCAGGGCGCGCCGCGCTGGTCGACCCGGCTGGCCTCGCGCACCACCACCGCGCCGCTGGTGGCCGGCGAGCGGGTCTTCGTGCTGGGGGTCGACCGTGCCGTGCACGCCTTCGACGCGGTCGACGGCCGCCGGCTGTGGACCTTCCAGCGCCCGGGCGAGGCCTTGACGCTGGCCCAGCCGGGCGTGCTGGCGCCGTTCAAGAACACGCTGGTGGCCGGCGTCGGCGCACAGATGCTGGGGCTGGACCCGACCACCGGCAGCGTGCGCTGGGAGGTGCCGCTGACCGCGCCGCGCGGCACCAACGAGGTCGAGCGGCTGAACGACCTGGTCGGCCCGCCGCTGCGCCTGGGCGACTCGCTGTGCGCCCGCGCGTTCCAGACCGCCGTGGGCTGCGTGTCGATCACGGGACCAGACCGCGCCAGCCTGCGCTGGAGCCGCATCGCCGGCGGCCAGAAGGCGATCGGCGGCGATGCCGACTTCCTGTTCGGTGCCGACGGCTCCGACCGGCTCAGCGCCTGGAAGACCGCCGGCGGCGAGCTGGCCTGGACCAACGAGCGGCTGCTGTACCGCTCGCTCAGCGCACCGCTGTCGGCCGGCAGGACGGTGATGTTCGGCGACCTCGAGGGCATCGTGCACTTCCTCGACCGCGAGTCCGGCAAGACCCTGCTGCGCCTGCCCACCGACGGTTCGCCGGTGGCCGCGCAGCCGGTGCTGTCGGGCAGCACGATGCTGGTGGTCACGCGCAACGGCGGGCTGTTCGCGTTCCGGCCGGAATGAGATGAAGCCGGTCATCGCGCTGGTCGGCCGGCCGAACGTCGGCAAGTCGACGCTGTTCAACCGCATCACGAAGAGCCGCGACGCGATCGTCGCCGACTTCGCCGGTCTGACGCGCGACCGCCACTACGGCGACGCGAGGCATGCCGGGCGCGAGTTCATCGTCGTCGACACCGGCGGTTTCGAGCCCGACAAGCCTGCCGGCATCGTCGCGATGATGGCCGAGCAGACCAAGGCCGCGGTGGCCGAGGCCGACGCGGTGATCTTCGTCGTCGACGCGCGCACCGGCGTCGCGGGCCAGGACCACGACATCGCGCGTTACCTGCGCGGCGCCAACAAGCGGGTGCTGCTGGCGGTCAACAAGGCCGAGGGCCTGGTCGAATCGCCGCAGCTGGCCGAATTCCACGAACTCGGCATCGGCGAGCCGCACCCGGTCTCGGCCGCGCATGGCCAGGGCATCCGCAGCCTGCTCGATGCGGCGCTGCGCGACTTCCCCGAGCCCGGACAGGAGGCCGACGAGGCCAGCGCCGGCAAGCCGATCCGCCTCGCGGTGGCCGGCCGGCCCAACGCCGGCAAGAGCACGCTGATCAACACCTGGCTCGGCGAGCAGCGACTGGTCGCCTTCGACCAGCCCGGCACCACGCGCGATGCGATCAGCGTGCCGTTCGAGCGCGCGGGGCAGAAGTTCGAGCTGATCGATACCGCCGGGCTGCGCCGCAAGGGCAGGGTGTTCGAGGCGATCGAGAAGTTCTCGGTCGTCAAGACGCTGCAGGCGATCGCCGACGCCAACGTCGTGCTGCTGCTGATCGACGCCACCCAGGGCGTGTCCGACCAGGACGCGCACATCGCCGGCTACATCCTCGAGAGCGGCCGCGCGGTGGTGGTGGCGGTCAACAAGTGGGATGCGGTCGATGCCTACCAGCGCCAGATGTTCGAGCGCTCGGTCGAGCAGCGGCTGGCGTTCCTGAAGTTCGCGCCGCTGCTGCACATCTCGGCGCTGAAGCGCCAGGGCCTCGGGCCGCTGTGGAAGGCGATCGCCGACGCCCATGCCTCGGCGACCCGCAAGATGCCCACGCCGGTGCTGACCCGGCTGCTGCAGGAGGCGGTGCAGCACCAGGCGCCGCAGCGCGCCGGCGCGTTCCGGCCGAAGCTGCGCTATGCCCACCAGGGCGGCCAGAACCCGCCGATCGTCGTGATCCACGGCAACGGGCTCGAGCATGTGACCGACGCCTACCGGCGCTACCTCGAAGGCCGCGTGCGCGAGCATTTCAAGCTCACCGGCACGCCGCTGCGCATCGAATTCAAGTCGTCACGGAACCCTTTCGACGAAGCCAAGGTCTGACGGCCGGTGCTCGTTCCTTTCGGCGTGCCGAATCCGGCACCCTAGCACTTTCCCTGATGTGATAAGGTCTTCGCATCGACACTTTTCAACACGGAGTCATATCGTGAGCAACAAAGGGCAACTCCTACAAGACCCCTTCCTGAACCTGTTGCGCAAGGAGCATGTGCCGGTCTCGATCTACCTGGTCAACGGCATCAAGCTGCAGGGGCACATCGAGTCGTTCGACCAGTATGTCGTCCTGCTGCGCAACACCGTGACGCAGATGGTCTACAAGCACGCGATCTCCACCGTGGTGCCGGGCCGTCCGGTGAACTTCCACGCCAACGAGCCGGCCGAGCCGACTTGAGCCCGAAGTCCGGCACCCGTCCCGCCGAGGCCGCCGCCCTCCCCGCCCTCCCGAGTCCCGAGCATCGGGTGAGCTCGTCGCCCACCGGCGCGGTTCCGGCGCGGGTGGTGCTGGTGGGCGTGGACTTCGGCGACGGCCAGCATTTCGACCCCAGCCTCGACGAACTGGCGCTGCTGGCCGAGAGCGCCGGCGACGTCCCCTGCGAGCGGGTCATCGCCCGCCGCAAGGCGCCCGACCCGGCGCTGTTCGTCGGCAGCGGCAAGGCCGACGAGATCAAGACCCTGGTGCAGATGCACGGCGCCGAATGCGTGATCTTCGACCAGGCCCTGTCGCCGGCGCAGCAGCGCAACCTCGAGCGCGCGCTCGGCGTCGCGGTGGCCGACCGCACCGCACTGATCCTGGAAATCTTCGCCCAGCGCGCGCAAAGCCACGAGGGCAAGCTGCAGGTCGAGCTTGCCCGGCTGCAGTACCTGTCGTCGCGCCTGGTTCGGCGCTGGAGCCACCTGGAGCGCCAGACCGGCGGCGCCGGGCAGCGCGGCGGCCCGGGCGAGGCGCAGATCGAGCTCGACCGGCGCATGATCGCCGAGCGCGTCAAGTCGCTGAAGGCGCGGCTGATCAAGGTCAAGCGCCAGCGCAGCACGCAGCGCCAGGCGCGCCACAAGAGCGGCAGCTTCCGCGTCTCGCTGGTCGGCTACACCAACGCCGGCAAGAGCACGCTGTTCAATGCGCTGGTCAAGGCCCGCGCCTATGCCGCCGACCAGCTGTTCGCGACGCTCGACACGACCACCCGCTCGCTCTACCTCGAGGCGCTGGGCGGCACCGTGTCGCTGTCCGACACCGTCGGCTTCATCCGCGACCTGCCGCACAAGCTGGTCGAGGCCTTCGAGGCCACGCTGCAGGAGGCGGCCGATGCCGACCTGCTGTTGCACGTGATCGACGCGGCCAGCCCGGTGCTGCAGGAACAGCGCGACGAGGTCGACCGGGTGCTGCAGGAGATCGGCGCCGCCGGGGTGCCGCAGATCCTGGTCTACAACAAGCTCGACCGCGTGGAGCCGCTGCCGCGCCAGCTGCAGGACTGGGTCGAGCGCCCCGGCGGTGCTGCGCTGCCGCGGGTGTTCGTCAGCGCGCTGCGCGGCACCGGGCTGGACACGCTGCGCGCGATGATCGCCGTGGCCGCGTCGGGCGCGGGCTTGAAACCGCCGGGCGAGACCCCAACTTCGCCGCTCGCAGAGTCCGTCGTCGCCCCCCGCGCCGAAGCGGCGGAACAGGACGCCCCGTTACCATCGGCTTCGACATGACCCCACACGCTGAACCCATGAACGACTCTGCCGCCGCCCCGCTGGGCGCCCGACTGTCGGCATTGAGCCTGGCGGCCCGGGCGCTTCTGGGCGGCGTGTTGCGGCGGCCGCGGCCGCTGCAGGCGGGCCGCAACGACGGCCCGCCCGACCTCGACGAACTCTGGCGCGACTTCAATCGCAAGCTGAGCGGCCTGTTCAACGGCAAGGGCGGCGGCAACCCGCGGCCGCAGCGCGACCCGGAGGGTGGCGACAACGGCGGCCCGTCGTTCCAGCCCGACATGAAGAGCGCCGGCATCGGTGTCGGCCTGATCGGCTTCGTCGTCGCGGTGGTCTGGCTCGGCAGCGGCTTCTTCATCGTGCAGGAAGGCCAGCAGGCGATCGTCACCACCTTCGGCCGCTACACCAGCACCGTCGATGCCGGCTTCCAGTGGCGCTTTCCGTACCCGTTCCAGGGCCACGAGACGGTGGCCGTCACCCAGTTGCGCACCGCCGAGATCGGCCGCGCCAACGTGACCCAGGCCACCGGGCTGCGCGATTCGTCGATGCTGACGCAGGACGAGAACATCGTCGACATCCGCTTCACCGTGCAGTACCGGCTGAAGGAGGCCAAGGCCTTCCTGTTCGAGAACCGCGACCCCGACAACGCGGTGGTGCAGGCCGCCGAATCGGCGGTGCGCGAGATCGTCGGCAAGAGCAAGGTCGATTCGGTGCTGTACGAGGCGCGCGACGCGATCGCCGCCGAGCTGGTCAAGTCGATCCAGGGCCAGCTCGACCGGCTGAAGGCCGGCATCCTGATCGTCAACGTCAACCTGCAGAACGTGCAGGTGCCCGAGCAGGTGCAGGCCGCGTTCAACGATGCGCTGAAGGCCGGCGCCGACCGCGACCGCTTCAAGAACGAGGGCCAGGCCTACGCCAGCGACGTGATCCCTAAGGCCCGCGGCACCGCCGCTCGGCTGCTCGAGGAGGCCCAGGGCTACAGCCAGCGGGTGGTGGCGCAGGCCGAGGGCGACGCACAGCGCTTCCGTTCGGTGCTGACCGAGTACCAGAAGGCGCCGGCGGTCACGCGCGACCGCCTCTACCTCGACACGATGCAGCAGGTCTACTCGAACGTCAGCAAGGTGATGGTCGACAGTCGCAACGGCAGCAACCTGCTGTACCTACCGCTGGACAAGCTGATCCAGCAGGCCGCGCCGGGCGGCGGCATGCAGGTGGTGCCGCAGGCGCCAGCCGCCGCCACCCTGCCCGCCGATACCGCCGCCGCCGCCGGCGCCGACGCCCGCTCGCGCGACGGCGGCCGCAGCCGCGACCGCGACGGCCGCTGACCCAACAGGCTCCTCCCCCATGAACCGAATCGGACTCATCGTCGCCGGTGCCCTGCTGGCCCTCATGCTGCTGTCGTCGACGCTGTTCGTCGTCGACCAGCGCCAGCTCGCCGCGGTCTACGCGCTCGGCGAGATCAAGGAAGTCATCACCGAACCCGGGCTGAAGTTCAAGCTGCCGCCGCCGTTCCAGAACGTGGTCTTCCTCGACAAGCGGGTGCAGACGCTGGACAGCCCCGAGACGCGGCCGATCTTCACTGCCGAGAAGAAGAGCCTGGTGATCGACTGGCTCGTGAAGTGGCGCATCGCCGAGCCGCGCCAGTTCATCCGCAACAACGGCACCGACATCCGCAACCTCGAGAGCCGGCTGAGCCCGGTGGTGCAGGCCGCGTTCAACGAGGAGATCACCAGGCGCCGCGTCGGCGCGGTGCTGTCGACCGAGCGCGACAAGGTGATGCAGGACGTGCGCAAGCGGCTCGAGGACGAGGCCAAGGCCTTCGGCATCGAGATCCTCGACGTCCGCATCAAGCGCGTCGACTTCGTCGCCGACATCACCGACTCGGTCTACCGGCGCATGGAATCCGAGCGCAAGCAGGTGGCCAACGAACTGCGCTCGCAGGGCGCCGCCGAGGGCGAGAAGATCCGTGCCGATGCCGACAAGCAGCGCGAGGTGATCATCGCCGAGGCCTACCGCGACGCGCAGAAGGTCAAGGGCGAGGGCGACGCCAAGGCCTCGGCGCTGTATGCCGATGCCTTCGGCCGCGACCCGCAGTTCGCCCAGTTCTACCGCAGCCTGGACGCCTACCGCGCGAGCTTCCGCAACAAGAGCGACGTGATGGTGGTCGATCCGTCGAGCGATTTCTTCAGGGCCATGCGCGGATCCGGCAGCGGCGCGGCGGCGGCGCCGGCGGCGCCTGCCGCCAGGCGCTGATCTCGCCGGTCGGCCGCCATGATCGACTGGGTGATGGGCGCACTGGCGCTGATGCTGGTGTTCGAGGGCCTGCTGCCCTTCCTGAGCCCGGCGACCTGGCGCCAGGTGTTCGAGCGTGCGGTCAGGATGAGCGACGGCCAGATCCGCTTCATCGGCCTGTCGAGCATGCTGGCCGGGCTGCTGATGCTGCTGTTCTGGCGCTGACGCCTCCCGGTCAGGCGGCGGGCGGGCCTGGCCCCCCCGGTACAATGCCCGTTTCAATCCCCCGGGTTTCTTCCATGTCCTCTGCTTGGCTGTTGCCCGAGCACATTGCCGACGTGCTGCCGGCCGAGGCCCGGCGCCTCGAGGCGCTGCGCCACACGCTGCTGGAGATGGCCCGCGGTTACGGCTTCGAGCTGGTGATGCCGCCGCTGCTGGAGCACCTGGAGTCGCTGCTCAGCGGCACCGGTCGGGCGCTGGACCTGCGCACCTTCAAGCTGGTCGACCAGCTCAGCGGCCGCTCGCTGGGCATCCGCGCCGATGCCACGCCGCAGGTCGCGCGCATCGATGCCCACCTGCTCAACCGCGACGGCGTGACCCGGCTGTGCTATTGCGGGCCGGTGCTGCACACCCGGCCGCAGTCTGTGCAAGCGACCCGCGAACCGCTGCAGCTGGGTGCCGAGATCTACGGCCATGCCGGCCTGGAGGCCGACCTGGAAGTGCAGGACCTGGCGCTGGACGGCCTGCGCGCCGCCGGCCTGAGCGACCTGGTGCTCGACCTGGCCGACGCGCGCATCGTGCGCGGCGTGCTGTCGGGACTGGCGGTCGAGGCCGCCGTGCTCAACGAGGTGGTGGCGGCGCTGGCGGCCAAGGACATCGCGGCGCTGGCCAGGCTGTCGGCGCCGTTCCCGGCCGATTCGCGCAGCGCCCTGCTGGCGCTGCCCGGCCTGTACGGCGACCTGTCCGTGCTCGACGAGGCGCGCCGGTGCTTGCCAGCGCGGCCGATGATCGTCGCGGCGCTCGATGACCTGGCCTGGCTGGCCCGGCAGGTGGGGCGCGCGCACCCCGACGTGCGCGTCGGCTTCGACCTCGCCGACATGGGCGGCTACGCCTACTACTCGGGCGCCCGCTTCGCGGTCTATGCGCCCGGCGCGGCCGATGCGCTGCTGCGCGGCGGCCGCTACGACGAGGTCGGCGCGGTGTTCGGCCGCAACCGGCCGGCCGTCGGTTTTTCCGCCGACCTGAAGCTGCTGGCGGCAAGCTCGGCGCCGCCGCAGCGCCGCACCGGCATCCGCGCGCCCTGGAGCGAGGACGCGGTGCTGCGCCAGGCGGTGCGCCGCCTGCGCGGGCAGGGCGAGACCGTGGTCTGCATCCTGCCCGGCCATGAGCACGAGGGCGAGGAATTCGACTGCGACCGGGAACTCGTGGCGGTCGACGGCCAATGGGTGCTGCGCGCGCTGTGAGCGCGCCGCATCGACGACAGAGTCAACCGGACTACCCAAGACATGCAACAAGGCATCCAATCCGCGCCCGGCCGCAACGTGGTCGTCGTCGGCACCCAGTGGGGTGACGAGGGCAAGGGCAAGGTGGTCGACTGGCTGTGCGACCACGCCCAGGGCGTGGTGCGCTTCCAGGGCGGCCACAACGCCGGCCACACGCTGGTGATCAAGGGCGTCAAGACGGCGCTGCAGCTGATCCCCTCGGGCATCATGCGCGACGGCGTGCCCTGCTACATCGGCAACGGCGTGGTCGTCGACCCGACCCACCTGCTCGGCGAGATCGAGCGGCTCGAGAAGATCGGCCTCGAGGTGCGTTCGCGGCTGTTCGTCAGTGAATCGTGCCCGCTGATCCTGCCGTTCCACGTCGCGGTCGACAAGGCCCGCGAGGCGCTGCGCGAGACCAGCGGCTCCGGCAAGATCGGCACCACCGGCAAGGGCATCGGCCCGGCCTACGAAGACAAGGTCGCGCGCCGCGCGCTGCGGGTGCAGGACCTGTTGCATCCGGAGCGCTTCGCCGCCAAGCTGCGCGAGCTGCTGGCGCTGCACAACGTCGCGCTGAGCGGCTACCTGAAGGCCGAGGCGCTCGAGTTCCAGCCGATCCTCGACCAGGCGATGCAGGTCGCCGAGCAGCTCGCGCCGATGATGGCCGACGTCGGCTACCGCATCCACAAGGCGCGGCTGGCCGGTGCCAACATCCTGTTCGAAGGCGCGCAGGGCACGCTGCTGGACATCGACCATGGCACCTACCCCTACGTGACCTCGAGCAACTGCGTCGCCGGCAATGCCGCCGCCGGGGCCGGGGTCGGCCCGGGCATGCTGCACTACATCCTCGGCATCACCAAGGCCTACACGACCCGGGTGGGCAGCGGCCCGTTCCCGACCGAGCTCGACATCGATGCCGTCGGCGGCGTGGGGCACCACCTGTCGACCGTCGGCCAGGAGCGCGGCACCGTCACCGGCCGGGCGCGGCGCTGCGGCTGGCTCGATGCCGCGGCGCTGAAGCGCTCGATGATCATCAACGGCATCACCGGGCTGTGCATCACCAAGCTCGACGTGCTCGACACGCTGGGCGAGATCAAGGTCTGCACCGGCTACCGGCTGAACGGCCAGGACATCGACATCCTGCCGCTGGACGCCGACGACATCGCCGCCTGCGAGCCGGTCTACGAGACCTTCCCGGGCTGGAGCGAGAGCAGCTTCGGCATCACCGAGTGGGACCGCCTGCCGGCCAACGCCCGGGCCTACCTGCAGCGCATCGAGCAGCTGATCGGGGCGCCGATCGACATGGTGTCCACCGGGCCCGATCGCGAGCACACGATCTTGCTGCGCCATCCGTACCACGCCTGAACCCTGAAGGAGACTGCGCATGCTCACCGACGACGGCAAGCACCTGTACGTGAGCTGGGACGAGTACCACATGCTGATCGAGCGCCTGGCCTTGAAGGTGGCGCACTCGGGCTGGGCCTTCGACCAGATCCTGTGCCTGGCGCGCGGCGGCATGCGCCCGGGCGATGTGCTGTCGCGCGTGTTCGACAAGCCGCTGGCGATCATGTCCACCAGCTCGTACCGCGCCGAGGCCGGCACCATCCAGGGCCGGCTGGACATCGCCAAGTACATCACCCTGCCCAAGGGCGAACTGGCCGGGCGCGTGCTGCTGGTCGATGACCTGGCCGATTCGGGCGTGACGCTGCAGGCCGTGGTGGAGCGGCTGCGCGGCATGCCCTCCATCAGCGAACTGCGCTCTGCGGTCATCTGGGTCAAGGGCGCGTCGAGCTACACGCCCGACTACTACGTCGAACGCCTGCCCACCAGCCCGTGGATCCATCAGCCCTTCGAGGACTACGACAACATGGGCCCGGACCGGCTGGCGCAGAAGTTCATTGTCTGACCCA
>JAEUOY010000032.1 GCA_016790515.1 Burkholderiaceae bacterium | reverse complement strand
GATGGACGAGGCCGCCGCAGTCACCGTCACCGGGCTGACCGCCTGGGTCGCGCTGGCCCGGCTGGGCCGGCTGCAGCGCGGCGAGACGCTGCTGGTGCACGGCGCGCGCGGCGGGGTCGGCCAGGCCTGCGTGCAGCTCGGCCTGCACCTGGGCGCGACGGTGATCGCCACCGCCAGCCAGCCCGAGCGCCTGGCCGCGCTGGCCGGCAGCGGGGTCGCGGTGCTGCCGGCCAGGGGCTTTCGCGACGCGGTGCTGGCGCTCACCGGCGACCGCGGCGCCGATGTCGTCGCCGACCCGGTCGGCGGCGACGTGTTCGACGAGTCGCAGCGCTGCATCGCCTTCGGCGGCCGCGTGCTGGTGCTGGGCTTCGCCAGCGGCCGGATCCCGGCGCTCGACGTCAACCGGCCGCTGATCAAGGGCTACAGCGTGGTCGGCGTGCGCGCCGGCGAATACGGGCGCCGCTTCCCGGCCCACCACGCCGAGCACCTGGCCGCGGTGCTGCGGCTGGCCGAGGACCGTGTGCTGCGGCCGACGATCGGCGCGCGCTTCGCGCTGGCCGAGGCCCGCGAGGCGCTGGCGGCGATGGCCGCGCGTTGCGTGACCGGCAAGATCCTGGTGCAGATCGGCATGGCGGCCGGCACCGTCTGAGAGCTTCGGGGCGAGGCGCCAGCGCTATTCGGGGTTCATCCCGGCGTCGCGGAACGCCCGCCCCCAGGCCTGCAGCTGCTCCTGCAGGAACAGGCCCATCTCGTCGGGCGTCGAGCCGGCCAGCTCGAAGCCCAGCGCGGTGATCTTCTCGCGCACCTCGGGGCGCTGCATCGCGGCATTCAGCTCGCGGTTCATGCGCTGGGCGATCTCGGCCGGCAGCCTGGCCGGGCCGAACAGCGCGGCCCAGGTGCCGGCGTTCAGCGGCGGCAGCCCGGCCTCGGCGGCGGTGGGCACGCTGGGCAGCAGCGACGAGCGCGCCGGCAGCAGCACCGCCAGCGCGCGCAGCTTGCCCTCCTTGACGTGCTGCAGCGTGCTGGCCGGGGTGGCGAAGGTGAACTGCACATGGTTGCCGAGGATGTCGGTGACCGTCGGCGCCTCGCCCTTGTAGGGCACCAACGTGGTGTCGGCCTTGGCCATCTTCAGCTGGTTGTGCATCAGCTGCGTGACGCCGCTGTAGCTGCCGTAGCCGAGCTTGCCCGGGTTGGCGCGCGCGTAGGCGAGCAGCTCGCCGACGTCCTTGGCCGGCAGCGCCGGCGAGCTGACCATCACGTAGACATAGCGGCCGACCAGCGAGACCGGCGTGAAGCTCCTGACCGGGTCGTAGGGCGGGTTTTTCTTCAGCAGCGGCACCTGCATCATCGGCGTGTTGCTGGCCAGGAAGAAGGTGTGGCCATCGGGCTCGGCGCGGGCGACGAACTCGCCGGCGATCGCACCGTCGGCGCCGGGCCGGTTCTCGATCACCACCGGCTGGCCCAGCGCCGCCGCCAGCGGCTGGGCCAGGATGCGGGCCACCGAATCGGTCGAGCCGCCGGGCGGGAACTGCAGCACGATGCGGACCGGCTTGGTCGGCCAGGCCTGCGCCAGGGCGGGCAGGCCGACCAGGGCCAGCAGCGCGCACAGCAGCAACGGGAAGCGTTTCATCGGGCGAGTCCTTCCGGATGTTGAACGAGCGTCGGGTCGGGAACGGCGGGAACCGATTCTCTGCCGGTGGCCGGCCACCGCGACCCCTGGCTTGCTCGGGGGCCGGCGCCGCGACCACGATCGAGGAACCGGCCGTGGCGATCGGTCTTCCGGGCATCGGGAAACGGCTGCCATCCGAACGCCGGCAACGACCCTGCAGCGCGGGTCGCGCGCCTCGCCGATCGCGGCGAAGGGCCGATCACCCGCCCGCCCGCCGCCAGCCCTTCCTAGAATGACGCCATGGCCCAACCCCGTTTCACCTCCAGCGTCGCGGTACGACCGCTGCCCGAGCAGACCGATGCGGCGAATCAGCTGTACGGCTTTGCCTACACCGTGACGATCCGCAACACCGGCGACGTGGCGGCGCAACTGGTCGCGCGCCAATGGGAGATCAGCGACCACCGCGGCGGCGTGCAGACGGTGCGCGGCCTCGGCGTGGTCGGCCACCAGCCGCTGCTGCGCCCGGGCGAGCAGTTCGAGTACACCAGCTGGGCGCAGATCGCGACGCCGCAGGGCTCGATGCAGGGCAAGTTCTTCTGCATCACCGAGGATGCCCAGTGGTTCGAATCGCCGGTGGCCGAGTTCGCGCTGGCCGACACGGCCGCACTGCATTGAAGCCCGGCAGCCGCGCTGCGCGATCCCGTTCGGCGATTGGGACAGCGCTGCGATGAGCCGCCCGGGCTGGGATCTGTCGGCGCTGCTCAACGCCGCCGACCCCCGGGCGCCGCGGCATCAGCGCCACCTGTGGCTGGTGCGGCTGGTCGAGTGGCTGCGCCACGGCCCGGCCCAGGGCCAGGCCGGCGACACGCCGATGCCGGTGCTGCGCATCCGCCACCTGCTCAACGTCCTGGAGCGCAACGCCGAGCCGCGCGAGCGCGTCGTCGCGCTGCTCGGCCGCTTCTGGCGCGAGACCGACCTGGCGTCGCTGTTCGCCGATTTCGGCTTCACCGCGCGGCGCGACCTGTGGGGCGAGGTCGGCGAGCGGCTGGCGGTGCAGTGGCTGCCCGGCACACCCGACACCGACGACCTGGCCGCGCTGTTCCAGCTGATCTTCACCCGCGACGACGACCACGCCTGGTTCGGCGCGATCGACGAGGCCACGCTGGCGCGGCTGGTGGCGCTGATGTCGGCGGCGCGAGGCGGCGCGGTGCCGGCACCGGGCGAAGAGCCGGCCGCCGACTGGCGCGCGCCGCTGCTGCAGGCGATGACCTGGCTGGTCAGCGCGATCCGCGCCGCCGCGTTCGCCCCGGCGCTGCGCTGCCGCATGGGCGCCGAGCTGCTGGCCAACCAGCCCTTCGACCAGCTGGCGCCGGCCGCGCAGTCGCTGATCGACGCGCTGCGCAGCGGCGACCCGCTGGCCGCCGCGCCGCACGCCAACTACCTGCGCGCGCTGCTGCAGCGCTGCCACGCCGCGGCCGACAGCATCTACGATCATCTCGAGGAGTTCGGCGTCTCGGTCAACATCGTCTTCGAGGTGCAGCAGCTGCAGGCGCGCGCGATCCGGCTCGAGGCGCTGGTCGACCTGGCGATGTCGGCGACGCCGCAGCGCGAGCTGCACCGGCTGCTGGTCGACCTGGTGGCGCTGGCGCGCGAACGGCGCAGCGTGCGCGCGCTGCTGGCGCGCCAGTACTCGCTGATGGCGCGCAAGGTGGCCGAGCGCCACGCCGAGACCGGCGAGCACTACATCACCCGCACCCGTGACGAATACGCGACCATGCTGCGCCAGGCCGCCGGCGGCGGCGCGGTGATCGCCGGCACCACCTTCGCGAAGTTCTTCCTGCTGGCGCTGGGGCTGGCGCCGTTCTGGTCGGGCGTGGCCGCCGGGATGAACTACGCGATCAGCTTCCTGATCGTGCACCTGATGCACTGGACCGTGGCCACCAAGCAGCCGGCGATGACCGCCCCGGCGCTGGCCGAGAAGCTGGCCGGGCTGGGCGTCGGCGCGCGCGACGACCAGCGCAACGCCGGGCGCGACATCGCCGCGGTCGAGGCCTTCGTCGACGAGGTCAGCCACCTGGTGCGATCGCAGATCGCCGGCATCCTCGGCAACATCGCGCTGGTGATCCCGGTGGTCCTGGTGCTGCAGTGGCTGGCCTGGGCGCAGGCCGGCCGGCCGCTGGTCAGCGAGGCCGATGCGCGCTACGTGCTGCACTCGATCACCCTGCTGGGGCCGACCGCGCTGTTCGCCGCGTTCACCGGCGTGCTGCTGTTTGCCAGCAGCCTGGTGGCCGGCTGGGTCGAGAACTGGTTCGTCTACCACCGCATCGAAAGCGCGCTGGCCTACAACCCGGGCATCGTCGCCCGGCTCGGTGCACCGCGCGCGCTGCGCTGGTCGGCCTGGTGGCGGGGCAACATCTCGGGCGTCGCAGCCAATGTCACGCTCGGGCTGATGCTGGGCGTGGCGCCGGTGCTGCTGGCCTTCGTCGGGCTGCACATCGAGGTGCGGCATGTCACCCTGTCCAGCGGCCAGCTCGCCGCCGCCGCCAGCACCCTGGGCTGGGAGACCTTGCGCGAGCCCGCGTTCTGGTGGTGCGCGGCCGGCCTGGTGGTCACCGCCGTGCTGAACCTGGGCGTCAGCTTCTGGCTGGCGCTGAAGGTGGCGCTGCGCTCGCGCCGCATCACGCTGAAGGACCGGCGCCGGCTGTACGGCGGGGTCTGGCGGCGGCTGCGCCGCGCACCGCGCAGCTTCCTGCTGCCGGAATGACAACCCCCCCGAAGCGCCTTCGGCGCCTCCCCGCAGGGGGCGCCGCCAGCGGCCCGGCAGAGCCGGTTCCGCGGCAGCCGCTTGGTTGCCGCGGCCAGTGCCACGAGCGAACCGCGGCAACGCGATGAATGACCGAGATGAATGACAGGGCCGAGCAGGTGACCACGCTGGCCAACGGCGTGCGCGTGCTGACGATCGCGCTGCCGCAGCTGCAGACCGCCAGCGTCAGCGTCTTCGTTCGCTGCGGCAGCGCGCACGAGCGGCCGCTGTTCAACGGCATCGGCCATGTCGTCGAGCACATGGCGTTCAAGGGCACGGCCAGCCGCGACGCGCGCACGCTGAACCTCGACGCCGAGCGGCTGGGCGCCGAGGTCAACGCCCACACCGACAAGGACCACACCGCGTTCCACATGCGCGGGCTGGGCCCGCACGCAGCGCTGTTCGTCCGCATGCTCGGCGACATCGTGCGCCACGCGACCTTTCCCGAGCCCGACTTCGAGCGTGAACGCGAGGTGCTGCTGCACGAGTTCACCGAGGACGAGGACGACCCGATGGCCACCGCGTTCAAGCTGTTCGACCGCGGCTGCTGGGGCCGCCACCCGCTGGCGCAGCCGGTGATCGGCACCCGGCGCAACATCGAGCGCTTCGGCCGCGACGACCTGGTGGCCCATGTGCAGCGCCACTACAGCGGTGCCAACATCGTGGTCGCCGCTGCCGGCGCGATCGATGTCGACGCGATCGAGCGCGAGGCCGAGGCGGCGTTCGGCGACCTGCGCGCCGGCGAGCCGAACACCCTGGACCCGCCGGCCTGGCACGGCGGCCTGCGCACCCGGGCGATGCCCGGCAGCAGCCAGACCCACCTGGTGCTGGGCTTCGCGATCCCGCCGCTGCAGGCCGACGAGCCCGGCGCCGCGCTGGCCGCCGCGGTGCTCGGCGAGGGCATGAGCTCGCCGCTGATGGACCAACTGCGCGAGCAGCGCGGCCTGGTCTACTACGCCGCCTGCTCGGCCGACGTGATCGACAGCGGCGGCCAGTTCGTCATCGAGGCCAGCACCTCGCCCGAGCAGCTCGACGAGTGCCTGGGCGCGCTGGCCGCGCTGCTGGCCGCGCAGGCCCGGCGCATCGATGAGCTCGACCTCGAACGCGGCAGGAACCAGCTGCGGGTGCGCCGGCTGCGCGCGCTGGAAAAGCCCGGCCGCCGCCTCGAGGACAGCGCGCTCGACCTGCTGCTGCTGGGCCGCATCCGCTCGCGCGAGGCCTGGCTGCAGCGCATCGGCGCGCTGGGGGCCGACGCGGTGCGCGACGCGCTGGCGGGGATGCTGGCCGGCGGCGCGGCGCTGGCGATCACCGGCCGGGTGGCGCGCGGCACGCGCGACCGCGCGCGCGGGATCCTCGCCGCGCAGGGGCTGGCCTGCCCGGCGGGTTAAGTCGAGGCCGGCGTCGGGCGGCGGCGCGAGACCGCATCCGGCGCGCGCGACGCGCCGTAGAGCTTGCAGGGCCCGTCGTCCGGGATCCCCGCGGCGCGACGGTCCTCGCGCCAGAAACCTTCACCGGAGATGCCATGACCCCTGTCGAGACCGTCCAACACCTCTATGCCGCGTTCGGCCGCGGCGACATCCCGGCGATCCTGGCCTGCCTGGCCGAGGACGTGGACTGGGAGTACGGCACCGCGCCGAACCCGGTGCCCTGGCTGCAGCACCGCAGCGGCCGCGCCCAGGTGCCCGGCTTCTTCGAAGCGCTGGGCGCGGTCGAGTTCCATGTCTTCCAGCCGCTGAAGGTGCTGGGCGACGCCGATTGCGCGATCGGCCTGGTTCACCTCGAGGCGACGGTCAAGGCCACCGGCAAGCGGGTGGTCGAGCCCGGCGAGATCCACATCTTCCACTTCAACGACCGCGGCCAGGTACAGCGCTTCAGGCATGCCGCCGATACCTGGCAGCACGCGATGGCGCTGAAGGGCGACTGAGCGGCAACCGAGCGGCCGCAGCGCCTGCGGCGGTTCAGCGCCGCGGCTCGTCGTCGGTCGGCCGCTCGCCGCCGCGCCGGCCGGCGAACATCGTCCACCAGATGATGCCGACGAGGATCAGTCCGGCGCCCAGCGCTTCCAGCAGAATCAGCCACATGCCGCGATTATCCCGAGCCGCGCCGGCGCGCTGGCTGGCGCCCCTGCTGGCGGCTGCGCTGGGCGCCTGCGCCGTGGCCCCGCCAACAGCCCCGACAGTGGCGGCATCACCGCCGGCCGCAGCCGCCCCGCCGGCCGCCGCGGCCGCTGGCGCCATGCCGCTGCAGCGCCCGCGCGCGCGCTGGGAGCCGGTGGCCTGGGATGCCCTGCCCGGCTGGACCGATGACCGCAGTGCCGAACTGTGGCCGGCGCTGCGCGCCGGCTGCCAGAAGCCGGCACCGGGCTGGGCGAGCGTGTGCGCGCGGGCGCTGGCCTTCACGCCGCCCGACGACGGCTTCGCGCGTGATTTCCTGCAGCGCGAGCTGCAGCCCAACCACGTTGTCACGCCCGAGGGCGAGGCCGGCGGGCTGGCTACCGGCTACTTCGAACCGCTGGTGGCCGCGCGGCGCCAGCGCGGCGCCGGCTTCGGCGTCGCGGTGCACCGCCCGCCCGCCGACCTGGCGCAGCGCCGGCCCTGGTGGACGCGGCAGCAGGCCGACACGGTGCCGGCCGCCCAGGCCGCGCTGCGCGGCCAGGAGATCGCCTGGCTGGCCAGCCCGCTGGACCTGCTGGTGCTGCAGATCCAGGGCTCGGGCCGGCTGCGCATCACCGAGCCCGACGGCCGCCAGCGCACCGTGCGGCTGGCCTTTGCCGGCCACAACGACCAGCCCTACCAGTCGGTCGGCCGCTGGCTGATCGACCAGGGCGAACTGCGCGCCGACGGCGCCAACTGGCCGGCGATCCGCGACTGGGGCCAGCGCGCGCGGCCCGAGCGGCTGCAGCAGATGATGTGGGCCAACCCGCGGCTGGTGTTCTTCCGCGAGGAGGCGCTGCCCGACGAATCGCCCGGGCCGAACCGTCCGGACGGCCCCCGCGGCGCCCAGAACGTGCCGCTGACCGCCGGCCGCTCGGTGGCGGTGGACCCGCTGGCCGTGCCCTACGGCACGCCGCTGTGGCTGGACACCACCGAACCGCTGTCGGCGAAGCCGCTGCGCCGGCTGGTGATGGCCCAGGACACCGGCAGCGCAATCACCGGCGCGGTGCGCATCGACTACTTCTGGGGCGCAGGCGATCTGGCCGAACGACAGGCCGGCCGCATGAAGCAGCCGCTGCGGCTGTGGGCGCTGTGGCCGCGCAGCGCAGGTCCCTGAGCGGCAGGAATGCGGCCTCTCGTGCCGCACGGCGTTGACCGCTGCACGACTGACCGGCGGTCGCGGAGACCGTGCTGCCGAACGGCGGCAGCACCGCGGCCACGCAGTTGCCGAAGCCGGCGTCGAGGGCCGAGGCTCGATGCGCGACCGGGCCGCGAAGGGCAGGCCGCGGCCAGGCCCGGCACGGGCCACTTGCGGACGAACCGCCGGCGTCCTTATCCTTGGTGCGGCGGTGTCGTTTTCGAACCGTCGATCGATCGGTCAACGACGCTGGAAGTCCCGCGATGAAGCCCACCCTGACACACCGGCCGGCCTCGACGACCCAGGCCGCCGGGGGCCGCGAAGCGACCTCGCACCGACACCCGTCGCGGCACGGCCGGCCCGGCGTGCCGATGTACCTGCAGGGCGGCCATGCCTTGGCCGGGCCGACACGCACGCGGCTCGAAAGCGGCTTCGGCCGGCCGCTCGACCAGATCCGGGTCCACGACGACGCACGGGCCGGGCAGCTGAACGACGCGCTCGATGCCGACGCCTTCACGCTGGGCGCGCATGTCTACCTGGGCGCCGACCAATCGTCCTCGCGACTCGATCTGCTCGCCCACGAGGTCGCGCATGCGCTGCAGCAGTCGGGCGCGCCTGCCGGCGGCGCGCTGCGCACGAGCCGCCCCGGCGACGCCGGCGAGCAGGCGGCCGAGCGGGCCGCACAACGCATTCCGCGCGGCCTGCCGGCGCAGCCCGGTCCGGCCGTCGGCCTCCAGATCGCACGCCAGCCGCGCGGCGGCTCGAAGGCAGGCCTGTCGGAGGAAGCGCTGGAGGACCTCGCGGCGATCGGCGAACCCCCCTCGCCCATGATCCGGCTGTCGACCGACCCGCCCTACGAGGTTCAGCTCGCGCGCTACCAGCGCGGCAAGGCGCGGCAGAAGGCCCGCGAGGCGGACAACGAGCAGCGCATCCAGTCGGAGCAGGCGACCTGGGAAGCGGGTGTCGTGCACGACGAGATCGAGGCGGCGACCCGCATCGAGGGTCCGTCGGACCTCGGCCGCGTGCTGCTGGGCGGCATGCGCTGGAACCAGGCGAACATCCGCCGCGGCGGCGACGACATCGAGCAGTGGCTGAAGGAGAAGCAAGAGAAGGGCCGGTCCGAGGCCTACCAGGATGCCGACCAGCACGCCGACGACTGGTACGGCCCGCTGCTCAGGGCCGGCGCCGTGTTCCACGACATGTCGTCGGAGTTCACCACCGGGGTCGCGCGCGGCGGCGTGACGCTCGGCTCGGGCCTGCTCGGTGCGGTGGCCAATCCCGTCGACACCGTCGGTGGCCTGCTGGAACTGGGCAACGACCTGGTCAACCCCTTCGCCGACAGGAAGGAGCTGAATGCCGCGGCGCAAGGGATCGCCAAGCCGTATGCCGAGGCGATCGGCGAAGGCCGCTATCTCGAAGCCGGCGGGCGCCTGTTCTTCGACGTCGCCTCGATGCTGGTGGGCGGTGAACTCGGCGCCGGCAGCAAGGGCGCGCGCGGCACCACCGTGGTCGACGATCTGGCGCGCACCCTTCCCGCGGGGGACGACCTGGCGCGTACCCTGCCCGCTGGCGACGATCTGGCGCGCACCGTGCCGGCGGGCGACGACCTTGCACGCACCCTGCCGGCCGCCGACGACCTGGCCCACACCCAGCCGGGGCGCCCCTATCCGACCGAAGTCATGCCCGGCTCGCCGCTGCCGGTCTACGGCCAGCAATGGCTGAAGTTCGAATCCTGGATGGACGACTTCTTCCGCCCCCAGAAGGCCAGGCCGTCGGGATCCAGGCCGGTGCCGGCCGCTGCCGGCGAGGTCGAAGCTGCGGCGCAGGCACGCGCGCCCGTCGTCACCCACCTGAGCGAGTCGTTTCACCGCAACATCTGGGACAGCATCGGCGGCAAGGGCGACCCGCCGGTCGCGTTCCGGCACAACGATGTGCTGTTCGTCGACTACGAGCGGCTGTCCCCCGCGATGCGCCAGGCCATCGACCAGGCAAAGGAAGCGCGTTCGCCGGGCAGTTGGACCGGCGGCGGCGCGCCCTGAGCGGCAGCCCGGCGCGGCCTGTCGTCAGGCCGCGGCCAGGCGCAGGGCCGATTGCACGACCGCCTGCTCGAGCGCCGGCCAGGGCCGGTCGGTGGCGATGCGCAGCAGCCCGGCGGCCTCGTCCTCGGCGGGCCATTCGGTGAACTGCTGCTGGCGTTCCAGCACCTCGGTGGTGGCGTCCGAGGCGTCGGCGGCGGCGGCCTGACGGCGCGCCAGCCGTTCGCGCAGGGTGGCGTCGGGCGCCTCGCACAGCACCAGGTGGAACGGCGCGCCGAGGTGCCGCGCCAGCGCGCGCAGCGTGTCGCGCTCGTCGCGGCGCAGGCTGGCGGCGTCGATCACCACCGACACGCCGCCGCGCAGCGCATCGGCGGCCAACGCCTCCAGTCGGGCGTAGGTGCACCGGGTGGCCTCGGCTGTGTACAGGCCCAGCGACAGGCCGGCGCGGTCGGTCGGCGCCAGCCCGAACAAGCGCTTGCGCTCGACGTCCGAGCGCAGCCGCACGCCACCCAGGCATTCGGCCAGCACGCCGGCCACCGCGGTCTTGCCGCTGCCCGACAGGCCCATCATCAGCAGCAGCCGCGGCGCTGGCGGCGCGGCCAGCGCGGCGGCCAGGTCGAGGTAGTGGCGGGCGCGGGCCTGCGCCCGCGCGTCGGCGTCGGCGTCGGCGTCGGCGATCGCCGGCCGCGCCAGCAGCGCCACCTTGGCGCGCACCAGCGCCCGGTGCACCGCCCACCAGGCCAGCAGCGGCAGCGCCGACCATTCGCCGCCGGCCTCGAGCACCGCGCCGACGAAGCGCCAGGCCAGCCGCGGCAGGCCGTGGGCCTGCAGGTCCATGAAGGTGAACGCCAGGTCACCGACGGTGTCGCTCTGGCGCAGCCGGTCGTCGAACTCCAGCGCGTCGAACAGCACCGCGGTACCGTCGGCCCAGACGATGTTGCCCAGGTGCAGGTCGCCGTGGCCGTCGCGCACATGGCCTTCGCGGGCGCGCCGGTCCATCAGCGCCGATAGCGCCTTGCCGCGTGCCTCGCTCCAGCGCTGCAGCCCGGCCACCGCCTCGCCCAGCTCGCTGCCGGCGGCCAGCGCCGCGAGTTCGCTGGCGTTGTCGCGCACGATCGCGCAGGTGCCCGAGGCCACGCCGTCGGGCCGCGCCAGCGGCGGCTGCGCGGCGTGGAAGGCGGCGACGACCCCGGCCAGCCGGTCGACCTGCGCCGCATCGAGCCGGCCCTCGCCGGCGAGGCGGTCGAACAGCTGGCGGTCGTCGAAGCGGCGCATCTGCACCGCCCAGTCGATCGCCGGGCCGGGCAGCGGCCGGCCCGGCGCCGCGATCGCCGCGCCACCCTCACCCTGCCGGACCGCCACGACCGCCAGGTACCACTGCGGCGCGGTGCGCCGGTTCAGCCGCAGCTCCTGCTCGCAGGCCTGTCGCCGCAGCGCCGCCGTCGAGAAGTCGACGAACGGGAACGCCACCGGCTTCTTCAGCTTGTAGACCCGGTCGCCGGCCAGCAGCAGCGACGAGAGGTGGGTCTCGATCAGCCCGGCGGCGGCGGGGTGGCCGCCGCAGGCACCGGGCCGGCGCAGTTGGGCAACGACCTCGGCATGCGCGGCGGCGCGCGCAGCGGCGGCAGGGTCGGCCGACGAGTCCATGCCTCAGGTCGCCGCGCGCAGGTGGCCCAGCGGCAGCGCCGCGCCGGCCTTGACCTCGCCGAGCGAGAAGCTGGTGTGGATGTCCTTGACGTTGGGCAGCTTGAACAGCGTGTCCATCGCCCAGCGCGAGTAGGCGTCGAGGTCGGTGGTCAGCACCTGCAGCTCGAAGGTGCCGGCGCCGCTGATGTAGTGGCAGCTGACGACCTCGGGCAGCGCGCGGATCGCGTCTTCGAGCGCCCGAGTGGCGTCGGCGTTGTTGCGCTCGGCGTCGACCCGCACGAAGGCCAGCGCGCCCAGGCCGATGCGGCGGCGGTCGATCTCGGCGCGGTAGCCGGTGATGATGCCCTGCGCCTCCAGCCACTTCACCCGCCGCCAGGTCGGCGCGGCCGACAGCCCGATGCGCTGCGCCAGCTCGGCGTTGCTCAGCCGCGCGTCGCGCTGCAGTTCGTCGAGGATCGCGACGTCCCAGCGGTCGAGGCCGGCGCCGTGGTCGTCGCCGGTGTCCGTCGGCGACGTCAGCGTTTTCCCGAATTTTGCTCTCTTGAGCGCGATTCTTTCCCGAACAGGCATGGCATTGACCGGTTTGTTGCCGAGAGTATCGCTACAGCAGCAAACAAAGAAAAGACTTCGCCGGACGCTTTTCCTACACTCTCGCATCCCCCGAAGGCCTGGAGCCCGCTGCCATGAACGCCCCGCTGCCCGAGTCGATCCGCAAGGCCCTGGAGAGCGTCACGCTCGACGACAAATACACCCTGCCCGAGGGCCGCGCCTTCATGTCGGGCATCCAGGCGCTGGTGCGGCTGCCGATGCTGCAGCGCCAGCGCGACGCCGCCGCCGGGCTGAACACCGCCGGCTTCATCAGCGGCTACCGCGGCAGCCCGCTGGGCGGCTACGACCAGTCGCTGTGGCAGGCCAGGAAGCACCTGGCCAGCCAGAACATCGTATTCCAGCCGGGCGTCAACGAGGAACTCGCCGCCACCGCGGTGTGGGGCACGCAGCAGATCGAGTTCGACCCGGCGAGCAAGAAGTTCGACGGCGTGTTCGGCATCTGGTACGGCAAGGGACCGGGGGTCGACCGCTGTTCGGACGTGTTCAAGCACGCCAACATGGCCGGCACCGCGCCGCACGGCGGCGTCATCGCGCTGGCCGGCGACGACCATGTCGCCAAGAGCAGCACCGCGGCGCACCAGAGCGACCACATCTTCAAGGCCTGCGGGCTGCCGGTGTTCTTCCCGAGCAGCGCACAGGAGATCCTCGACCTCGGCCTGCACGCCTTCGCGATGAGCCGCTTCGCCGGCGTCTGGACCTCGATGAAGACGATCCAGGAGGTCGTCGAGTCGTCGGCCAGCATCGATGTCTCGCCCGGCCGGGTGAAGATCGTGCTGCCGACCGACTTCCGGATGCCCGAGGGCGGCCTGCACATCCGCTGGCCCGACGTCGCGCTGGTGCAGGAGGCGCGGCTGTTCGACTACAAGTGGTACGCCGCGCTGGCCTACGTGCGCGCCAACCGGCTCAACCACAACGTGATTGCCGGCCCGGACGACCGCTTCGGCATCATCGCCAGCGGCAAGGCCTACAACGACACCCGCCAGGCGCTGGCCGACCTGGGGCTCGACGACGCCACCTGCCGGGCGCTGGGCATCCGGCTGCACAAGGTCAACGTGGTCTGGCCGCTGGAGGCGACGATCACCCGCGACTTCGCGCTCGGCCTGCAGGAGATCCTGGTCGTCGAGGAAAAGCGCCAGGTCATCGAGTACCAGCTGAAGGAAGAGCTGTACAACTGGCGCCCCGACGTGCGGCCCACCGTGCTGGGCAAGTTCGACGAGGTCGAGGGCGACAGCTCGGGCGGCGAATGGAGCCAGGCCAACCCCGGCGGCAACTGGCTGCTGCGCGCCAACGCCGACCTGACGCCGACGCTGATCGCCCAGGCGATCGCCAGGCGGCTGAAGAAGCTGGGCGTGCCGGCCGACATCGCCGCGCGGATGGACGCGCGCATCTCGGTGATCGAGGCCAAGGAGCGCGCGATGGCCACCGGCGCGACCGGCGGCGCCGATCGCCAGCCCTGGTTCTGCTCGGGCTGCCCGCACAACACCTCGACCCGGGTGCCCGAGGGCTCGCGCGCGATGGCCGGCATCGGCTGCCACTTCATGGCGACCTGGATGGACCGCCAGACGATCGGCTTCACGCAGATGGGCGGCGAGGGCGTGCCCTGGGTCGGCCAGGCGCATTTCAGCAAGCGCCCGCACATGTTCGCCAACCTCGGCGACGGCACCTACTACCACTCGGGCTCGCTGGCGGTGCGCCAGAGCATCGCCTCGGGCGTCAACATCACCTACAAGATCCTCTACAACGACGCGGTCGCGATGACCGGCGGCCAGCCGATCGACGGCACGCTGACGGTGCCGCAGATCACCCGCGCGATGGAGGCCGAGGGCGCGAAGAAGATCGTCATCGTCACCGACGAGCCGGACAAGTACAAGGTGTCGCTGAACTTGGCGCCCGGCACGACGGTCCGCCACCGTGACGAGCTCGACCAGGTGCAGCGCGAGCTGCGCGAGCTGCCCGGCTGCACGATCCTGATCTACGACCAGACCTGCGCGACCGAGAAGCGGCGCCGCCGCAAGCGCGGCAAGCTGGCCGACCCGGCCAGGCGGGTGGTGATCAACGAGCTGGTCTGCGAAGGCTGCGGCGACTGCAGCGTGCAGAGCAACTGCCTGAGCGTCGAGCCGGTGGAGACCGAGTTCGGCCGCAAGCGCCGCATCAACCAGAACACCTGCAACAAGGACTATTCCTGCACCAAGGGCTTCTGCCCCAGCTTCGTCACCGTCGAGGGCGGGCAGCTGAAGAAGCCGAAGAAGGAGGCCCGGCCCGACCCGTTCACGCTGCCGGCGATCCCCGCGCCGGCGATTCCCGAGCCGGTGGACGACCAGGGGCGCGACCGCGCCTGGGGCATCGTCGTCGCCGGCGTCGGCGGCACCGGGGTGATCACGATCGGCTCGCTGCTGGGCATGGCCGCGCACCTCGAGGGCAAGGGCGTCGTCACGCAGGACTCGGCCGGGCTGGCGCAGAAGGGCGGCGCGACCTGGAGCCATGTGCAGATCGCCGCGACGCCCGAGGCGATCCACACCACCAAGGTCGACACCGCCAAGGCCGACCTGGTGATCGCCTGCGACGGCATCGTCGCCGCCGGCAAGGCCACACTGAGCCTGATGCGCGAGGGCACCACCTTCGTCGCGATGAACAACCACGCGACGCCGACCGCTGCCTTCGTCGCCAACCCCGACTGGCAGGCGCCCACCGCCGGCTGCGAGACGGCGCTGGCCGCCGCCGTCGGCCGCGACCGGCTGGGCCTGTTCGACGCCGAGCAGGTCGCGGTGCAGCTGCTCGGCGACAGCCTCTACACCAACCCGCTGCTGCTGGGCTATGCGTGGCAGAAGGGCCAGGTGCCGCTGGGCCACGCGGCGCTGATGCGCGCCTTCGAGCTGAACGGCACCCAGGTCGACAACAACAAGGCGGCGTTCGAATGGGGCCGGCGCTGCGCCCACGACCTGGCCGCGGTGCAGGCGCTGTTCAAGGCAGCGCAGGTGATCCAGTTCGTCAAGAAGCCCTCGCTGGCCGAGATGATCGCCAAACGGGTCGACTTCCTGACCGGCTACCAGGACGCCGCCTACGCGAAGCAGTACGCCGACTTCGTCGCCCGCGTGCAGCAGGCCGAGAGCCCGCTGAACAGCACCCGCCTGACCGAGGCCGTGGCCAGGTACCTGTTCAAGCTGATGGCCTACAAGGACGAGTACGAGGTCGCGCGGCTGCACTCCGACCCGGCGTTCACCGCCAGGATCGCCGAGATGTTCGAGGGTGACTACAAGCTGGTGCACCACCTCGCGCCGCCGATCCTCGGCAAGGTCGATGCCCAGGGCCGGCCGCTCAAGCAGGCCTTCGGGCCGTGGATGCGCAGCGCCTTCGGCGTGCTGGTCAGGCTGAAGGGGCTGCGCGGCACCGCGCTCGACATCTTCGGCAAGACCGAGGAACGCCGCACCGAGCGCGCGCTGATCGACGAGTACAAGGCCTGCATCGGCGAGTTGCTGGCCGGGCTGAGTGCCGGCAACCTGGCCGCGGCGGTCGAAGTCGCCCGCCTGCCCGAGGAGATCCGCGGCTACGGCCCGGTCAAGGCCCGCCACCTGGCCGCGGTGCGGCCGAAGTGGGACCGGCTGATGGCACAGTGGCGCGCCGGGGGCGCGCGGGCCGCGGCCTGAGCGTTACCGGGCGCCGGGGCGCCGGGTCCGCCGGTGCCGCCGGCGATACTTCGAGGTTTGGCGATCCGGCCCACGAAGCCGGCCCGCCCCCTGGAGACCGGATGTTGAACCCGCCTTTCGGCCGCCCGCGGCGCCGCGCCGTGCGCCGCTGGCTTTGCCGCGCCGCGGCGCTGTTGAGCCTTTCGGCCGTCGTGCTGCAGTCGACGGCCATCGAACTGCCGGGCGCGCTGGCGTCGCGGGCGGCGCCGGCCTCGGCACCGGCCACCCTGTCGATCGACGACTGGCGCCTGCGGCTGGCCCAGGCGCGCGAGGCCCATGATCGGCTGATGGCCCTGCCCGCCGGCAGCGGTCCGCTGCTGGCCGATCGGCAGCTGGCCTCGACCCGCCGGCTGGCGCTGATGACCGCCCAGCTCGAGGCGGCGCAGGAGACCGCGG
This sequence comes from Burkholderiaceae bacterium, assembly GCA_016790515.1. Lineage (GTDB taxonomy): Bacteria > Pseudomonadota > Gammaproteobacteria > Burkholderiales > Burkholderiaceae_C > Pseudaquabacterium. Next base: position 41,165 of record JAEUOY010000032.1, on the reverse strand, counting down.
CCGACGCCCCGCATGCCGTCGCCGCACCGGCGCCGCCGCCGCGGCTCGACGGGCCCGGCCCCTACAGCGTGAAGGAGGTCGATGCGCTGCGCGACCAGCTCGACGACCTGCGGGCCCAGGGCAGTGCGCTGCGCAGCAGCCTGGGCTCGCTCGAGGCCGACCTGCGCGCCGCCATCGAGGCCCGCGGCAATGCCGATGCGGCGCTCAACCTGCAGCGCGACAGGGCCAGCCGGCCGCTCGGCGGCGACGACCCGGTGCTGCGGGAGGCCCAGACCGAACTGGCCTCGATGCGCGCGCAGATTGCCGGGCTGGAAGTGCTGGAGGCCGATCGGGCGCGCCAGCGCGCGCAGGCGCGCCTGGCCGCGCTCGACGAGCCGACCGCCCAGCTGGCGCGCGAGGTGCAGCGGGTGCGGGCCCGGCAGTCGCTGGACGCTGCGGCACTGAAGCTCGAGCTCGAGGCGCTGGAGGCCGAGCACCGGACGATCGCCACCGAGCGCACCCGGCTCGAGGAGCGCATCGCCCGCCGCTCGGCCGCCGGCAACGACCAGGGCGCCGATCGCCGGCGCGAGATCGAGGCGCTGCAGGGCACCGTGACCGCGCTGCGCGAGCTGCAGACGCTGCTGCGGCGGCAGGCCACGCTCTGGCGCAGCCGCCACGATCTGCTGCAGCCGAACCCGCCGGCCGATGCACGGCGCGCGCTGGCGCCGTCGGTGAAGGGGGCGCTCGACCAGCTTGCGGCCGAACAGCGCAGCGTGGCCGATCGCCAGGCGCTGCTGCGCATCGAGCTGCGCACAGCGGCGGCCGAGCCCGGCGCCGCGCAGCGTCTGCCGGACGCGCTGCAGGGACAGATGGCCGCGCTGCTGCGGCTCGAGGAAGCGCTGCGGCGCTCGGTGGTGCTGCTCGGCCGGACGCGCGACGACGTCGCGCTGATCGACGGGCCGGCCACCGAGCAGGACTGGCCCGACCGGACGCTGTCGGCGATCGGCGACGGCCTGCGTGCGCTGTGGCAGAAGGAGCTTTTCAGCGCGACCGAGACGACCGTGGTCGACGGCCAGCGGGTCACGCTCGACTATGGCGTGACGGTGGGCAAGAGCATCGGGCTGCTGGTGATGCTGGCGCTCGGCTACGTGCTGGCCGGCGCGCTGGCGCGGCTGCTGGCCCACCAGCTGGAGCGGCGGCTGAAGGTGTCGGCGCAGTTCGCGCGCGTGCTGCGGCGCTGGATCAGCTCGATCCTGATGATCGCGGTGGTGCTGGTGGTGCTGCGGCTCGCGCGCATCCCGCTGACCGCGTTCGCCTTCCTCGGCGGCGCGCTGGCCATCGGCGTGGGCTTCGGCACCCAGAACATCATCAAGAACCTGATCAGCGGCGTGATCATCCTGCTCGAACGCAAGATCCATGTCGGCGACGTCGTCACCGTCGGCGGCATGTCGGGCACCGTCGTGGCGGTGGACTTCCGCGCGAGCACGGTGCGCGGCTTCGACGGCATCGACGCGATCGTGCCGAACTCGCAGCTGCTGGAGAACCAGATCAGCAACTGGAGCGGCGGCGGCCCCAGCGTGCGCCGCATCGTCAGCGTCGGCGTGGCCTACGGCTGCGACGTGCGCCGCGCCGCCGAGCTGGTGGCCCGCTGCGCCAGCGAGCACCACTCGATCCTGCAGGTGCCGGCGCCCGAGGTGTTGCTGCACGACTTCGGCAGCGACGCGCTGGTGCTGCGGCTGCTGTACTGGACCCGGCTGGGCGGTGATCGCGGCGGGCCGACGGTCGACAGCGACCTGCGCTTCGCGATCGAGCAGGCGCTGCGCGAGGCCGGCATCGCGATCGCCTTCCCGCAGCGCGACGTGCACCTGGACCTGGCCGGGCCGGTGCAGGTCGAGATGGTCGAGCCGGCACGCCAGGCGCAGCAGGCACCGCCCGCGCCGGTCTGACCAGGCCCGTTCAGGCCGCTTCGGGCAGCGGCATCACCCCGGCGATGCCCGGCAGCGCCACGCCGCCGCGCCGGCCGGGCACCACGTTGCCGTAGCGCTGGGCGTAGACCGGCGGCAGCGGCTGGGCGTCCTCGGGCGCCAGCCACAGCCGCAGCAGGTAGCGCCGGCGCGCCGGCTCGGGCCAGTCGTCGAACGCGGTGCGGTCGTGCAGCAGGCCATGGTTGTGCACGAACTGCAGGTCGCCGGGCTGCAGCGCCATCATCAGGTGCAGCGCCGGGTCTTCGGCCAGCGCGTCGAGCGCGTCCAGTGCCTCGAGCTGCAGCGCGCCCAGCCGCGGCGCGTCGGCAAAGCGCTGGGCCGAGTTCACGTACTGGCGCTGGTAGATCGCGGCGAACGCGCCCTGGTGCCAGTTGAAGACGGGGATCTCGAAGTACGGCTTCGCGCCCGGCGGCACCTCGCCGCGGCGGTCGGTGGCCAGCGGCTGGAACAGCGCGCGCGCCAGCTCGGGGCGCAGCGCGCGCAGCCGGTTGTAGATCGTCACCGACGAGACCAGCGCCGACAGCCCGCCCGAGCGTGCGTTCTGCAGGCACAGCAGGCCGACGATGTCGCAGGAATCGGTGTGGAAGGTCTGCCGCTCGTGGGTCTGGTAGATGCGCACGTTCGGGTCATCCACCCGCAGCCCGACGTCGCGCACGTGGCCCAGCAGGTGGCCCTGGGCGTTTTGCGGCCGTGCATTGCCGAGGTGCGCGCCGAGGCCGTAGAACGCCACCGCCGCCAGGCGCCGGCCCCAGCGCCGCACCGGCAGGCCGCGCAGCACCGCGAAGCCGGGGCCGCGCAGCAGATCGGCGCGCAGCGCGGCCAGCCGCGGGGCCAGGCTCGGCAGCGCGAAGCCCGCCGGCGTCAGCGAATTCAGCGCGGCGGTGTCGGTCTCGGCGCGGGCCAGCCAGGGCGCAGCGGCGGCCTCGAGCTCGCCCAGCTCGGCCTGCGACAGCGGCTGCAGCCAGCCGCCGGCGCGCTGCAGCTCGGGGCCGACCCAGGCCGCGGGGCCGTCGATCTGCGCCGGCAGGCCGGCCGGGAAGCCGTCGTCGAAGCCGCCGCTCATCCCGCCTCCTGGCGCAGCCGCGCGGCGGCTTGGCCGTGGGTCAGCGTCGGCAGGCCCCGCCCGCGCATCGCGTCGATGAAGGCGGCGGCCTGCGGCTCGAAGCCGGCCACCGGGCTCATGCAGTCGGTCAGCAGCCACAGCCGCCCGAGGCGGCCCGACGGCAGGTACTCGACCAGGTGCTCGACGGTGGCCTTCACGCAGTGGCTGCTGGCCTCGCCGGCGATCAGGATCGTGGCGGCGCGGTCCAGCCGATCGAGCAGTGGCCGGTTCAGCGCGGTGCCGGGGTCGGCCGGATCGGGCACCTCGGCCATCAGCGCGCTGTAGTGCTCCGACCACGGGAAGCTGCCCTTCCCGACCACCCGCACCGGCGAATGGCGGGCATCCTCCCAGGCGTTGCAGGCAGAAAGCACCGCCGCATGCAGGCCATGGCCCCAGCTGCCGAGCTGGCAGTGCACCGGCCAGCACATCAGCGTGTAGCGGCCGGCGGCCTCCAGCGCGTCCAGGTAGCGCTGGCTGCGCTCCTGCTCGGCGGCCAGCGCCGGGCGGAAGGCCCCGGCGCGCAGCTGCGGCGCGGTGATGGTCGTGAACGGCGCCACCGCGGCGCCGTCGCCGGTGCGCCAGTAGCCCGGGTGCGCGATGTCGTGGCGGTGGTGCGAATCGAGCGTGACGGTGATGCCGTCGATCAGCGCCGCGGCGCCGCCGATGAAGCCGGCCAGCCGCAGCAGGTCGGCATGGGCGCCGGGCACCGGCAGCGCCGGCGCGAGGCGCGTACCGGTCAGCGGATCGATCGGGCACCAGGCCTCGGGCAGGTCGCAGAAATCGTTCTGCGCATCGATGATCAGCAGCTCGGCAGGTCGGGCCATGGGGCACCTCGGCGACAGCAGCGGGCGCTGCCGCGCCACTGTAGCGGAGCCTAAACTGCGCTGCCCAAGCATCGGAGCCCGCCATGATTCTCGAGATTGCCGACATCCGCATCCAGCCCGGCCAGAACGCCGCGTTCGAGGAGGCGATCCAGCATGCGCTGGCCACCGTCGCCGTCCACGCCCGGGGCATGCAGGGCTACAGCGTGACCCGCGGCATCGAGAGCCCCGAGCGCTACGTGCTGCAGATCGTCTGGGCCACGCTGGAGGACCACACCGTCGGCTTCCGCCAGGGGCCGCTGTTCGCACAGTGGCGCGCGATCATCGGGCCGTTCTTCGCCGCGCCGCCGTCGGTCGAGCATTTCGCACTGGTCGCCAGGTCCGCCTGAAGGTCCGAGCCGTGTCCCGCGCCGCCGCGATCGCCCAGGCCGAAGCGCAGTTCGACTCGGGCGCCTTCTTCCGCACGCTGGCCCAGCGCGTGGCCTGCCGCACCGAGAGCCAGAACAGCGCGAGCGCGGCGGCGCTGCAGGACTACCTGGCCGCGCAGATCGCCCCGGCGCTCGCCGCGCTGGGCTTCACGTCGACGATCCACGCCAACCCGGTGGCCGGCGCCCCGCCGCTGCTCACCGCACAGCGCCTCGAGGACCCGGCCCTGCCGACCGTGCTGTTCTACGGCCACGGCGACGTGGTGCGCGGCCACGAGGGCCAGTGGGCCGCGGGCCGGGACCCGTGGACGCTGACCGAAGCCGCAGACCGCTGGTACGGCCGCGGCGCCGCCGACAACAAGGCCCAGCACAGCATCAACCTGGCGGCGTTGGCGGCGGTGATCGGCGCGCGCGGCGGCCGGCTCGGCTTCAACGCGAAGTGGCTGGTCGAGATGGGCGAGGAGACGGGCTCGCCGGGGCTGGCCGGGTTCTGCGCCGCCGAAGGCGATCGGCTGGCCGCCGACGTGCTGATCGCCAGCGACGGCCCGCGCCTGCGCGCCGACCGGCCGACCGTGTTCCTGGGCTCGCGCGGCGTCGCCAACTTCGACCTGGCGCTGAACTGCCGCGAGGGCGGCCATCACTCCGGCAACTGGGGCGGCCTGCTGCGCAACCCGGGCACGGTGCTGGCCAGTGCCATCGCCAGCCTGGTCGACGGCCGCGGCGTGATCCGGGTCCAGGGGCTGCGGCCGCCGCCGCTGCCGGCCGCGGTGCGCTCGGCGCTGGCCGACATCACGGTCGGCGGCAGCGCGGGCGACCCGGCGGTCGACCTCGACTGGGGCGAGCCGGGCTTGAGTCCGCCCGAGCGGGTGTTCGGCTGGAACGCGCTGGAGGTGCTGGCCTTCGGCTGCGGCCATCCGGCGCAGCCGGTCAACGCGATCCCGCCGGCGGCGCGGGCGACGCTGCAGCTGCGCTTCGTCGTCGGCACCGCGGCGCAGCGGCTGCGCGAATTCGTGGTCGCCCACCTCGACGCCGAGGGCTTCGGCGACATCGAGGTCAGCGAGCCGGTGATGATGGCCGCGACCCGGCTCGACCCCGACAACGCCTGGGTGCGGCTGGCGATGGCCTCGCTCGAGGCCAGCACCGGCCTGAAGCCTGCGCTGCTGCCCAACCTGGGCGGCAGCCTGCCCAACGACGTGTTCGCCGACATCCTGGGGCTGCCCACCGTCTGGGTGCCGCACAGCTACCCGGCCTGCAGCCAGCACGCGCCGAACGAGCATGTGCTGCCGGCGCTGATGCGCCAGGGGCTGGCGATGACCGCGGCGCTGCTGTGGGATGTCGGCGAACAGGCCGCCGCGCTGCCGCGCCGGCCGGTGTGAGTCAGCCCGGCGCCGCCAGGATCGCGATCCAGCCGCCGCGGTAGCGCCGGCGGTACTCGACGCGGGCGGCGGCCGGCAGTTCCGACGCGTCGCGGTAGACGAACAGCGCGCGGCCGTCGGGATGCGCCGCCAGCCAGGGCGCGACGCCATCCGGTGGCAGCGTGACCAGCGGCCGGCGCAGCCGGCCGGCCAGCGTCCACTGGCCGTGGTAGGCGTCGCCGATGGCCAGCGGGCGACCGGCCTGCTCGAGCTGTGACAGCCGGTCGCCGACCTCGGCCAGGTCATAGGGCTCGCGCATCGCGACGTCCACCGCGACCATCAGTCCGGCGACGGCGATCACCGCGGCGGTGGCGACGCGGCGCACGTCGACCAGCGCCGCCGCCGGTCGGCGCAGCAGCAGCGCGGCGCCGCAGGCCAAGGCCAGCGCGCCGCCCAGCACGAGCGCCCGGGCGTCCTCGGCCAGGTCCAGCCGCGCGGCCAGCCGCGGCGCGGCGACCAGCACCACCACGCCGACACCGGCCAGCGTCAGCGCCGGCAGCAGCAGCGACCAGCGGCCCGGCGGCCGCGCGGCCTCGTCGCCGCGGCCGGCCAGCGCGCGGGCGACGACCAGCGCGAACAGCGTGAACTCGGGCAGCAGGTACTGCCAGCGCTTGCCGCTGACGAACGAGAAGAACACCAGACAGAACAGCGCGCTGCCCAGCGCCAGCCGCAGCCCGCTGTCGGCCAGCATGCCCTGGCGCAGGCCGCGCCACCAGCGCGGCCACAGCAGCCAGGGCGCCAGCATCCACGGCAGCGCGACGAGGTAGAACCAGCCCGGGGCGCGGTGGGCGAAGCTCTCGACCATGCGGTTCGCGGTCTGGCCCCAGAAGATCGCCGCGCGGTAGGCCTCGCCGCCGGCGAAGCCGGCCGGGATCGCCCAGGCCAGGATCATCGCCGCGCCGCCGAGCACCGCCGCAACGACGCCGGCGTACCAGCGCCGCCAGGGCGGGCGCTGCTCGACCATCCACAGCGGCGCGAACAGCGCCGCCGGCAGCAGGTGCAGCAGGCCGACCGGGCCCTTCGAGAACAGCGCGCCGCCCAGCCCCAGGCCCAGCAGCACGAAGCCGGCCGGCCGGCCGCCGGCATCGCCGCGGCGCCAGGCCCGCGCCAGGCCCAGCAGGCCGAGCGCGACGAAGAAGCTCAGCAGCATGTCGAACATCAGCGCGGTGGCGAAGTAGCCGAACAGCAGGCTGGCCAGCAGCACGAACGGCGCGATCCGCGCGACCTCGGGCCGCTGCGGCCACAGCTCGCGCGCCAGCAGCACCGCGAGCCCCAGCGTGCCGGCGGCAAACAGCGGCGGCAGCAGCCGCAGCCACCAGGACTGCACGCCGAACACCGCCCAGCCGGCCTGGATCAGCCAGAACAGCAGCGGCGGCTTGTGGTGGTAGGGCTGGCCGTTGAGCACCGGCAGCAGCGCGTCGCCGCGCGCCCACATCTCCCAGGCCACCGCCGCATAGCGGGTCTCGTCGATCGGCAGCAGCGGCCGCGCCAGCCCGGCCGCGGCCAGCAGCAGCAGCAGCGCCAGCAGCCACGTCGCGTCCAGCCGCGCGTCGCGGCGGTTCATCGCTCGTCGGCCACCACCGCGGCAGCGCTGCGCTTCTCGCGATGGATCAGCCACAGGTTGCGGGCATAGATCGCCAGGCCGCTGGCCTGGCCGAGCATGAACACCGGGTCCTCGCGGTAGATCGCGTAGATCAGCAGCGTCAGGCCGCCGGCCACCGACAGGTACCAGAAGAGCTCGGGCACCACCGAGCGCTTGGCGCGCTCGCTGGCCACCCACTGCACCAGGAAGCGCGCAGAGAACAGTGCCTGGCCGCCGAAGCCCACCACCAGCACCAGCCACTCGGGCAGGCTGATCGCATGCAGGTTCATGTCGTCTCGATCTCGGGCCGCTTCATCCGGCGGTTCAGCCACATCACGCCCATCAGGTCGACGATGCCGACCCACAGCCGGTTGCCGATGCCGTACTTGGACTGCCCGGCCACGCGCTCGCGGTGCCGCACCGGCACCGACACCACCTGCTGGCCCTCGCGCAGCACCAGCGCCGGCAGGAAGCGGTGCAGGTGGTCGAAGAACGGCAGGCGCAGGAACAGGTCGCGCGGGAACACCTTCAGGCCGCAGCCGGTGTCGGGCGTGCGGTCGCCGAGCAGGCCGCCGCGCACCCGGTTGGCCACCCGCGACGAGATCTTGCGCACGATCGTGTCCTGCCGCCGGGTGCGCCAGCCGGCCACCAGCGCCAGCCCCGGGCTGCGCTGGCCGGCGCGCACGCGATCGAGCAGCAGCGGGATGTCGGCCGGGTCGTTCTGGCCGTCGCCGTCGAGCGTGGCGATCCAGGGATGGCGCGCCGCGCGCACCGCGGTGGCGATCGCGGTGCTCTGGCCGCAGGAGCGCGCATGGCGCAGCACGCGCAGCCGCGGAAACCGCCGGCCGGCCTCGGCCAGGCGCTGCGGCGTGTCGTCGGTGCTGCCGTCGTCGACGTAGATCACTTCGAAGTCGGCGTGGCCTTCCAGCGCCGCGTGGATCTCCTCGATCAGCGGCAGCACGTTCTCGGCCTCGTTGCGCACCGGCACCACCACCGACAGCGCGCCCGCGTAATCGGGGTAAGGCATGGCGGTGGTCATCGGCATCGGCAAGGCCTGAACGGGCCCGGGCAGTGGCAAACCGGTGATTGTCCCGGAAGACCCGGGGCGACGTTCTTGACCATTGTCAATCGGTGGCGGCAATGCGACAGACCGACGATCCGATAAAATCCTTGCGACATCCAGGAGCGGTCATGCGCCCAGTCGAGTCCGGAGGCCGACGTCGAGACCTGCTGCAGTGCAGCTTGGCGCTGGGCCTGGCGCTGGCCGCGCCGCGGTCGGCGCGCGCCCAGGCGCCGATCGATGTCGTGCTGGCGACGCCGGGACCGGCCAGCGCGGTGTCGCTGATCCCCGAACTGGCGGTGAAGACGGGCGCCGACCGCGCCGAGGGCATCGCGCTGCGGCTGAAGTTCGTCTCCGGCGGCGGCGTGGCGATCCGCGAACTGAACAACGGCAACGCGAGCTGCGCCGTCTTCGGCCTGCCGGCGGCGATGCACGAGAACCTGGCCGGCCCGAAGCTGGTCGCGCTGGCGGCGATCGAGGACCGCACGCTGCTGTCGGTGATGGTGCGCAGCGACCTCAAGCCGGTGGTGCGGCGCATCGAGGACCTGCGCGGCCGGGTGCTCGGCGTGCACAGCAACTCGCTGACCACGGCAACCACCGGCCAGCAGTTCCTGGTGCTGGTGCTGCGCCAGCACCAGGTGCCGCCGGAGTCGGTGCGATTCGTCGCCGCCGGCCAGTCGTGGGAGACGCAGTCCAGCGCGCTGCGCGCGCGGCTGGTCGACGCCACGGTGTCGGAGGAGCCGTTCGGCCTGCGGCTCGAGCAGGAGGGACTGGCCTACCCGCTGTTTCGCATCGGCCACCCGTCCGACCCGCGCACGCTGCCGGGGGTGGGCTTCCTGCGCGGCACGCTGATCGCCCCGCGCAGCCGGGTCGAGGCGCAGCCCGAGCTCGCGCAGCGTCTGGTGCGGGTGATGCAGCGCACGCTGGCCTGGCGGCTGGCGAACCCCCCGCAGGCGGTGGTCGAGGCGCTGGGACTGTCCGGCGCCGACGCCGCGGCGATCGGCGCGATGCTGGCGATGTACCCGCAGCAGTACAGCCCCGACGGCCGCTTCTCGGCGGCCCAGCTCGAACAGACCGAGACCTTCTTCCGCGAGAGCGCCGGGGCCTCGCCGGATGCCGTGGCCTACCGGGTGTCGAGCATGGTGGTCGACCGCTGGGCCGGACGCAAGCCGTGAGCGCCGGCATGCGCGCGGCCGGCGTGTCGCTGACGCTGCGGCTGCTGGCCATCCTGCTGGTGATCCTGGGCGTGGTGATGGCCTGTTTCGCGCTGGCCGCGCGGGTGGTGATCGACAACGCGCGCCAGCAGCAGCTGCTCGACGCCCGTGCCTACTTCTCGTCGCGCATTCACAACCTGGACGAGGGCTGGCGGCTGAACGCCTTCGCGCTGCGCCAGCTGATCGAACTGTGGCAGGCCGGCGCCGGCGACGCCACGCCCGCGCTGCGCGACGCCCGACTGCGCACGCTGCTGCTGACCCTCACCGACCAGCAGGACTTCACCCACGTGCTGATCGTCGACGGCGCCGGGCGGCTGCGCTTCGGCCATGGCACCCGCTCGCAGGACCTGCCGCCGCTGCCCGCGGCCACCGACGCGCGCGGGCTGGGCTGGGTCTTCAGCGAACCGGACCACACCGTCTACCGCACCGTCAGCGGGACGGTGCGTGACGCCGGCGAGGACCACCGCCTGCTGCTGTACTTCCCGATCGACAACGCGCTGCTGAGCCGCATGGTCTACCCGAACGCCCGGCTGGTGCTGCTGCGCGGCGGCACGGCACTGGCGGTGTCGGGGGCGGCCGAGTCGGCGTCCGAGCCGCACGCGCAGGCGGGCTCGGTGACCACGCTGGCCTGGGACGACCGGCCCGAGGCGCCGCAGCTGCAGGTGCACCGGCCGTTCGTCTCGCCGCTGTCGGGTCCGCAGCTGCTCGGCCTGGCCGCCGGCGGCGCGCTGGCCTTCGTGCTCGCCGGCTGGTGGGTGCTGGGCCGCTGGGTGCGATCGCAGGCGCGCCGTCTGCACACGCTGCAGCAGGCGGCGACCGGCTTCGCCGCGGCGCCGGCGCTGTCGGCCGACATCGGGCAAAGGCTGGCCGGCGCCGGCGGCCAGGGCGACGACATCGGCCTGCTCGCGCAGGCCCTGCGCGACATGATGGCCCGCATCGAGCAGGGCCGGCAGGACCAGGCCCGTGCCCAGGCCAGCCTGGCGGCGCTGAACGCCGGCCTGGAAGACCGGGTGTCCGAGCGCACCCGCGAGCTGGAGATCGCCCGCGACGAGGCGCTGGCCGCCGCCCGGGCGAAGGAGCAGTTCCTCTCCAGCATGAGCCACGAGATCCGCACGCCGATGAACGGCATGCTCGGCGCGCTGGAGCTGCTGTCGATGACACCGCTGGACGAGCGCCAGAGCCGCTACCTGGAGGTCGCGGCGACCTCGGGCGAGGCCCTGATGGCGGTGCTCAACGAGGTGCTGGACTTCGCCAAGCTCGGCGCCGGCGCGCTGCAGCTGCGGCACGAGCCGATCGAGTTGATCGCGATCGCGCAGTCGGTGGCCACGCTGTTCGCCGCGGCGGCCCAGCGCAAGCAGCTGGTGCTGCGCGTGCAGGCCGATCCGGCGCTGGCCGGCTGGCGGCTGGGCGATGCGCTGCGCCTGCGCCAGGTGCTGCTGAACCTGGTCGGCAACGCGATCAAGTTCACCGAACGGGGCGAGATCGTGCTGCGGCTGGCGCCGGCCGACGGCGACGGCGTGCGCTTCGAGGTCAGCGACACCGGACCGGGCATCGCGGCGGCGCAGCACGAGCTGGTCTTCGAGCCGTTCTCGCAGGTCGAGGCGCCGGGGCAGCGCCCCGCCGGCGGCACCGGCCTGGGGCTGGCGATCAGCCGGCAGCTGGTGTGCAGCCTGGGCGGCGAGCTGGGTCTGCACAGCGCGCCGGGCCTGGGCAGCCGCTTCGGCTTCACGCTGCCGCTGCCGCGCGCGCCGGCACCACGCCCGCCGCCGCCGGCCGCGCCGACGGTCCCGGAGGCGGCGATGGCCGGCCAGGTGCTGCTGGTCGAGGACAACGAGGTCAACCGCCTGATCGGCTCGGCGATGCTGCAGTCGCTGGGCCTGACGGTGCTCACGGCCGACGACGGCGCGCAGGCGATCGCGCTGCTGGCCCGGCCCCCCGCCCCCGACCTGAAGGCGGTGCTGATGGACTGCCAGATGCCGGTGATGAACGGCTACCAGGCGACCCGGCAGCTGCGCGAACTCGAGCGCGAGCAGCAACGCACCCGCCTGCCGGTGATCGCGCTGACCGCCAACGCCTCGAGCGCCGATGTCGAGCGCTGCTTTGCCGCCGGGATGGACGGCCACCTGGCCAAGCCGTTCACGCTGGAGCAGTTGCAGGCGATGCTGGCCACCTGGATGGCGGCCCGGAACGGCTGAACGGCGCCCGGCAGGGCGCCGAATCTTGTTCGGCCGACAAGGCGTCGATCGACCGAAATTCACGGCACGGAACGAACTAAGCTGGCGACCTCCCTGCCCAAGCCCGCCGGAGCCCACGATGCCAGACCTCACGACAGCGCCCACCGTCTCGCGCCTGCCCGCCCCCTGCCGCGACGAGGCCGCGGTGCTGCAGGGCCTGCTGGCCAGCCTGCACGGCGCCGATCTCGCCGACAGCCTGGACTGGGCCGCGGTGATCGCCACCGCCAGCCCCTGGGTGCAGGCGGTGCGCGACAGGCCGGCACCGTTCTGGGCGATGGAGTCGCTGCTGCGCGAATACCCGATCTCCAGCGCCGAGGGCCTGGCGCTGATGCGGCTGGCCGAGGCGCTGCTGCGCGTGCCCGATGCCCAGACCGCGATCGCGCTGACCGCCGACCAGCTCGGCCGCGCCGACTTCTCCGCCGCTGCGGCCAGCGGCTCGCAGCACAAGCTGCTGGCCAGCCTCTCGGCCAGCGCGCTGGGGCTGGCCAAGCGGCTGCTGCCGTCGCAGGGCACGCAGCCCGGCCTGATCGACCGCCTCGGCGCGCAGACCGTGGTGGCCGCGACGGTGCGCGCGATCGGCCTGCTCGGCCGGCAGTTCGTGCTCGGCCGCCACATCGACGAGGCGCTGGCCGAGGCGCGCAGCGCGCGGCGCGAGCAGCCGCAGCTGCGCTTCTCGTTCGACATGCTCGGCGAAGGCGCGCGCACCGATGCCGATGCGCTGCGCTACGCCGCGGCCTACGAGGCGGCGCTGCGGGCGATCGCGGCGGCGGCGCAGGGCAGCGGCCCGGCCGAGCGCGACGGGCTGTCGATCAAGCTGTCGGCCCTGCACCCGCGCTACGAGGAATCGCAGATCGACCGGGTGATGGCCGAGCTGCTGCCGCGCATCGTGCGGCTGATCGACCTGGCCGCCGCCGCCGACGTCAACCTGACGATCGACGCCGAGGAGAGCGACCGGCTCGAGCTGTCGCTGGCGGTGTTCGAGCGGCTGGCCGACCACGTCGCCGCCCACGCACCGGCCTGGACCGGCCTCGGCCTCGCGGTGCAGAGCTACCAGACCCGCGCCCGCGAGACCATCGCCGCGGTGGCCGCGGTCGGCCGCGGCCGGGGCTTGCGGCTGATGGTGCGGCTGGTCAAGGGCGCCTACTGGGACGGCGAGATCAAGCGCGCGCAGGAGCTGGGGCTGGACGGCTACCCGGTGTTCACCCACAAGCACCACACCGACATCGGCTACCTGGCCTGCGCCAGCGCGCTGATCGGCCACCATCAGGTGATCCTGCCGCAGTTCGCGACCCACAACGCCGGCACCATCGCGGCGATCCTGCAGATGGCCGACCGGCAGCCCGGGGTGCGCTTCGAGTTGCAGCGGCTGCACGGCATGGGCGAGGGCATCTACCGCGAGCTGCTGGCCGCGCGGCCCGAGGTCGCGCTGCGCATCTATGCGCCGGTCGGCGAGCACCGCGACCTGCTGGCCTACCTGGTGCGCCGGCTGCTGGAGAACGGCGCCAACTCGTCGTTCGTGCACCAGCTGGCCGACGCCAGGGTGCCGGCCGCCGAACTGCTGCGCTCGCCGCTGACCCCGGCCGTGGCGCCCGGCCAGCCGGCACCGGCCGCGCTGTACGGCGCAGTGCGGGCCAACAGCCGCGGGGTCGACCTGGCGGTGCCCGAGCAGCGCGCGCCGCTGCTGGCGGCGATCGCGCGCGCCAGCGTCCCCGCGGTGCCACTGGCCGGTGCCGGGGAGGTGGCCGCGGCGATGACCCGGCTGGCCACCGGCTTCGAGGGCTGGAGTGCCCGGCCGGTGGCCGAACGCGCGGCGATCGTCGCGCGCGCCGGCGACCTGCTCGAGGCCCGGCTGGCCGACTGCTGCGGCCTGCTGGTGAAGGAAGCCGGCAAGACCCTGGGCGACTGCGTCGCCGAGGTGCGCGAGGCGGTCGACTTCTGCCGCTACTACGCGCAGCAGGCGGCCGAGAAGCTGGTACCCGTCACGCTGCCCGGCCCGACCGGCGAGAGCAACGAGCTGCGCCTGCACGGCCGCGGTGTCTTCGTCTGTATCTCGCCGTGGAACTTCCCGCTGGCGATCTTCGCCGGCCAGGTGGTCGCGGCGCTGGTCGCCGGCAACGTGGTCGCCGCCAAGCCGGCCGAGCAGACGCCCGGCGTCGCCGCGGCCTTCGTCGAGTGGCTGCACGAGGCCGGGCTGCCGCGCGACGCGATCGCCTTGCTGCACGGCCCGGGCGAGACGGTGGGCGCCGCGCTGGTCGGCCACCCGGCGACGGCCGGCGTCTGCTTCACCGGCAGCACCCAGGTCGCCAAGACCATCCAGCGCACGCTGGCCGCCGGCGACGGACCGATCGTGCCGCTGATCGCCGAGACCGGCGGCCTCAACGCGATGATCGTCGACTCGAGTGCGCTGCCCGAGCAGGTGATCGACGCGGTGGTGCAGAGCGCGTTCCGCTCGGCCGGTCAGCGCTGCTCGGCGCTGCGCCTGCTGTGCGTGCACGACAGCATCGCCGACGGCGTGATCGGGATGCTGAAGGGCGCGCTGGCCGAACTGCGGGTCGGCGACGCGGCCGAACTGGCCACCGACGTCGGCCCGGTGATCGACGCCCAGGCGCATGCGACCCTGAGCCGGCATGTCGAGCGGCTGCAGCGCGAGGCCAGTCTGCTGGCCCGCGCGCCGATGGACGATCGCTTCGCCGCGACGCACATCGCGCCGCTGGCCTTCGAGATCGCTGCGGTCGAGGACCTGACGCAGGAGGTGTTCGGCCCGGTGCTGCATGTCGTGCGCTGGCAGGGCGAGGTCGACGCGCTGGTCGACCGCATCAACCGGCTGGGCTACGGCCTGACGCTGGGCGTGCAGACGCGCATCGACAGCCGCGCGCTGCGCATCGCCGAGCGCGCACGGATCGGCAACGTCTACGTCAACCGCAACATGATCGGCGCGGTGGTCGGCGTTCAACCCTTCGGCGGCGAGGGCCTGTCGGGCACCGGAGCGAAGGCTGGCGGGCCGCATTACCTGTACCGCTTCTGCGCCGAGCAGACGCTGACGATCAACACCGCGGCGGCCGGCGGCAATGCGGCGCTGCTGGCCGGCGACGGCCGGGCGGCCTGACGGCAGGCTCGTGAGTTTTCGACATCAACGGGTGTGATGCCGGCCGAAGCGTTGGCGAGGGTCGCTGCGGGCCGGGGCAGAGACCGGCGGAACCGACCCCTTCGGCGCCAGGACCATGGCCGGCAAGGCCGAATCGGATGTCGGAGAACTTTACACCTTCACGCCGGGCGCCCGCCAAGTCGCGAAGCGGACCCTTCTTGACCCTCGTCAATGGGTAAAAGTGCTTCAAGATCAATAGGTTACGCAACCTTGTCGAGGCCTGATGCCGGCGCGCGGCAGATGGCCCGAAAGCTGCTTGGGCGCCGCGAGCCTTCTGGGCTGGACCGCTGGCAGTACGAACATCCGAGGAGTGACACCATGAACTTGAAGACAGGCCTGACCAACGCCCTCGCCCCGGGCGTCGGGCTCGCAGCGCTGCTGATCTCCTGCAACGTGTCGGCGGCGGGCGTGACCATCGTCCACGATCGCAACGGTCCGGCCTTCAGCAGCGAATACATGTGCGCGTTCACGTCATCGGGCGAGAGCCTGGCCGACACGGTTCCGCCGTCGCCTCCTGCGTGCGCCGCCGAGTCGGCCGTCGGAGACATCGAGGTCAAGTTCACCTGGGCCGACGGAAGCACGGCCAGCGGCGTCTGGGCCGCTCCGGCGGCTGGAAAGCCCGGCGTGTACCTTGCCGATGGCTCCTACGTCAACCAGAGTGGCGACACATTCGACCAGAACAACACCTGGGAGGTGTTCAACGCCAGGACCGGCACCAGCCTGATCCAGGTGGTGCTCTCCGCGCGTGGCACGCCCGACATGGGTTTCGACACGGACTCGGGCGCCAATCCCGGCAATGGCGCCGGGGGCTATGACTTCGTCTACAAGGGCGGCAGCTGGAACGGCGGCGCTCTTGGCGACCTCACGGTGACCTACGACTGGTACAACGACTGGAACAACACGACCGACATGTTCCACCGGATGACCCTGGACTTCGATCCCGCCACGTTGCTGGCGTCTGGCCAGACCCTGGTCTATGCGCAGGACACCGATGAGGTGATCCCCGAGCCGGCCTCCCTGGCCCTGGTCGGATTGGCGCTGCTCGGCCTGGCTTCAGCCCGGCGCAGGAAGCCCTGACGGTCTGGAGCCGGTCCTGGCCCGGCCGACCGGCCGCCCTGATCGGGTCGAGTGTTCGGCGGACCGGTGCCGGACAAGCACTCGATGTTCGTGAAGCACGTCAATCGACTGACTGCACGATCGCGAAGTTCACACACGGCCTCCAGGGATACTGTCGAGGTTTCAGCCGCAGGACGCGGGATGCCGAAGCAGACATCTGAATGGAGACATCGATGCGTGACCTGCACGAACGGGTAGCGCGGTGCCGGATGCTGGCCGTCCGGGCGGCCGTCGTCGCCACCGCGCTCGTGCTGGCGGCGTGCAGCGGGCCCGACGAGCAGTCGCTGATCGCCTCGACACGCGACTACCTGGCGAAGAACGACCTCGAAGCCGCCCGCCTGCAGCTCAAGACCCTGTTGCAGAAGAATCCGGACTCGGCCGTGGCCCGCCATCTTCTTGGCAAGGTGCTGCTGGAGACCGGTGATCCGGCCGGTGCGGAGGTCGAACTGCGGCGGGCGCTGGAAGGCGACCAGCCCGCCACGACGGTGCTGCCGCTGCTGGCCAGCTCGCTGGTCAGCCAGGGCAAGGGGGCGCTGCTGCTGAAGCAGTTCGGCGTCGTGACCCTGCCCGATGCGCGGGCCGATTCCGCTCTGAAGGTCCAGCTGGCCATCGCCATGGTGGGCGAGAACGACCTGTCCGGCGCGCGCGGCCTGGTCGACCAGGCCTTGCGCCAATCGCCCGACCACCTGCCCGCGCTGCTGCTGAGCGCCCGCCTGACCGCCGCCGAGGGCGACACCGCAGGGGCGCTGAAGGAGGTCGACTCGCTGCTCGCCCGCCAGAGTGGCAACGCCGACGCCTGGCTGCTGAAGGGCGACCTGCTGCTGCGCGGGCCGTCGGGCCAGCGGGCGGCCGATGTCGGCCCCGCGGTGGCCGCCTTCGAACAGGCGTTGAAGGCCAAGCCCGACAGCGTGGCCGCGCATGTGGCGCTGATCACGCTGCACCTGGGCCGCAACGACTGGGCCGCGGCCGGCACGCAGTGGGCGGCGCTGCAGAAGGTGGCGCCGCGGCATCCGCAGACGATGTACTTCGAGGCGCTGCTGGCCGAACAGAAGGGCGACCACAAGCGCACCCGCGAGCTGACCCAGCAGCTGCTGCGCGCCGCCCCGAACGACCCGCGGCTGCTGCTGCTGGCCGGCCAGGCCGAGCTGAAGCTCGGCTCGCTGGCCCAGGCCGAGGCCTTGTTCGCGAAGGCGGTGCAGGTCGCGCCCAAGGCGCCGGCGCCGCGGCGCCAGCTGGCCCAGGTGCAGCTGCGCGGCGGCCAGGCCGACAAGGCGCTGGCCACGCTGCGGCCGCTGGTCGACGCCAACCCGCCCGACCCCGACGCGCTGTCGCTCACCGCGCGGGCGCAGATGATGAAGGGCGACAGCGCGGCCGCGGACGCCAGCCTGGCCAAGGCCAGCCAGCTGCGGCCCGACGACCCGCGGCTGCGCACCGCCGCTGCGCTGTCCAGCCTGGCCAAGGGCAGGGACGCGGCAGCGATCGCCGAGCTGCGGGCGATCGCCGCTTCCGACAAGGGCAGCACCGCCGACCTGGCGCTGATCAACGTGCTGGTGCGGCAGGGCGATCTGCCCGGCGCGGCCAAGGCGGTCGACGCGCTGGCCGTCAAGCTGCCCGACGATGCGCTGCCCGACCAGCTGCGCGGCCGCATCGCGCTGCAGCGCAAGGACAGTGCCGGTGCCCGCAAGGCCTTCGAGGCCGCGCTGGCCAAGAATGCCGATTACCTGCCGGCGGCTGCCGGGCTGGCCGCGCTGGACCTGGCCGACAAGCAGCCGGCGGCGGCCAGGTCCCGCTTCGCGGCCATTCTCGCGCGCAACCCCGACAACGCCGGCGCGATGATGGCGCTGGCCGAGATCGGCGCCCGCAACGGCGACAAGCCCGAGCAGACCGCGGAGCTGCTCGCCCGTGCGGTCAAGGCCGACCCGAGCCAGGCCGCACCGCGGCTGGCGCTGATCGACCTGTACCTGGGCTCCGGGCAGCTCGGGCCGGCACGCGAAGCCGCACAGGCCGGCGTGACGGCGCTGCCCGACAACGCCGACCTGCTCGACCGCCTGGGGCGCGCCCAGCTCGCCAGCGGCCGGACGGCCGAGGCCATCTCCAGCTTCACGAAGCTGGCGACGCTGGCACCGCGCAGCGCGCTGCCGCAGCTGCGGCTGGCCGACGCCCAGGCCGCAGCGAAGAACTCCACGGCGATGGCCGCGGCGGTGCGGCGCGCCGCCGAGATCGCGCCCGACACCCCGCTGGTGCAGCAGGCGCAGGTGAACCTGGCGCTGATGGAGAACAAGCCCGACCAGGCCCTGGCGGTGGCCCGCAAGGTGCAGACCCAGCGGCCCGACGATGCCGCCGGCTACAGCCTGGAAGGCGACATCGAACTGCGCCTGGGCCACTGGGATGCTGCCGCCGTCGCGCTGCGCAAGGCGCTGACCCGCAAGAACCCCGGCGACAGCGCTCTGCGGCTGCATGGCGCGCTGATGGCGGCGAAGAAGACTGCCGAAGCCGACAAGTTGGCCGCCGACTGGCGCAAGAGCCACCCCGACGACCTGGGCTTCGTGCTGCACCTGGGCGACATGGCGATGGCCGGCGGCAGGAACGCCGAGGCCGAGACCCTGTACGCCGAGGTGCTGGCCCGCCAACCCGACAACACGATCGCGATGAACAACCAGGCCTATGTGCTGGCGCTGCAGAAGAAGCCCGGCGCGGTGGCGCTGGCCGAGCAGGCCCTGAAGCGGGCGCCGAAGTCCCCGGCAGTGATGGACACGCTGGCCTTCACGCTGGCTGCCGACCAGCAGTTGCCGCGCGCGATCGAGGTCCAGGCCCAGGCCGTCGCGGCGGCGCCCGACTCGCCGCAGTTCCGCCTGCAGCTGGCCCGGCTGCAACTGCAGGCCGGCGACAAGACCGCTGCGCGCACCGAGCTGGACAAGCTCGCCAAGCTGGGCCCGGCGTTTCCGCGCCAGGCCGAAGTCACCGAGCTGCTGATACAGGCCGGCGCCTGACGGCCGCGCTGGGGGCGCCGGCGTCATGCGCCGGCTTCGTACACCTGCCGCTTGTACCGGAACCAGAACGGGTGCCAGAAGCCGAAGTGGCGCTGCGCCATCACGACGCCGGCCAGCCCGGTGGCCGGCGAGATCCACCAGTGGGTGCCGGCCAGCCCGCCCCACTGCAGTTCACCGACGGCCGCGGCCGGCTGCAGCGCCGACGCGCGACGGGTGAACGCGCCGCCCAGCCCGTAGCCCAGGCTGGGCACCGGCCCGGTCATCGGGAACTGCACGCAGTGCGCGGCCGGCACCTGGTCGACGAACATCGAAGCCAGCGTCGCGGGCTTCAGGATCGACGGCCGGCCGGGCATCAGCTGGCGCAGCAGCGCCAGCATGTCGGCCTGGGTCGTGAACAGCCCGCCGGCACCCGACTGGCGCGCCACCGGCTCACGGTAGGCGTTGGGCCAGGGTGTGTCGTCGAGCCGGACCAGCCCGGGCTGCATCGGGTCGGCCAGGTCGCCGCGGTAGAGGGCCGCCAACCGCGGCACCTGATCGCTGCGCAGCACGAAGCCGGTGTCGACGAGGCCCAGCGGCTCGAACAGCCGGCGCTGCAGCGCGTCGCCGAAGCGCTGGCCGGTGACGATCTCGCACAGCCGCGCCAGCACGTCGATGCCCAGCGCGTATTCCCAGCCCTCGCCGGGCTGGAAGTTCAGCGGCAGCGTCGCCAGCGCGGCCATCTCGTCGGCCAGCATCGTCAGGTGGCTGCGGATGCCGCGGGCATGGTAGGCGTCGTAGAGCAGCGTGCCGGGGTCGAACACCCCGTGGCTGAAGCCGGCCTGGTGGGTGATCAGGTGGCGGATCGTGATGTCGCGCGCCAGCGGCACCGTGTCGTCGAGCGATGTCGCGCCGGGGCGCAGCACGCGCAAGCTGCCGAAGGCCGGCAGCCAGGCCTTCAGCGGGTCGTCGAGCCCGAAGTGGCCCTCGTCGGCCAGTCGCAGCACCAGCACCGTGGTGAACAGCTTGGTGTTCGAGAACGCGCGGTGGATGTGGTCGGGGCGCAGCGACTCGCCGCGTTCGCGGTTGGCCAGGCCGGTGCAGAACTCGTCGATCAGCTCGCCGTGGCGCATCGTCGCGGCCGAGACGCCGGCCAGGCGGTCGGCGTCGACCTCGGCGCGCAGCACCGCCTGCGCGGCGCTGAAATCGGGCCGGCTCATGCCCGCGATTGCCAGGCCCCGCCCGTCTCGCCGCGCGCACGGCCGTCGTCGCGCAGCTTCAGCAGGTGCGCGCGCAGCGAGCGCAGCGCCACCGCGTGCAGGTGCTTGGGCGTGTCGGCGTAGACCCGGGCCAGCAGCGCCTCCTCGTCGACCGGCGCGTCGGCCGCCAGCGACTGCAGCGCGGCCAGCACCTTGGCCTCGCGGCCGAGGCGGTGGGCGATGGTCTTGTGCACCACCGCGTGCGGCTCGTCGATCAGGAAGCCGTGGCCCGGCGCCAGCCAGTCCAGGTCCTCGGCCAGCAGCTTCTCGAGCGAGCGCAGGTAGACCGCCATGTCGCCGTCGGGCGGGTTGATCACCACGGTGCTGCCCTGCATCAGGTGGTCGCCGGTGAACAGCAGCTTCTCCTCCTCGAGCAGGTAGCACAGGTGGTTGCTGGCATGGCCGGGGGTGTGGACGACGCGCAGCCTGACGCCCTCGCCGAGCTTCAGCACGTCGCCGTCACCCAGCACATGGTCGGGCTGGAAGCCGGTGTCCTGCCACTCCGGGTGCTCGGCGACCCGGCCATAGGTCGCCGCGCCGGTGGCGGCGACGATCGCCGCGGCGGCCGGCGAATGGTCCTTGTGGGTGTGGGTGACCAGCACCCGGGTGATGCGGCCGGGCGCGTGCGCCAGCAGCGCCTTCACGTGATCGGCATGGTCGGGCCCGGGGTCGAGCAGCGCCCAGTCGTCGCTGCCGGGCGCGCCGATGAAATAGGCGTTGGTGCCGGGTCCGGTCATCATGCTGCCGTTGTCGGCGGTGACCCGCAGCACGCGCGGCGACAGCCAGACCGGCACGCCGGGGTTCAGCTCGACGCTGCAATGGCCACGGCCCTCGGGGTCGATGCGGCCCAGTTCGGCGTAGGCCCAGTCGCCCAGGTTGACCGGCGTGCGGCCCTGGGCCGACTGGCCGATGCGCGGCCGGTTCAGCGGCACCGTGGTCTGGGCCCGCGCCCAGGCCACCGCGTCGGCGGCGCGCGTGAAAGTGGCCAGGTGCTTCAGCGTCACCGCGGTCACGTTCATCAGCTTCAGCTCGCGCGCGCGCGCCAGCACCTCGGCGGGGGTCTGCCACAGCAGTTCGACCGTCTCGGTGGCGTCTTCCTGCGCGGTCTGGCCGGCCGGCGCCTCGGTGACGAAGAAGCGGGTGTCGAAAATCTTGGGCAAGCCCTTGGGCGTGATCCAGTGGCTGTAGTAGGCCAGCCGGTCGGTCGCCAGCCGCACGCCGAAGCGTTCACAGACCTCGGCCATGCCGGTCTGGTTGGCATGCAGCGCGCGGCGCAGCGCGACCACCTCGTCGGCCGGCAGCGCATGCAGGTCGACCATCGCGCCCGAGGCGCCGGTGGCGAACAGCAGGCCGGCCTCCTCGAAGCATTCGCGCACCGCGGCGACCCAGTAATGCAGGCCGTCGGACGGAATGCCCAGCCGGGCGCTGGCCGCCGCGTCGTCGAGGCCGTTGCAGCGCTCGTAGTGGCCGCGGTCGCTGTCGTCGAGCAGGCCGCCGGGGAACACCGTGGCGCCGCTGTTCTGGTCGCCGGGGCGCTCGGCGCGGCGCAGCATCAGCACTTCCATGCCGCGCGGGCCGTCGCGCAGCACGATCAGCGACGCTGCGGCGCGCGGCGCCGGCGGCGGCTTGTCGGCCGGCGCGCTGGGCAGCGGCGGATGCGGGACGGCGGTGTCGGCCATCTCAGGCGCCCCTCGCCACGCCGCCGGCGTGCAGCGCCGCAATCTCGTCGGCGCTGAAGCCAGCCTCGGTCAGGACCGCGTCGGTGTGGGTCCCCGGCCTGACGGCCGGGCTCGGCTGCGCCGGCTGGCTGCGCGAGAAGCGCGGCGCCGGCGCCGGCTGGGTCACGCCGGCGACCTCGATGTAGCCGCCACGCGCCACCGCATGCGGGTGCTTCGCCACCTCGTCGATGCGCAGCACCGGCGCGAAGCAGACATCGGTGCCTTCGAGCAGCGCGCCCCACTCGTCGCGGGTCTTCGTGGCGATCAGCCGGGTGATGTCGGCGCGCAGCTCGGGCCAGCAGCGGCGGTCGTACTGGCGTTTGACATACGAAGGGTCGAGCCCGATGCGCTGCACCAGTTCGGCGAAGAACTTGGGCTCGAGCGAGCCGATCGACACCCACTGGCCGTCGGCGGTGGCATAGGTGTCGTAGAACGGCGCGCCGCCGTCGAGCAGGTTGGCCGCGCGCGCCTGCGTGTTCCAGGCGCCGCTGGCGGCCATGCCGAAGAAGATGCTCATCAGCGACGACGCGCCGTCGACCATCGCGGCGTCGACCACCTGGCCCTGGCCCGAGCGGCTGCGCTCGAAGATCGCCGCCAGCAGGCCGAAGGCCAGGTACAGCGCGCCGCCGCCGTAGTCGCCGACCAGGTTCAGCGGCGGGATCGGCTTGTCCTTGCCCCCGATCGCGTGGAGCGCTCCGGTCAGCGCGATGTAGTTCAGGTCGTGGCCGGCAGCCTGCGCCAGCGGCCCGGTCTGGCCGAAGCCGGTCATGCGGCCGAACACCAGGCCCGGGTTGCGGGCCTGGCAGTCGGCCGGCCCCAGGCCCAGGCGTTCGGCGACGCCGGGGCGGAAGCCTTCGATCAGCACGTCGGCCCGATCGACCAGCCGCAGCACCGCGTCGCGGCCGGCCGGCTGCTTGATGTCCAGCGCGACCGAGCGGCGGTTGCGGCCCGAGACCTCGAACTTCACGTCGATCGGCACGCCCAGTCCGCTGGGCTCGGTGCGGTCGACGCGGATCACCTCTGCGCCCAGGTCGGCCAGCAGCATCGCGCACAGCGGGCCGGGGCCGATGCTGGCCAGTTCGACGACGCGCAGTCCGGTCAAGGGTCCCATGGGGCTTGTCTCCTGAAATCGTGGTTGACAGGGAATCGGCAAAGTGTGCCGCAGGCGCCCTGCGCCCCGGTGTCATGCCGGGGACGATGGCCGCGGCGGCGGCGGCTTCATCTGCCAGGCGGCCAGCGCCGCGGCGCCGGTCAGCAGGGCCATCAGCACCAGCACCTCGTGGAAGGCGCGCACGGTGCCCGCCGCACCCAGCGCGGCATGCGCCTGCAGCCGCCATTCGAGCACGATGCCCACGCCGTTGACGCCGACCGCGCCGCCGAGCTGGCGCAGGAAGTTCATCGTGCCGGTCCCGGCGGCGGCCAGCGAGAGGTCGAGCGAACGCATCGCGCTCAGGCTCAGCGAGGGGATCACGCAGCCCAGGCCGATGCGCCCCAGCACCGTCCACAGCGTGAGCCAGACGATCGCGGTGCCGCGGCCGACGCCGACCATCACCAGGAACGAGGCGGTCATCACCAGCAAGCCGATCGTCAGCGTGCGGTGCAGCGGTGCGCGGTCGGCCAGCCGACCGGCCAGCGGGATCGTCAGCGCCAGCGCGATGCCGGCCGGCAGCAGCACCGTGCCGACCTGCGAGGCCGGCAGGCCCAGCGCGACCAGCATGAACACCGGCAGCAGGTAGGTCGAGCCGAACAGCCCGGCGCCGTAGACCACCGCGACCAGCGCGGCGCGGCGGAACACCGGCTGGCGGTACAGCGCCATCTGCATCAAGGGTGCGGACACGCGCAGCTGGCGGCGCACGAAGGCCCAGCCGAGCAGCGCTGCCAGCGCCAGCTGGGCCCCACCCCAGCCCGGGTGGGGGCCCTGCAGCATGGCCAGGCCGTTGAGCAGCGCGGCCAGCAGCACCGCCAGCATCAGCAGGCTCAGGCCGTCCGGCGGCGGCGCTCCGGCGTCGACCGGGGCGCCGCCGGGCGCGCTGTGCGGCAGGTAGCGGCGGGTCATCAGCGCGGCCAGCAAGCAGAACGGCAGCACGAAGAAGAACACCGCGCGCCAGCCGAACAGGTCGACCAGCAGCCCGCCGGCGCTGGGCCCGATCGCCGGCGCGAGCACCGTGCCGAAACCGAACACGCCCATCGCCCGGCCCTGCTCGTGGCGGGCGAAGGCATGCATGATGACCACGCCGGGGATCGTCTGCAGCACGCCGGCGGCCAGGCCTTCGGCCATCCGCATCGCCAGCAGCAGCGTGAGGTTCGGCGCCAGGCCGCCGACCAGACCGCCGCTGCCCAGCAGCACCAGCATCAGCGCGTAGCAGCGGCGGTAGCCCAGGCGCTGCAGCAGCCAGGGCGTGGCCAGCATCGAGATCGTCATCGCGCCCATGAAGCTGGTGGCCAGCCACTGCGCGTCGTGCTGGCCGAGCGTGAACTGGCGGCTGATCGCCGGCACCGCGACGTTGATCGTGGTGGCCGCCATCAGCGCGGCCATCGTGCCGATCATCACCGTGACCAGCACCCACCAGCGGTGGTGCGGACCGTGGCGCCGGCGCAGCGCGGCCAGCGAATGGGGGCCGTCGGCTTCGGCGGGATCGTGCGGCGTGGTGGACATGGCGGTGCGATTGTCGGGCGCGCGGCGGCTTCGTCGCGCCCGGCCCGGGCCCCGTCGCGGCGCGTGCCGCCTTCGTCGCGAATGCAGCCACGGCGGCAGCGGAAGGCTTACCCTGAGCGCCCATGCCTGCCGATGCCGCCGCGCCCGCCCTGCCGCTGGACCAGCCCCTGCCGGTCGAGCTGACCGGCCGCGGCCATGGCTGGCTCACCCGCTACCGCTGCTACCCGGTGTACAGCCCGCGCTGGGTGCGCGGCCGGCTGCGGCTGTGGGGCGTCGGCCTGCTGTTCTTCATCGGCTTCGCCGCGCTGGACCTGCGGCGCGCCGCGGTGGCCGAGTTCCCCTGGCCGGTGCTGCTGCAGATCCTGCTGCAGCTGGTGCTGCCGATCGCGGTGACGCCCTGGGCCGCCGCCTGGGTGCGGCTGCAGCGCTGGCCGCCGGCGCGCGAATGGCGGGCCCTGGTGGCGGTGATGATCGGCACCGTGGCGCTGATGATGGCCTTCAACCTGTGGGGTGCCGAGCCGATCAAGCAGTGGGTGGCCGAGCGCACCGGCGCGGTCGACGCCAGCGGCAAGCGCAAGCGGGTGATGGTGGCGGTGGGGGTCAGCGTCAGCGCGGCCGACAGCGCCGGCTCGGCCTCGGCCGTCTGGCCGCCCGAACCGGCCGCCAGCGGCGCCGCGCCGGCGGCCGGGCCCCGGCACGAAGACCCCAAGTCGCTGATCAACCAGGCCGACTGGGCGCTGATCAGCTTCTGGCTGGGCGGCGGCAGCGGCCTGTGGGCCTGGCGGCGCCAGCGCGACGGCCTGGCTGCGCTGCAGCGCGAGCGAGAACTGCAGCGCGCCCAGGCCGAGCGGCGCGAGGCCGAGCTGCGGCTGTCGGTGCTGGCGGCGCAGGTCGAGCCGCATTTCCTGTTCAACACCCTGGCCGGCGTGCGCAGCGCGATCAGCAGCGACCCGCCGCGCGCCGCCGAGATGATCGACCGCCTGGTCGACTACCTGCGCGCGGCGATCCCGCGGCTGCGCAGCGACGGCGGCGCCCAGGCCACGCTGGGCGGCCAGCTCGACATCGTGCGCGCCTACCTGGGGCTGATGGCCGCGCGCATGCCGCGGCTGCAGGTGCAGGTGCCCGCGGCCGCCGACCTGCCGCCCGACCTGCGCGATGCCCACTGCCCGCCGCTGATGCTGATCTCGCTGGCCGAGAATGCCTTCAAGCATGGCGTCGAGCCGAAGATCGGGCCGGCGCGCATCGAGGTCGCCGCCCGCCGCACCGCCGAGGGCGGCCTGGAGATCAGCGTGGCCGACGATGGCGTGGGTTTCGGCGCCGGCCACGCCGCCGGCAGCGGCCTGGGGCTGGCCAACATTCGCGAGCGCCTGCAGCAGCTCTACGCCGGCCGCGCCGCGCTGGTGCTGAAGGCGCGGCCCGAGGGCGGCATCGCCGCGGTGCTGACGCTGCCCGCCGAATAGCCCCCGAAGGATCTGCCGATGAACGCCACCGCGCTGATCGCCGACGACGAGGATCTGCCGCGCAGCGAGCTGCGCCGCATGCTGGCCACCGCGTGGCCGGCGCTGCGCATCGTCGCCGAGTGCGAGCATGGCCCGGCCGCGGTCGAGGCGATCGATGCGCTGCAGCCCGACATCGCCTTCCTGGACATCCGCATGCCCGGGCTCAGCGGCCTCGACGTCGCGCGTGCGGCCAGCGCTCGCTGCCATGCGGTGTTCACGACGGCCTACGACACCTACGCGATCGAGGCCTTCGACGCCGGCGCGGTCGACTACCTGCTGAAGCCGGTGCAGGCCGCGCGGCTGGCCCAGGCGGTGGCGCGGCTGCAGCAGCGGCTGGCCCGCCGCGAGCCCGCTGCCGACATCGAGGCCCTGGTGCAGCGCCTGGCGCAGCGCTTCGGCGAAACCGGCCGAACAGGCGGAACCGGCGGAACCGGCGGAACCGGCGACCCCGGCGTGCCGCGCCTGCGCTGGCTCAGCGCCAGCGTCGCTGACACGATCAAGATGTTCTCGATCGACGAGGTGCTGTTCTTCCAGTCCGACGAGAAGTACACCCGCGTCGTCACCGCCGACGACGAGGCGCATGTGCGCAAGCCGCTGAAGGAGATCGCCGACGGCCTCGACCCCGAGCTGTTCTGGCAGGTGCACCGCGGCCTGATCGTCCGTGCCACGGCGATCGCCCGCGCCCACCGCGACGAGCTGGGCCGCATCACGCTGCAACTGCGCCAGCACCCGGAACGGCTGGCAGTGAGCCAGGCCTACGCCTGGCGCTTCAAGCCGATGTGAGGGCGCCGGTGAGACTGAAGACAGCCGCATTCATGCGGCTGCCCCTGCCCGCGTCAGCCGGACGTGTGGGGATCGGCCAGCCCGCGCCGGCTCACTTGCCGAACACCATGTACAGCGGATCGTCCGAGGTCGCGTGGCGGACCTGCGCGTTGTCGAACGCGGCGAAGCCGAAGCCGTAGCGCGCCCCCAGGTCGGAGAACTGCACGTCGTACTTGCTGCCGGTCACCAGCTTGCGGCTGACCACCGAGGTGTAGATGCCGTCGCGCCAGCTGACGGCCACGCGCACGTCGGCGCGGTCGCCCTGCAGCGGATAGATCACGAACGACGCCACCTCGTCGCCGGGCTTGAAGCGGCTGTCGTCGAAGGCGACCTGCTCGCCGTCCTTGATGTACTCGGTGCCGCCGGCGTTCAGCGGCTTGCCGTCGCGGTTCATGAACTGCGGCTTGCCGGCGACCAGCGGGAAGCTCTTGTACTCGCCGGTGGCGGTGCCGGGCTCGTTCTTGCGGCCGGCATTCGGGCTGGCGGTCTTGTCCCAGCGGGTGTGGTCGACGTACTGGTCATCGACGAAGCCATTGGGCGCGGTGCGGCTGCCCTTCATGTGCCAGATGTCGCCGAGCTCGCCTTCGCGCGCGGTGTACTTGTTGCCGTAGGGCTTGGTCTTCTCGAGGTGGCACAGCGCGGCGCAGCCCTCCTTGTCGAAGGCCTTGATCGAGTTGTCGATGGGCCACAGCATGGCCCACTTGTCCTCGTAGTAGACGTTGTCGTCGCCGCCCTTGTCCTCGGGGTCGGTCAGCTTCTTCCAGCTGCCGTCGGCCTGCTTCTGGTAGGGGCCGCGCCGCTTCGACAGCGTCGGGTCGGCATGCTGGATCAGCAGGTACAGCATGTCGCCGGCGTAGACCGCCTTCAGCGTGGCCTTGGTGTCGCCCTTCTCGCCGGGCCTGGCGCCGAAGTTGGCGCCGTCGGTCAGCGCCACGGTCAGCGGCCGCGCCGCGGCCCAGACCGGATCGGCCGCACCGGCGGCCATGTTGGGGGCGCTGCCCACCTTGGCCGCCACCAGGGTGTTCGGCGGGGTGGATTCCTGCACCGCAGTGCAACCAGCCAGCACCGACAGGGCCGCTGCCAGTGCACTGGCGGAAAGACGCTTCTTGCTGTTCATCGGTTTCTCCTCGGGAACCAGACCTCCGGCACATCGCGACCGCCCGTGGAAGGAGCGCCCATCGATTGGCCGACCCGAGACGATGCTGCGCCTGACGCAGGGGCCGGCACATTGATGCCGATCAACCGGAACCCGCGCACGGGTCGCGACGCCGCGGCCAACCCGGGCGGGCTTGCTTTCGCGCAACGGCGCAGCATCGCTGCACTGCCGCGCTGCCGTGCTGCCGGTCCGCCGGCCGGCGCCCTGCGCGCGTCGCACCTCGTCGTCGTCGTGCCCCGGCGTCGGCACGTTTCGGCGGTGGCGGGGCAGGCGAAGGTCGGGGCCGGGGTCTGTCAGACTCGGCCCCCACCCGACCGATCGAGGAGCGTTGCGATGGACTACAGCGGCTACCGGACCCTGCGGGTCACGCTGGCGCAGGGCATCGCCCGCGTCGTGCTCGACAACGGCGAGATCAACCTGCTCGACAAGCCAATGTTCAAGGAGCTGCTGCAGCTGACCGACCAGCTCGCCGCCGACGACCGGGTGCGGGTGGTGATCCTGGCCTCGGCCAACCCCGGGTTCTTCATCGCCCATTTCGACGTCGGTCTGATCCTGCGCTTTCCGGCCGATGCGCCGGCCGGCGAGACGCTGTCGCCGTTCCACCGGATGTGCGAGGCCTGGCGCACGATGCCCAAGGCGACGATCGCGGTGGTCGAGGGCCGCGCCGGCGGCGGCGGCAGCGAGATCGCGCTGAGCTGCGACATGCGCTTCGCGCTGCGCGGCCAGGCGGTGTTCAACCAGCCCGAGGTGGCGCTGGGCATCCTGCCCGGCGGCTCGGGCACGGTGCGGCTGTCGCGGCTGGTCGGGCGCGGCCGCGCACTCGAGGTCGTGCTGGGCTGCGACGACATCCCGGCCGAGCTGGCCGAGGCCTGGGGCTGGGTCAACCGCGCGCTGCCGGCGGCCGGGCTGTGGCCGCACGTCGACCGGCTGGCGGCGCGCATCGCGTCGTTCCCGCCGCATGCCGTTGCCGCGGCCAAGGCCTGCGTGCTGCGCGCCGAGAAGGAGGTCGAACCCGACCTGCTGGCCGAAGCCGCCGCGTTCCAGGGCACGCTGGGCGGCGCCGGCACGCGCAAGGCGATGCAGCGCTTCCTGGCCGAGGGCGGCCAGACGCCGGCGGGAGAGCTGCGACTGGGTGAACTGGCCGCCGAACTGCACGATCGCGCGCCCAGCGGCTGACGGCGCCAGCCGCGACAATCGGGGCCATGATCGATCACCCGGACCGCGTCTGGCGCCTGCAGGGCGCCACCAACTTCAGGGACCTGGGCGGCTACCCCGGGCATGGCGGGCGAGTGGTGCGCTGGCGCCGGCTGTTCCGCTCCGACCACCTCGGCGACCTGACCGCCGGCGACAAGGCCCAGCTGGCCGCGCTGGGGCTGGCCAAGGCCTTCGACTTCCGCGGCACTTCCGAGCGCGCGGCCACGCCCTACGAGCTGGTCGACGTCGAGCAGCATTCGCTGGCGATCGAGCCGTCGGTGGTGCAGCGCATGCAGGATCTGGTGGCCGCCGGCCGCACGCTGACCGCGCCGGTGGTGACCGAGCTGATGAAGGACCTCTACCGCTCGCTGGTCAACGACCAGGCGCACCACTTTGCCGTGCTCTTCGAACACCTGCTGGCCACCGACGCGCCGGTGGTCTTCCACTGCACCGCCGGCAAGGACCGCACCGGCGTCGCCGCCGCGCTGATCCTGCTGGCGCTGGGCGTGCCGCGCGAACAGGTGCTGCAGGACTACCTGCTGACCAACCAGGTCTTCCGCCACCCGCCGCTGCCGCGCAGCGACACCCCGGCCGAGGCGCTCGCGGTGCTGTGGCGGGTGCAGCAGGGCTTCCTGGACGCCGCGCTGCAGGTGCTCGACGCCGAGCACGGCGGCGTCGAGCGCTACCTCGCCGAGCGGCTGGGGCTGAGCGCGGCCGCGCGCGAGGCGCTGGCCCGGCGCTACCTGCAGGACGCCCCGGGCGCCTGACTCAGCGGAACGCCAGCCCGTCGAAGCGGCCCGATCGCCGCCAGTCGTCGAGGTAGCGGAAGTAGGCGCTGGCGCCTGCCGGATAGCCGACGTTGTGCTTCGCGCGCGGCCCCGGGTCCTGGCCCTCGTTGTTGTAGTAGCCCGGCGTGCAGTCGGGCGAGCCGATCATCATCCCGGCGCCGCTGAGCAGCAGCGCGATCCAGGCGTCCTCCGCCGCCCGCGTGGCCTCGACCTCGCGCGCGTTCACATCGAGCGCATGGCGCACGATCGCCGCGATCGTCCGCGCAGCTTCGCTCAGGTTGTGCGGCACGTTGGAGATCAGGTTCGCGCCCTGCGTCGGCTGCACGAAGAACGCGTTCGGGAAGCCGTGCACGTGGATGCCGTGCAGGCTGCGCATACCCTGCGCCCAATGGTCCGACAGCGTCTCGCCGCCGCGCCCGACGAGGTCGAAGCCGGCTCGGCGCCGGTACTCGGTGCCGACCTCGAAGCCCGAGGCGTAGACGATGCAGTCGACCGGGTACTCGATGCCCGCCACCACCACGCCGCGCTCGGTGATGCGCTCGACCCCCTTGCCGTCGGTGTCGACCAGATGGGTGTTCGGCCGGTTGAAGGCCTGCAGGTACTCGTCGTGGAAGCAGGGCCGCTTGCACAGCTGGCGGTACCAGGCCTTGAGCTTGCGGGCCGTCTCGGGGTCGCGGACGATCGCGTCGGCGCGGGCGCGGATCTGCTCCATCTTCTCGTGGTCGGCGTCCTCGAACGCGGCCATCATGTGCTGCGGCGTCATCTGCTCGCGCGGCAGGCCGCGGATCTTCGCGCGGATGCGGTGCGCCAGGTCGGTCCAGCCGTCCTGCACCAGGTCCTCGGACGCGCTGCCGCCGGCCTGGTTGTCGGTGAAGTTCTCGAGCCAGCGCTGCTGCCAGCCGGGGGTGGCGATGCGCTCGAACCAGGCCGGGTCGATCGGTGCGTTGTCCCGCACGTCGACCGACGAGGGCGTGCGCTGGAACACGAACAGCTCGCCGCTGTCGCGCGCCAGGTGCGGCACGCACTGCACCGCGGTGGCGCCGGTGCCGATCAGCGCGACGCGCTGGCCGGCCAGCTTCGTCATCGGGGCGCCGAGCGGGTCGCCGCCGGTGTAGCCGTAGTCCCAGCGGCTGGTGTGGAACGAGTGGCCGCGGAAGGTCGCTATGCCTGGGATGCCCGGCAGCTTGGGCACATGCAGCGGGCCGGTGCCCAGGCCGATGAACTGCGCGCTGAAGTCGTCGCCGCGGTTGGTGCGGATGCGCCACAGCGCGCGCGCCTCGTCCCAGGCCAGGCCGGTGACCTCGGTGTGGAACAGCGCCTGCCCGGCCAGCCCGTACTGGCGGCCGATGCGCTCGCAGTGCGCCAGGATCTCCGGCCCGTGGGTGTACTTCTCGCTCGGCCGGTGGCCGGTTTCCTCGAGCAGCGGCATGTAGACCATGGCCGCGGTGTCGCACTGCGCGCCGGGGTAGCGGTTCCAGTACCAGGTGCCGCCGAGGCCGCCACCCTTCTCGACGATGCGCACGTCGCCGATGCCGGCCTCGACCAGCCGCGCGCCGGTGACCAGCCCGGCGAAGCCGCCGCCGATGAACGCGAAGCCGACATGGTCGGTGCGCGGCTCGCGCGGCACGAACGGCGTGTAGGGGTCGTCCAGGTAATGCGCCAGCCGGCCCTCGAGCCGCAGGTACTGGTCGTTGCCGTCGGCGCGCAGGCGCTTGTCGCGCTCCTCGCGGTACTTGCGGCGCAGCGCCTCCTTGTCGATCGCCGCGGCGGGCGCGGGCGCTGGCGAATCGGGCACGGTCATCGGGGCTCCTGGTCGGTTCGAACGAAGGCTGCGACACAGCGA
Source organism: Burkholderiaceae bacterium (assembly GCA_016790515.1). GTDB lineage: Bacteria > Pseudomonadota > Gammaproteobacteria > Burkholderiales > Burkholderiaceae_C > Pseudaquabacterium. Next base: position 9,186 of record JAEUOY010000032.1, on the reverse strand, counting down.
CTGCCGAGGATAGCCTGGGCCGCCGCGGCCCCGGGCTGACCCTCAGCCGCGGCTGCCGGCGCGGCGTCCATACTGCGCCACCGAAGCGCCGGACCCTGCCGATGACCGCCCTGACCGAGCTGCTGGAGCACCAGATCGCCGCCCGCCACTGCCCTGGCGCGGTGGTCCATGTCGAGCGAGCCGGCCGCACCGTCGCACGCCATGCCGTCGGCTCGGTCCACCCGGGCGGCGCCGCGGCGATGCACTTCGGCGTGCGCTTTCGCATCGCGTCGCTGACCAAGCCGGTGGTCTCGCTGGCGGTGCTGATGCTGGCCGACGAAGGCCGGGTCGACCTCGACGCACCGGTGGCGCAAACCCTGCCGGTGCTGCGCGGGCTGCGCACCGCCACCGGCGCGCCGGCAGCGCCGACGGTGCGCGACCTGCTGCGCCACACCTCGGGGCTGGCCTACCCCTGGGAGATCGCCGACACGGCGCTGCGCGATACCTGGCTGCGGGCCGGGCTGGCGCCCGGCACGGCGGGGCTGGATGCCGCCACCTTCCTGCAGCGGCTGGCCGGGCTGCCGCTGGTCGCCACCCCGGGCACGGTGTTCCGCTACGGCTACTCGACCGACGTGCTGGGCTGCCTGGTCGAGGCGCTGGACGGCGTGCCGCTGGCCCAGGCACTGCGCCGGCGCATCCTGGCGCCGCTGGGCATGGACCGCACCGGCTTCGAACTCGCTCCCGGCGAGGAGGCGGCCGACCTGGCCAGCGCCCACCCCGAGGACACCGTCTGGTACGCCACCGTCGCGCCGATCGGCCGCCGCGAGATCGGCCGGCCGTGGCTGGACAGCGGCGGCGGCGGGCTGATCAGCACGCTGGACGACTATGCGGCCTTTGCCCGCCTGCTGGCCCACGGCGGCGTGATCGGCGGCATGGCCGGCGGCCGCCGGCTGGTCAGCGAACGGCTGTTCGCCGAGATGGTTCGCCACCAGCTGCCGGCAGGCGTCGACGGTCCGGCCGGCTACTGCGGCCCCGGTTTCGGCTTCGGGCTGGGGCTGGCGGTGCGCCACGATGGGGGACCGGCCGCGATGCCCTGTGGCGCCGGCGAATTGGCCTGGTCGGGCATCAGCGGCACGGCGCTGTTCGTGCAGCCGCGCGAGCAGTGGTTCGCGCTGCTGTTCAGCGCCAACATGGCCTCGCGGATGATGGCCCGCATGGCGTTCCGGCGTGCGCTCGCCCAGGACTGACCGCGATGGACAACTTCTCCAACGCGCAGGTCGTCCGCAAGACCGTCACCGCCGGCCGCGGCGGCGTCGTCGCGGCGCAGCACCGCCGCGCCGCCGAGGTGGGCGCCGCGGTGCTCGAGGCCGGCGGCGACGCCGTCGATGCCGCGGTGGCCACCTCGTTCGCGATCGGCGTCGTCGAGCCCTGGATGAGCGGCCCGGCGGCCGGCGGCTGCATGCTGCTGTGGCGCGCCGGCGGGCAGCGCGCCGAGGTCGTGGACTACGGCATGCGCTCGCCGCTGGCATTGAACCCCGCCGACTACCCGCTGACCGGCGACGGCCGCGTGGCCGACCTGTTCCCGTGGCCGGCCGTCGTCGGCGACCGCAACCTGCAGGGCGCCACCGCGGTGGCGGTGCCCGGGGTGGTGGCCGGCATGGCGCTGGCGCACCAGCGCTTCGGCCGCATGCCCTGGCGCGAGCTGGTGCTGCCGGCGGCGCGGCTGGCCGAGCAGGGGCTGATCGCCGACTGGTACTCGGGGCTGCTGACGGCGTCGGCCGTCCGCGCGCTGTCGCTGGACGCCGACGCCGCGGCGATGTTCCTCGACGACGGCCGATTCCCGATCCTCGGCCACTGGACGACGACCGAGGAGCGCCACCTCGACCAGCGCGCCTTCGCGCGCACGCTGGCGCAGATCGCCGACGAGGGCGCCGACGCCTTCTACCGCGGCGACATCGCCCGGGCGCTGGTGCGCGACGTGCAGGCCAAGGGCGGCTGCCTGAGCCTGGACGACCTGGACCGCTACCGCGCCGAGCTCGTCGAGCCGCTGGCGATCGCCCGCCGCGGCGGCCGGCTGTGGGCGCCGCCGGGGCTGACCGGCGGGCCGACGCTGGCCGCGGCGCTCGCGCAGCTCTCCGGCGATCCGCCCGCCGGGCAGGGCGCCCCCGGGCCGCGGCACTACCGCGCGATCGCCGGCGCGCTGCACGCCGCGTTCAGCGCGCGGCTGCAGGGCATGGGCGACCACGAGGCGGCCGCTGCGCCGGGCTGCACCACGCATTTCAGCGTCGTCGACCGGCATGGCAACCTCTGTGCGGTGACGCAGACGCTGCTGTCGATCTTCGGCTCGCGGGTGGTCTCGCCGTCCACCGGGCTGCTGCTGAACAACGGCATCCTGTGGTTCGACCCGTTGCCGGGCCGGCCCAATTCGCTGGCACCGGGCAAGCGCTGCCTGGCCAACTACTGCCCGGTGATCGGCGAGACCACCGACGGCCGCCGCTTCGCGCTCGGTGCGTCGGGCGGGCGCAAGATCGTCGGCGCGGTGCTGCAGCTGGGCCTGTTCATGATGGACCACGGCATGGACCTGGAGGCCGCGTTCCACCAGCCCCGCATCGACGTCAGCGGCGACCGGCGCGAGCTGCTGGCCGATGCGCAGCTGCCGGCCGCGGTGCTCGACGCGCTGCGCGCCGACTTCAGCGTCGCGCCGACGCGCCGCCAGGTGTTCCCGTTTGCCTTCGCCTGCCCGGCGGGCGTGCTGCGCGCCGGCAGCCTGAACAGCGGTTGCACCGAGGTGATGTCGCCCTGGGGCGACGCGGTGGCCGAGCGGCTGCCGGCCTGAACGCTGACCGAACGCTTCAGCGTGCCGCGACAGGTTCGTTGAACGGCCGGTCCTTGTCGACCCGCACGTCGCCCGGCAGGCCCAGCACCCGCTCGGCGATGATGTTGCGCAGGATCTCGTCGGTGCCGCCGGCGATCCGCATGCCGGGCGCATAGAGCAGCGCCTGCTGGAACCAGGCCTGCACCGGCGCCAGCGCCGGGTCCGAGACCACGCCGGCCATGCCGAGCAGGTCCATCCCGAACGAGGCGATCTGCTGCAGCTTGGTCGCGCTGACGACCTTGGTGATCGACGCCTCGGGGCCGGACGTCTGGCCGCGCGACAGCGCGGTCATCGTGCGAAAGCGCGTGTACTTCAAACCCTCGGCCTGGACGAACCAGTCGGCGAGCCTGTCGCGCACCGCGGCGTCTTCGAGCGCCGGCCGGCCGTCGATCTTCAGCGCCTTCACCAGCCGCAGCATGTCGGGCGCGTCGGGGCCCGGGCTCTGGCCGACCGCCAGCCGCTCGTTCATCAGCGTGGTGATCGAGACCTTCCAGCCGCCGCCCACCGGCCCCAGCCGCTGCGCATCGGGCACCCGCACGTTGGTGAAGAACACCTCGTTGAAGTGCGAGGCGCCCGAGATCTGCCGGATCGGCCGCACCTCGATGCCCGGCGAATTCATGGCCATGAAGAACATCGTCAGCCCGGCATGCTTGGGCACCGACGGGTCGGTGCGCACCAGCACGATGCCCCAGTCGCAGTAATGCGCCCCCGAGGTCCAGATCTTCTGGCCGTTCAGGATCCAGTCGCTGCCATCCCCGGTTCGGTCGCGCTCGGCGCGGGTGCGCAGCCCGGCGACGTCCGAGCCGGCCGCGGGCTCGGAGAACAGCTGGCACCAGATCTCCTCGCCGCGCAGCGCCGGGCGCACGAAGCGCTCGAGCTGCGCCGGCGCGGCGTAGGCGATCATCGTCGGCAGGCACATGCCGAGGCCGATCTCGAAGAAGCCGCGCGGCAGCACGTAGCGCGATTCCTCCTGGTTGTAGATCACCTGCTGGATCGGCGTGCCGCCGCGGCCGTGCCAGCGCTTGTCCCAGGTGATGCCGGCGAACCCGGCATCGAACTTCTTCGCCTGCCAGGCCTTGGCCCGGGCCAGCGAATCGGCGCCGTCCTCGTCGCGCTGGCGCGCCTCGGGCTCGTCGGGGCGGCGCAGCGTGGCGTGGGCCTGCAGGAAGGCGCGCACCTCGGCACGGAAGCGCGCTTCGTCGGGGGTGTCGTTGAAGTCCATCGTCGGCCTCAGTGAGCGGTCTGGGCGGCTGGCGCATGCTCGGCGGCTGCGGCATCGCCGCGGGCGGCCCACAGCGCGACCAGCCGGTCCTTCCAGTGCCGGGTGCTGCCCAGCGCCAGCGCCAGCATCTTCGAGCGGCGGTAGTAGAGGTGGCAGTCCATCTCCCAGGTGAAGCCCATGCCGCCGTGGGTCTGGATGTTCTCCTTCGACGCCAGGTGGAAGGCCTCGCTGGCCGACACCCGTGCCGCAGCGGCGGCCAGGCCGAGCTCGGGCGCCGCGGCCTGCAGCGCCCAGGCGCCGTAGTAGGCGTTCGAGCGGGCCAGCTCGATTGCGATGTAGACATCGGCCAGCTTGTGCTTGATCGCCTGGAACGAGCCGATCGGGCGTCCGAAGGCGGTGCGCTCGCGGGCGTAGCCGGTGGCCATTTCGAGGCAGGCCTGCGCGCCGCCGAGCTGCTCGAACGCGAACAGCACCGCCGCCTTGTCCAGCAAGGCCTGCACCGCCTCCCAGCCGCAGGGGCCGGCGCCCAGCCGCTCGGCCGGCGCGGCATCGAAGCGCAGCCGGGCCTGGTCGCGCGTCGGGTCGACGGTGTCCAGCGCCTGCCGGGCGACGCCCTCGGCGGCCATCGGCACGAGGTACAGCGCGACCGCGCCCTGCGGATCGCGCGCGACGGTGATCGCCAGGTCGGCGATGCTGCCGTCGACCACCGGCCACTTCTCGCCGCTGAGTTCGGCGGCCGACAGCCGGCCCTCGCGCACCTGGACCTGCACCGCGTCGGGCCGCGGGTTGTCGGGGCCCTCGGCAATCGCGAACGCGGCGATCAGCTCGCCGGCGGCCAGCCGCGGCAGGTACTCGGCCTTCTGCGCCTCGCTGCCATGGCCCAGGATCGCCTCGATCGCCAGGTAGGCCGACGACCCGAACGGGATCGGCGCCAGCGCGCGGCCGAGTTCCTCGGCGATCACGCACAGGCCCTCGTGGCCCAGCGCCGAGCCGCCGTAGGCCTCGGGCAGCGCCGCGCCCAGCCAGCCCATGCGGGCCACCTGCTGCCACAGCGCGCGGTCGAACGGCGCCTCGCGGTCGAGGATGCGGCGCACCGCCCGCGTCGGGCACTGCGCCTCGAGGAACTTGCGCGCCTGCTGGCGCAGCAGGTTCAGGTCGTCGGAAAAATCGAAGTTCATGGTCCGTCCGGCTCCGGGGCTTGCGCTGCGGCGGCCGGCTCAGAGGCCGCGCGACACGCGTCGGCGCCGATCTTCTGGCCTGGGGCGGCCGGACGACATCGTCGGATTCGACGAACCGGTGATCCGGCGGTTGCCGACGGCGCTACGGTCGCCCGGAACGCAGGGCCGGCACCGAGGCGTCGCGCACCGGCAGGCGTTCGGGCGCGCAGGGCCTGCTCGTCGCCTGCGCGCCGGGCCGCGCCGATCGGAATGGGTGGCTGATCATTCGGGCCACACATGGGCCAGGTTCGCGTCACGGAGCCCAGAAACGCCGAAGCCCGCTTGGAGCGGGCTTCGTAGGTGCCTGTCGGCACTCGTATTTCTTGGTTGCGGGGGCAAGATTTGAACTTGCGACCTTTGGGTTATGAGCCCTCCGCCCTCCGGCGGCAACCGTCAACTTGAAGTGTACATCAATCGGCTTTGTTCTGTGTTGACAACAACATACGCGCGGTCCGGAACACTTGCGCCGGACCCCTTGCCACACCAAAGCAGGCCGATTTCGCTGGGACGGACCAGACAGCCCAACCTGCGGATTGCAGTCCGGGTTCGACCGTTGGGATGAACCCAAAGGGTGGGCGGCGCGGCCGCCAGGGCGAAGTTGCTGAATGCCGCGCGCCAGGAAATGGGGCGGGCGCGCAGGCACAGTTTGCCCGCGCGCCCGGCCACAGCATCAAGCGCCTCCCGGTCACTGCAGCGCCGCCGTGTCGGCCTCGGCTTCCGGCCACAGCGCAGGAAAGTAGAAGCGCAGCGCATGCAGGGGCAGACCGAATCGGACCTTTCCTTGCACCGTGTCGCTGCGCAGCAGCCCGCGGCGCACCAGCGCCGAAAGTACGTTCACGGCCGTGCGCTCGCCCAAGCCGGTCATCCGCTTGAACTCGCCGCGCTCGATTTCCAGGCCGGTCACGAAGAGGTAGTGAAGCGGGCGCAAGGCCTCGATGCGCACACCGCTCCTGACGGACTCCTGCTCATAGGTCAGGCAGGCTGCGATTCGCTGGTCGATGGCACCCAAGTTGAGCATCGAGCGCATGAACGACACCTGGTCGATGCAAACGTCCAGGACATAGTCGATCCAGTCGACCAGAGCCGATTCGCTGAGATTGCCCCGGCCGTCCAGGTCGCCGCGCCGTGGCTCGTCAGCGGCAGCCAGCAGCGCGTAGTAGCGGTCGACAGACCGGGCGAATCCGCGCAGGGGCGACCACATGCCGCCCGTGTATCCCAGGGCGCTGAGCACGGTGTGCGTGTGCAGGCGCATGACTCTGCCATTGCCGTCGACGAACGGGTGGACCCACCCAAGGCGCTGGTGAGCAGCGGCCATCGCCACCAAAGCGGCATCGCCGCGGCGAACGCCTCCATAGAAGAAGGCCCAGCGATCAAGGAAGGTGCCTACGCTGGCGGCCGTGGGCGCCACGTGGCGCCCCACGCTGACCTCCCGGTCCCGCAGCGTGCCGGGCTCGATCGGCGCGCCTTGATCGGTCTGAAGGTCGCCCGCAGGCAGCCTGGAGAACAGGGCGCGGTGGATATCCTTGACCGCCTGCGCAGAGTACAGATCGACCGCCCCGGCGGCACCTGAAAACTGCGCCTCAAGTTCGATCTCAGCGTCGATGTGGGCGATGGCCAGGCGCTGGCGCGCTGCCAACTTGGCGTCCTGCGAGAAGTCCTTGCGCAGCGCCTGCTCCAACTCGAGCGGGCGCGTGTGCTGCCCTTCGATGCGGTTCGAGTAGTACGAGTTCATGGCGCGCAGCAGGCCGCGCAGTTCTGCTGCGAGTGTCTGACTGGCCAAGCCGCTGGCCGACAGGGCCAAGTCGTGCGCCTTTGCCAACAAAGGCTCCTGGCGCGCCGAGGAAGGAAGCAGCGGCTCGAACTGGTGAGGCTGATCGAACATCTGGGTACTCATGCGAACATTGACTGCCTTATAACCCAATGTCGGGAATAGACTTTTTATCAATCGTGCGCCAATTATTGCGCACCTTGATGCGAAGTTCCTCGCCAAGGTCGTTCGGACTGCTTGAAGCACCGGACCTCGCGCCCGAGAGGTTGGATCTAGGCTCGGACTCAAGCGGACTGGACCGAGGAACGCCCGGCTTCAGCGCCCGCTGCCCAACATCTCCCGATGTTCATGTCCTGTGCACGAAATCACTGCTAATGTCCTCCGCAAAAATTCATATAAGTCATTGCTTTTAAAAGCATTTTGTAGTAACAAAATGTACAATTTTGCGATTATGAAGGCACCGTCAGTAGGCTGAGCGCATGTTCAATTCGCCGGGCACCAGAGGCACCGCCTCCTCCCGGCAGCACGCACCGGTCATGACAAAGCCCCTGCCGTCCCACGCTCGCTTCGAATTCCAACAGACGCCTCTTTGGGCCATAGGTGATTGGGACACCTCTGTCATGCAGATGCAGATGCAGGTCGGGCGCCTCGGCAACCACCTGATCCCACATGAACTTTGGACGGCCGACGCCTTGCTCCACCTATGCGTCGTTCACCTGCCCGTTCTCGTGGTCGACCCCAAGCGCGCGAACTGCTATCGCGTGGTTGCCAACGCCGAAGCCTTGCCGCTTGTACGCATGCGACTTGACGCTCGGGAGCGGATACCCAGCCTGGTTGCCAGGCGAGGTCTGGCAGAGAAAGACCGGCAGCTACTCCTGGGGCTCGGTCACATGGGGATTTCGGCACTGTTCCGCGACCGGGTAGGTCAGGTGACCACGATGGCGTCCTTCTGGCTACACCTGTGCAAGTTGGGCATCAATCCATTGACAGGGACATCGCTGTCTGATTTCCAGCGAGCCTGCGCACTCAACTGGCGCGCCGCACGGTCCGCGCTGGATGAAGCCAAGCGCCTCCGGCAGGCCTCTAAGTCGGACCCGGAGTCAGACAAATGAGACCGTCCACCGTATCGGCGGTCGCTTCAAGTCCAGGCTACCAGGCGCTCTGCGGCCATGCCAGGGCAAGTGGGGTGGACCAGGAGGCGTGAACCGCCCCGGACTTTGAGGAGGCTCCTTCGATTGAGAATGGAGCCAACATGAGGAAGTCCCCGAAGTTTTCCCCCGAGGTGATCGAGCGTGCGGTGCGCATGGTCTTCGACGCCAAGGATCAGTACGCGTCGCAGTGGGCGGCGATCGAGTCGATCGCCTCCAAGATCGGCTGCTCGGGCGAGACGCTGCGCAAGTGGGTTCGCCAGGGCGAGCGCGACAGCGGCGTGCGCGCTGGCCCGACGACGGCCGAGCAGCAGCGCATCAGGGAGCTCGAGCGCGAGGTGCGCGAGCTGCGCAAGACCAACGAGATCTTGAAGCTGGCCAGCGCGTATTTCGCCCAGGCGGAGCTCGACCGCCATCACAAGAGGTGAACGCCTTCATCGACGAGCACCGCGCTCGTTGCGGGGTCGAGCCGATCTGCACAGCGCTGCAGGTCGCCCCGTCGGCGTACCGGCAGCACGCAGCACGCCGGCGCGACCCGGCGCTGCTGCCTGAGCGGGCGCAGCGTGATGTCCACTTGCTGGTCGAGGTGCGGCGCGTGTTCGAGCAGAACCTGCGGGTCTACGGCGCCGACAAGGTCTGGCGTCAGTTGCTGCGCGAGGGCCTGGTCGTGGCGCGCTGCACCGTCGAGCGGCTGATGCGGCTGGCCGGGCTGCAAGGCGTTCGGCGTGGCAAGTCGGTGCGCACCACCGTGCCCGATGCCAAGGCTGTGTGTCCGCTGGATCGGGTGAACCGGCAGTTCGAGGCGCAGCGGCCGAACCAACTGTGGGTGGCGGACTTCAGTGCGCCATGAAGGCGCGATTTGCAACGACAACGAGAACAGGAGGATGAACGTCAGCGAATCGAAGCTGGCTGATTGCCGACCGGCAGCTAAAGATGCTGCCTCGCACCGGTGGAGGCCGGGCGAAAGGGGGCCGCAA
>JAEUOY010000024.1 GCA_016790515.1 Burkholderiaceae bacterium | reverse complement strand
TGGGTCAGCTCCGCCCTCTGCTCGTCGGTGAGAACAATCGCCGGTGCAACTCGCACGTGCCCGCTCCAGTTCAAGCCCAAGTAGAGCATTGGAGCAGTGCACAGCATTTACGTTCAATCAAGAACAGAACACTACACTAGGCGCAGCGCCTGCGATGGTCGCCAGCGTGCGCCTGCGGGGTTCGGCACCCCTGCCGCGGCGCCGTCGAGACGTCGACCGGGGTGGCTGCCGGGGCGTTCACCAGGCCGGCGGAAATCGGCTACAAGCACGGGCGCGGACGACGGGCCGCGAGACGCGGCCGGCAGGACCCCTCCTCCGCCCGCAAGGTTCGGTCGCCCGCAGTCAGGATCTTTCCCGTCCGGTGTAACCCAATGGCCCCGAGCCGCGAAACACCTGTCGACGACAGCCCCGGCGACCCCGAGTCGGCCCTCAGGCCGCTGTGGCTGCGTGCACAGTCGGGCGATGACGCGGCCTACCGGCAAGCCCTGGGGCTGCTGGCCTCGCGACTGCGCGCCTACTTGAAGCGCCGCCTCTCGGGCCTGCCCGACGAGGTGGAGGACCTGGTCCAGGAGACGCTGTTGGCCCTGCATCTGCAACGGGGTACCTATGACCCGACGCTGCCCGTCAGCGCCTGGGCCGTGGCCATCGCCAGGCACAAGCTGGTCGACCTGTGGCGCCGGCGCGGCCGGCGCGACGGCCTGCACGACGCCATCGACGACGTGGACGAACGACTGCTGGCGGCCGAACCCGACGACGGCGGCGCGCGGCGGGACCTGGCGACGCTGTTCGACGCCTTGCCGCAGGCGCAGCGCCAGGCCATCGTGCTGACCAGGCTCGAGGGCTTGTCGGTCGCCGAGGCGGCAGCGCGCACCGGTGCGTCGGCGTCGGCGATCAAGGTGCAGGTGCACCGCGGGCTGAAACGCCTGGCGGCCCTGGTTCGAGGCGGGCACGAAGGCACGCCGGCGAGCCGACCCGTTCGCGAACGCGAGCGATGAAGACCGACACCCTCATCGAGATGCTGGCCCGGGACGCGGGTCCCGCCCCGCGCGCGCTTGCCGCGCGCCGGCTGTCGCCCGCGGCGGCCGCCGGCCTGCTGGCGAGCGCGGCGATCGCGGTTTCGTGGTTCGGCGCCATCCCCGCGCCGATGTTCGCCACCGCCGTGCCGTGGACGAAGATGGTCTACGCCGGCGCCCTGGCGCTGGCTGCCGGCTGGCTGACGGCGCGCCTGTCGCGGCCGGCCGCGCCCGTCGAGCGGGCCGGGAGCCTGACGATCCTGGTGCCGTCGGCGATGGCCTTGTTCGGTGGCATCTCCCTGGCGCTGACCCCGGCGGGCGCCCGCCTGGATGCGCTGCTGGGGCACTCATGGTCGACCTGCCCCTGGAGCGTGCTGGCGTTGTCCCTGCCCGCCCTGGCGGCGACGCTGTGGGCGGTGCGCGGCCTCGCCCCGACACGCCCCCGGGCCGCGGGCTTCGCGGCGGGGCTGCTCGCCGGGTCGGTGGGCGCCTTCGGCTATTCCTTGTCCTGTCCCGAAGCCTCGCCGGCCTTCGTGGCCGCGTGGTACACGCTGGGCATCGCCTTCACCGGCGGCGCCGGCGCGGTCCTCGGGCCCGGCCTGCTGCGCTGGTGAGCCGCCCGACCACGCGGCGCCGCCGGCCCGCGCCCCGCCCCAACCGCGGCGGTCGCGGGCTCGCTGCGCGGCCGGATCGCAAGCGCCATGAATCGTCGCCGTCTGCTGCTCGCCGCGGACGTCCGTGCAACGCTCGCGGTCACGTCCTGCCGTCGGCCGCGCAGGCGCCCGCGGCCAGGCCGAGGGTCGGCGCCGAAGCGCTCGCCGAGGAAGACGATCCAGGTGAAGCCGGCCAGCGGCCAGGCCCCGCCGATGAAGGGCCTCGGCAGCTCGGCGAGTTCGGCGGTCTGGCGCCAGCCGGACTGCACGCAGGCGATGCCGGACCAGCGGAAAGCCAGCGCGAAGTCCAGCACGAACGGGTTCGTCACGATGCGCAGCAGCGCGGCGCGCCGCCAGAGGCCGTCCATGTTGGGCATCACGATGTCGGCGGCCATGTGGCGGCGGCCGCCCGGGGTCTGCCAGGCCTTCGGATGGTCGGCGTCGACCCGGCGCCGGATGCTGACGGTCGACCCGCCCGGCCGGCAGGCGACGCCGGCCGCCGAGTACGACGCGGGCTGGGTGGCGTTGGTTTCCGGTTCGGACGCCGACCGATGCGGGTGCTTCTAGCGGGCCGACCTGGCCAGGGATCGGCCGGCGTAGGCCCGGAGCTCGCGCAGGACGACCGCGTGTTCGACGGCAAACGACTCGACCAGCGACGACATGCGGTCATTCGGCACGCCGGTCGCGATGGCCTCCTCGAGCGCTCGCGAAAGCTGCGACAGCGACAGCGCACCTATCGTTCCGGCGGTCGACGCGACGGTGTGCGCCATGAGCCGCACATCGCCCAGCCGGCCGGCCTCCAGCGCCTCGCGCAGGCGCACCGGATCGGCGTCGCGGGTCGAGAGGAAGCGCTCGACGATGCGGTCGTACAGGTCGGCGCGGCCGAGGCAGCGGTACAGGCCCTGGCCGACATCGACGCCGCTGCGCGGAGCGCCGGCGCCGCAGCCGTCGGCGGCCGGCGCGTCGGCCGCGTCGTCGCCGATCGTCGCGCCGGTCCAGCGCGCGAGCACGGCGAACAGCTCGGCGGGTTCGAAGGGCTTGGTGATGTAGTCGTTCATTCCCGCGGCCAGGCACTTGTCGCGGTCGCTGACCATCGCGTGCGCGGTCATCGCGATGACCGGCAGCCGGGCCAGCGCGGGCTGGCGCCGGATCTGCGCGGTCGCCTCGTAGCCGTCGAGTTCGGGCATCTGAACGTCCATCAGCACCGCGTCGAACGGCTCGATCGCCAGCCGCTGCAGCGCCTCGCGCCCGTTGCGCGCGACCTCGACCGCGACACCGGCGACGCCGGCCAGGAGCGCGGTGGCGACGATCTGGTTGAACTCGTTGTCCTCGACCAGCAGCACCCGCCTGCCGCGCAGCGCGGCCGGCGCTCGGGGAGCGAGCGCCGGCGCCGGCTGCGGCAGCACGCCGGATGCGGCGCGGCCAGGCGCCGAACGCCGCGCGCCGTCGATCGCCGCCGCCAGCGCGTCGCGGCCGACCGGCTTGAACAGGCAGCCGCACAGGCCCAGGCCGGCCGCGCGGCCCGCCGCCTCCTCGTCGCCGTAGACGCTGACGCCGACCACCCGGCACGGCGGGCCTGCGGCGCCTTCCCGGCTCAGTTCGCCGGCCAGCGCGAAGCCGTCGCCGTCGGCCAGCCGCCGGTCGACCAGCGCGACGTCGAAAGGCGCGCCGGCCGCGCACGCCTGGCGCGCCTCGGCGGCGCTGGCCGCCAGCGTCGGGAGGCAGCCCAGCCGGCGCAGGTCCGATTCGAAGATCGAGCGCGCCGCCGCGCTGTCGTCGACGACCAGCACGCGGCACCCGGCCAGCGCAGGCGGCGCGGCGCCGCCATCGCCCTGTCGCGCGGCGACGCCGAAGCGGGCGCTGAAGACGAACTCGCTGCCGACGCCGGGCGTGCTGCGCACGCCGATCTCGCCGCCCATCAGGGTGGCGAGCTGCCTGCAGATCGCCAGCCCGAGGCCGGTGCCGCCGTGCCTGCGCGTCGTCGACGCGTCGAGCTGGTTGAACGGCGTGAACAGCGTCGCCACCTGCTCCGGCGCGATGCCGGCGCCGGTGTCGCTGACGCCGAAGCGCAGCGTGACCTGGCCGTCGCTTGCGCCGCCGGCGGCGCGGCTCGTCGTGACGACGACCTCGCCGTGGGTGGTGAACTTGACCGCGTTGCTGCACAGGTTGACGAGCACCTGCTGCAGCCGCAGCGCATCGCCGACCAGACGCTGCGGCACGTCGGCCGCGGTGTCGGTCAGAAGCTCGAGCCCCTTCTGCTGCGCGCGCAGGCCGACCACCGCGATCACGCGGTCGAGGACGTCCTGCAGCTCGAAGTCGGTGCTCTCGAGGTCGAGCTTGCCGGCCTCGATCTTCGAGAAGTCGAGGATGTCGTCGACGATGCCGAGCAGCGACCGCGCGGCCGCCTGCGCCTTGCTCAGGTAGCCGCGCTGCTCGGGCGCGAGGTCGCCGCGCAGCGCCAGGCCGGTCATGCCGAGGATGGCGTTCATCGGCGTGCGGATCTCGTGGCTCATGTTGGCCAGGAACCGGCTCTTGGCGTGGGTGGCCGCCTGCGCCTGCTCGAGCGCCAGCTCGAGCCGCGCGTTGACGGCCTGCAGCTCGGCGGTGCGCTCGAGCACCTGCTGCTCGAGCGTTCGCGCGTGCAGCTTGGCGTCGTGGATGTCGGTCATCGTCCCGACCATCAGCGTCGCCGGCTCGCCGTTCTCGCTCGGGAACAGCTGGCCGCGCGCCAGGAACCAGCGCCATTCGCCCTGCTTGGTGCGGCGCCGCATCTCGACGGCGAAAGGCTGGCCGGGTTCCGCGCGGGCGCGAGCTATCGCCGCCTCGCGCATCGGCGCATCGTCGGGGTGGGCGTGGTCGCTGATCGCGGCGAACGTCGTCTCGAGTTCGCCCGGCGCATAGCCGAGCTGGCGGTACAGGCTGTCGCTGAGATGCACTTCGCCGGTGGCGGTGTTCCAGTCCCACAGCCCGTCTCCGCTGGCCTGCAGGGCCAGCCGCAGGCGCCTTTCGCCGAGCTTGTTCTCGGCCAGCGCGCGGCGCAGCGAGTCCTCGGTCGCGGTTCTCGTCTGCATCAGTTCGAGCAGGCTGCCGAAGACGAGGATGGCCAGCGTGAAGGTCACCGGCACCGGCATCAGCAGCAGGGGCAGCAGGCGCCGGCCGAGGTCGCCGGGCAGCGCCAGCGTCCACAGCAGCGCGGCCGCCGACACCACAGCGCCCAGCAGCAGCAGCGCCGGCAGCAGCGGCAGCCGGCGCCGACGGCGCCACCCCTGCCAGGCGAGGCCGATGACCAGCGCGGTCACCATGACCCCGATGCCGCTGGTGGCGCCGATGCCGCCGACCGCTAGCCCGCGCCAGGCGCAGGCCAGCGCGGCCGCGATCGCCGCCGCCGGCCACGACAGGAAGGCCCCGGCCAGCGCCAGGACCACCGTCTTCGAATCGACCAGCACGCCGGGCGACAGCGGCACCGGCGCCAGCATCGCGAGCACCGCGGCCAGTCCGTAGACCGCGCCCAGCGCCAGCCGCTGCAGGCGCGGCGAGCGGCGGGCCAGCGGCTGCGAAAGGCTCGTCAGCAGCACCAGCACCGAGATCAGGCCGGCGTTGGTTCCCAGCTCCCTCAGCAGCAGCGGGTTCAGGGCATCGGGCAAGGCCATCGGACCAGTCTTTCGGCAGCGACGACGCCGCGCCTGCGCCCTTCAGCCGTCGCGGTGCGACATTCGGGCAGAAATGCGCGCGTTTGGCGTCGTGTTTGTTTTATTCAATTTAAAGCCGGACGACACACACTCCGATAGCTTACCCACGATGGTCGTCGACGGCCGTGCCGTATCGCCTGGGGTTGCCGCGGAGCCGATGACAAGCGCCGCCGCACCGGGACGCCGATGGCCGAACCGGGCGCCCTGTTCCGCCGCTTGCTGGGCGTACACCCCGGAGTTCCTCCCCATGTCCCGTGTCCTGAACCTCTTCAGCGTGCGCGGCAAGCTGATCGCTGCGTTCAGCTGTGTCGTCGTGCTGATGGCCCTTCTCGGCGCGCTCGCGCTGCTGCAGATGTCGGGCATCCATGCGCAGACCGAGCAGATCATCAAGTTCCGCATCAGCGGCGTGCGCGACAGCGGCCTGATGGCCTCGACCGCGACCCGGCTTCGCACCCGCGAGTACCGTCTGGCGGTGAGCAAGCCGGCAGACATCGAACGATCGGCCACGCGCTACAACGACGCGCTGGCCGAGTTCGACAAGGCGCGCAAGGCCTACGAGGAGGCGCTGTTCTCCGACGCCGAGCGCGCGCTGTTCAAGGCGGCCATGCAGAGCTGGGCGGCCTACCTCGAAGGCAGCGCCCAGGTCGTCGGCGCGGCCAGGGCCGGCAAGGGCGACGAAGCGATCGCCGCGGTGCTGGCCTCGTCGGGCAAGTTCGACGCCGCCGTCGGCGCGATCGGCGCGCTGGCCAAGTACAACGACGAAGGCGCGCTGGCCGACGAGAAGGCGGCGCTGAAGGCGTTCCAGGACGGCCGGCTGTACGTGATCGGCATGCTGTTGCTCGCCGCCGGCCTGGCCGCCGGGCTGGGCTTCGCCGTCGCGCGGGCGATCACCGTGCCGCTGAACAAGGCGGTCGGGCTGGCCGAGGCCGTCGCCGGCGGCGACCTGACGCAGGACATCCGCAGCGACGGCCGCGACGAAGTGGCCAAGCTCGTGCAGGCGCTGAGCGCGATGACGACGCGGCTGCGCGGCATCGTTGCCGAGGTCCGCCAGGGCGTCGAGTCGGTCGGCACCGCGTCGAGCCAGATCGCCAGCGGCAACATCGACCTGAGCCAGCGCACCGAGGAGCAGGCCGCCAACCTGCAGCAGACCGCGGCATCGATGGAGCAGCTCACCTCGACCGTGCGGCAGAACGCCGAGAACGCACGCGCCGCCGCCGAGCTGTCGCAGGGCGCGCGCGACGTCGCGGCGCGCGGCGGCGACGTCGTCGGCAGGGTCGTGACGACGATGGACGCGATCACCGACAGCTCGCGCCGCATCGCCGACATCATCGGCGTCATCGACGGCATCGCCTTCCAGACCAACATCCTGGCGCTGAACGCCGCGGTCGAGGCGGCGCGCGCCGGCGAGCAGGGCCGCGGCTTCGCGGTCGTCGCCAGCGAGGTGCGCAGCCTGGCGCAGCGCAGCGCGCAGGCGGCCAAGGAGATCAAGACGCTGATCCAGCAGAGCGTCGAGAAGGTCGACGGCGGTGCCAGGCTCGTCACCGAGGCCGGCGAGACGATGGCCAGCATCGTCAGCCAGGTGCAGCGCGTGAACGCGCTGGTCGGCGAGATCAGCGCGGCCAGCGACGAGCAGGCGCAGGGCATCGCGCAGGTCGGCCAGGCGGTGTCGCAGCTCGACCTGGTGACGCAGCAGAACGCCGCGCTGGTCGAGGAGGCGGCGGCCGCAGCGGACAGCATGAAGCACCAGGCGCGGTCGCTGGCGCGCACGGTGGCGGTGTTCAAGGTCTCGGCCGCCGATGCCCCGGCCGCGGTGTCGATGGCCGCCGTGTTCGAGCACGGGCCGTCGGTCGCCGTTGCGCCGGTTCAGCGGGCAGCTGCGAAGAAGCCGGCGGCCAGGCCCCTCGCCAAGGCCGCACCTGCGGTCAGGAAAGAGCCAGCGGCGGTCGCCGAAACCGCTGCCGCCGGCGGCGGCGACGGCGACTGGTCGTCGTTCTGACCGGTTCGCGCCCCTGCAACAACCGGCTTCGCCGGCCGGCGGCGGAGCGGATGGTGTTCGAGGGCAGTGAGTGGCAGCGAGTCTGCGGGCTCGCCGCCTGCACGACGATGTTCGCCGCGCGCCGCGCGTTGGACTCGATGAAGTCGCGCCGCGGCTCGACCTCGTCGTCCATCGGCATCGTGAACAGGCGGTCGGCCTCGATCGCATCCTCGATCTGCGCCTCGAGCTTCAGACCGACTTCCGGGTAGCTGCCCAACGACTGGCGCTTCTCCTTGCCGTCGAAGTAGCACCTCCGGAATCAGCGCTTCGAACCAGCCCCGGCAACCTCGAGGTAGAGACCGCAAGCGTCGGTCACGCGATGTCGGGCCTTGCCCTCTGGGCAGCAGGCGTTCTTGCACTGCTTGTCGGCGAGCATAGGGGAACAGAACTCCAAATGGCAGGACGAACGCCATTTGTTCGCCTGCATGTTCCCCCACTTGCGCTGCGCTGCCGTGGGACGGCAGGAACCTTCCTGACTCGAGCGACCGGCTAAGTCGTTGATTTGGCGGGAAGTTCGGTCCGGCATGGGACCGAGTGAAACGCTGGGATGGGGTGGCTGATGGGATACAAAACGGCGACCTAAGCTGTTGATCTCATTGGGAAACGCGGCGGGATCAATAGATCCGTTCCCCCACTTGTTCCCCTACCCCAACCGGGATGTCTTGAGACCATCAACAGCCTGATTGTGTCCATGCCGCCGATCATCGGCAACGCCCTGTCGAGCCCGCGACGACGCTGTCAGCGATGACCTTCAGGCCGCCGACCTGGGAGCCGCGAGCCGGACGACATTGGCCGATGTCTCTGCATCAGCACGACCCAGCAGCGTCTGCAGAAGTTGGGGCTGCACCCGCATCTCGCGCGCTACAGCCGCTTCGGGCACCCCGAAGTGCTCCCTCATGACCTTCAGGCTCTCGACGATCACTTCGGGCTCCTCGCTCGGGACCAGGTGATCCTCGGTCTCGCGCAGGGCTTCGCCATGCCGGTTCAGGCCGACGTAGCCC
>JAEUOY010000023.1 GCA_016790515.1 Burkholderiaceae bacterium | reverse complement strand
TGGGTCAGCTCCGCCCTCTGCTCGTCGGTGAGAACAATCGCCGGTGCAACTCGCACGTGCCCGCTCCAGTTCAAGCCCAAGTAGAGCATTGGAGCAGTGCACAGCATTTACGTTCAATCAAGAACAGAACACTACACTAGGTCCCTGAGGTGACGGCCGCAGGGGCCGTCGCCACCCTAAGCTCCGGTCCGGACTTCGACACGGGAGCTTCATGAGCTATTCCACCCTCGGCTGGCAGATCGACGACCGCGTGCTGACGCTGACGCTGAATCGTCCCGACCAGCTCAACGCCTTCACGGTGACGATGGCCGAGGAGCTGATCGACGCCTTCACCCGCGCCAGTGCCGACGATGCGGTCGGTGCGGTGGTCGTCACCGGCGCCGGCCGCGCCTTCTGCGCCGGCATGGACCTCTCGGTCGGCGGCAACGTGTTCGGCCTGGACGAGTCGCTGGACCCGAGCCTGGCCGAACTGCAGGAGTGCTGGGACGATCCCGAGATCGTGCAGCGCGTGCGCGACACCGGCGGCCGCGTCTCGCTGGCGGTGTACGACTGCAAGAAGCCGATCATCGCGGCCATCAACGGCGCCGCGGTCGGCATCGGCGCGACGATGACGCTGCCGATGGACGTGCGGCTGGCCTCCGACAAGGCCCGCATCGGCTTCGTGTTCGGCCGCATCGGCGTCGTGCCCGAGGCCTGCTCGACCTGGTTCCTGCCGCGCATCGTCGGCCTGCAGCAGGCGCTGGACTGGGTCTACGCCGCCGACATCCTGACGCCCGAGCAGGCGCTGGCCGGCCGGCTGGTCAAGGCCGTCGTGCCGGCCGAGCGACTGCTGGCCGAGGCCCATGCGCTGGTCCACAGGTACATCGATCAGCGCAGCCCGGTGTCGATCGCGCTGATGCGGCAGATGCTGCTGCGCAACCATGCGCTGCCGCACCCGCGCGACGCCCATGCGATCGAATCGCTGGCGATGCTGCACACCAGCCGCAACGACGGCAGGGAGGGCGTGGCCTCGTTCAACGAGAAGCGCGCGCCGGTCTACACCGGCCGGGCCTCGGACGGGATGCCCGGGTTCTACCCCTGGTGGTGAGCAGCACCGCGCAACAACGAGGACAGGAGACGGACATGGAACGCAAGGTGTGTGTGGTCACCGGATCGTCGTCGGGCATCGGCGCGGCCACCGCGCGGCTGTACGCCGAGCGCGGCTGGAACGTCGTCGTCAACTACTCGCGCGAGGCCGCGCCGGCCGAGGCGGTAGCCGAGCAATGCCGGCTGCACGGGGCCGAGGTGCTGGTGCAAAAGTGCAACGTCGCCGACGATGCCGATTGCCGGGCGCTGGCCGCCGCGGTCGACGCGAAATGGGGCCGCTGCGACGTGCTGGTCAACAACGCCGGCACGACCAAGTTCGTCGCCGCGCGCCATCTCGACGGCCTGGACGCCGCCGACTTCCAGGCCATCTACGCGGTCAACGTCGTCGGCGCGTTCCAGATGGTGCGGGCGCTGGCGCCGCTGCTGCAGCGCCACCCGCCGGGGGCGGTGGTCAACATGTCGTCGGTCGCTTCGGTGACCGGCATGGGGTCGTCGATCGCCTACGCCGCCAGCAAGGGCGCGCTGAACACGCTGACGCTGGCGCTGGCCCGCGCGCTGGGCCCGGCGGTGCGCGTCAACGCGATCGGCCCCGGCCTGGTCGACTCGCCCTGGCTGAAGAACGGCATGGGCGCCGAGCGCTACGCCGCCGCGGTCGACGGCTACAAGGCGCGCGCCGCGCTGGCCGAGATCATCCAGCCCGAGGACGTCGCCCGCGCGGCCTGGTACCTCGGCGTCGACGCCGTCAAGACCTCGGGCGAGTTCCTGGCGGTGGATGGCGGCATCCGGCTGATGCCGGTCTGATCCGGCGCCGGCGCGGCTGGACCGGCGGGCGCGGGACGCGGCCCGCGGCCTGTGCACGGGTGCAGACCTCTGTCCGCACCAAAGCATTGCGAATCATTCGCATTACAGGTATGCTCGAGGCCGTGATGACCCCGCAACAGCCCGCGCCATGATCGTCTGCCTCTGCAACCGGGTTTCCGACCGCGACATCGACCAGGCCGTGCGCGGCGGCACCCACAGCTTCGACCTGCTGCTCGACGACACCCGGGTCGCCTCCTGCTGCGGCCGCTGCCACGACTGCGCCCGCGAGGTCTTCGACGCCGCCTGCGCCCGCCACAAGGTGGCCCACGCGGTGCATGGCGTGCCGGCCGAGGCGCTGGCCCGGCCCTGAACGCCCAGGGGCCTGGGCGACGCCAGCCGATGGACGAGATCGAACACCTGCACCAGGTCGGCCTGAAGGCCACGGCGCCGCGCCTGAAGGTGCTGGAGATCCTGCGCCACGGTGCGCGCCGTCACCTCAGCGCCGAAGACCTGCACCGCGAGCTGCTGCTCGGTGACGCCGACGTCGGCCTGGCCACCGTCTACCGCGTGCTGGGGCAGCTGGAGCAGGCCGGCATCGTCGCGCGGCGCAGCTTCGAGACCGGGCATGCGGTCTACGAGATCGACGAAGGCAGGCACCACGACCACCTGGTGTGCGTGCGCTGCGGCCGCGTCGACGAATTCGAGGATCCGGCGATCGAAGCCCGCCAGGCGGCCGTGGCCGAGAGCCGCGGCTTCCAGCTCAGCGAGCACCGGCTGGCGCTGTATGGCCTCTGCCGCGCCTGCCGGCCGGCGGGCTCGGCGCCATGACGCGGCGCCGCCGGCAAGGCTGCGCCCGCTGAAGCCGGCCTGCCGGCCTGCCGGCGGCATGGCGCAGCCGGCGTTCGTGGGATAGTCGCTGCCCGATGGCATCACCACGTTCCACCGCGGGGCCCGGCGATGCCGACGCAGGGCCGACGCTCGACCCTTACCGGCCACTGACCCGGCGCCGCGTGGTGCTGATCGTGCTGCTGACCCTGGCCACGGTCACGGCCATCGCGGTGGCGATGCTGCAGCCGCAACGGCGGCTGATGGCCGCCAAGGCCGCGCGCGCCGAGGCCGCTGCGCGGGCCGCCTGCCCGCCGGGGGCGGCCAGCGCGGCGCCGGGCTGCCCGGGCGGCCCGATGGCGGTGCAGGTGCTGCCGCCGGCGCCGGCCGACGCCGGGTCGGGCGTGCGGCGCTGAGCGCAGCACCGGCGGCCGGCCCGGCCGCGCGCGGGATCAGGACCCGTCGCCCATCTGGGTCTGCAGCCAGTTGGCTTCGCCGACCTTGGCGACCAGCTCGATCTGGGTCTCGAGGTGGTCGATGTGCTCCTCGGTGTCGTCTAGGATGTGCTGCAGCACGTCGCGCGAGACATAGTCGCGCACCGCTTCGCAGTGCGCGATCGCGTCCATCAGCACCGCGACCGAGCCCTGCTCGATCTTCAGGTCGCAGTGCAGGATCTCGACCGCGTTCTCGCCGATCAGCAGCTTGCCCAGGTCCTGCAGGTTGGGCAGTCCGTCGAGCATCAGGATGCGGTCCATCAGCCGGTCGGCGTGCTTCATCTCCTCGATCGATTCCTCGTACTCGTGCTTCGCGAACTTCGTGAAGCCCCAGTTCTTCAGCATCCGGTAGTGCAGGAAGTACTGGTTGATCGCGGTGAGCTCGTTCTTCAGCTGGAGGTTGAGGTACTCGAGGACCTTGGCATCGCCTTGCATGGGGGGCTCCTGTCGGGGTGGTCTGGCGCGCATTGTGAATGCCGACGATCCGCCATGATGCCTCGAAGCAGGCGGCCGGGCAGCGTGGTCGGTGTCGCCGATGGCGTCGCCGCCGTGCAGCGCCCGCCCCCGGGCCGGCAAGCCGTGGGGGCCCGCAGCCCGGTGCGGTGGGGCTCAGGCCGGCAGCCGGAACGCGGCCACCGCCTGCTGCAGCGCCTGGGCCTGGCCGCGCAGGCTGCTGGCCGCGGCCGTGCTCTGTTCGGCCAGCGCGGCATTCTGCTGGGTCAGCGCGTCGAGTTGGTTGACCGCCTGGCCCACCGTACCGATCGAGTCGGCCTGCTCCTCGCTGGCGCGCGCGATCTCGGCGATCAGCCGCGTCACGCTCTGCACCTGGTCGACGATGCCCTGCATCGTGCTGCCGGCGTTCTGCGCCTGGCCCGATCCGGCCTCGATCTTGGCCACGCTGGTGTCGACGATGGCCTTGACCTGGCGCGCTGCGTCGGCGCTCTTCTTGGCCAGTGCCCGCACTTCCGAGGCCACCACTGCGAAGCCGCGGCCATGCTCGCCGGCGCGTGCCGCCTCGACCGCCGCGTTCAGCGCCAGGATGTTGGTCTGGAACGCGATGCCGTCGATCACGCCGACGATCTCGCCGATCTGCTTGGACGACTGCTCGATGTCGTGCATCGTCGCGACCACGCCGCCGACGATGTCGCCGCCCTGTGCCGCGACCGTGCTGGCGGCAACGGCCAGCTGGTTGGCATTGCGCGCCGAGTCGGCGTTCTGCCGCACCGTGGCGGTGAGTTCCTCGACCGACGAGGCGGTCTGCTGCAGCTGCGAGGCCTGCTGCTCGGTGCGTACGCTCAGGTCCTCGTTGCCGCGGCTGATCTCGCCCGAGCCGGCGTGGATCTGCCCGGCCGCGGTCTGGATGTTGCCGACGATGCCGGTGAGCGTGGCCACCATGCGGGCCAGCGCGCTCATCAGCCGCGCGGTCTCGTCGCTGCCTGCGACCTCGCGCACCTCGATCAGGTGGCCCTGCGAGACTTCCTCGGCCACCCGCACCGCCTCGTCCAGGCGCAGGGTCACGGTGCGCACGGTGCGCCAGCTCAGGACCGCCGAGGCCACGATGATCGCGCCGGCGATGCCCAGGATCGTGACCAGTGACTGCTGCACCCGGTCGTCGACCGCGGCGGTCACCGCGGTCTGGCGCTGCGCCATGTCCTTGACCTGGGCTTCGCCGAGGTCGGCCTGCTTCAGTGCCGTGTCCTTGAGCTTGTCCATCGTGGCCGCCATCTGCGCCTCGCTGCCCAGCAGGCTGCGCTTGGCGAGTGCCACCTTGGCGATCGAACCCTCGACCGAGCTCATCGCCGCGATCGCGGTGTCCACCTGGGTGGCGAGTTGCGGCTTGCCCATCTTCAGCAGGCCCGCGCGCATCGCCGCCATGTTCTGACCCAGCTGTTTGGTCAGCGACTTCAGTTCGGCCAGGCTGGACTCGGTCTCCTTGTCGCTGGCGGCGAGCATCAGCAGGCGCAGGCCGCCGACCGTGTCGCGGATGGCCAGCGACACCTCCTCGCTGGTGACGACCACGCCGCCGGGTTCGTTGCGCAGGCGCAGCGCGGCCTCCAGCGTCTGGCGCTGCTTGGCGGCCTGCACCTCGGTGGCGTCGAGCACGGCGTAGAGCTTGCCGGCCTGGGCCTCGACCGGGTCGACGATCGCCTTGCGCTGCCTGGCGTAGGCCTCGGCGGCCTCGGGCTTGCCGGCCAGCACGTTGGCGCGCAGCGCCAGCAGGCCGGTGCCTTCCTTGGCAAAGGCGTCGAACAGGGTCGCCGACAAGGCACGCACGTCCTTCAGCGCGTCTTCGCCGCCGTTGTCGACCGGCAGCCGGGCGATGCCCTCGATCGAGCTCTTGAGCTTGTCCTTCAGCGGATTCAGGCGGAAGCGGTTGCTCGCCGTGTCGACCTCGCCGACGAGGATGACCACCTCCTTCAGGCGCGACTGCGCCGTCAGCACGCTCTTCATCGTGCTGGCCAGGCGCCGGCTGGCGTCCTGCGCTGCGTCGGCCGACTTGCCGGCCTCGACGCCGATCTGCTTGACGGCACTGCGGGTGGCGGTGATCGCCTCCTCGGCCTTCTGCAGATCGGTGCGGGCGCGGTCGGTTTCCTGGCGGTAGGCAGCACCGTCGGCCAGGCGCTTGTCCACCGCCCGGGCGATGTCGGCCTGCGAGCTGCGGAAGTCGATCGCCTCGCCGCGGGACTTCGGGTCCAGCGCCTGCAACTCGCCGCGCAGCGTCTCGATCGCCTTGAGGTCGGCCTCGACGCTGGCCGCGGCCTTGTCGGCCTCGTCCTTGCTGCGCGCCACGCTCAGCTTGAGCAGCCGGCCCATCGCCCGCTCGGTGCGTTCCTGCAGTTCGTAGGTCTTGGTTTGCAGCGGGGCGGCGCGGGTGGTCAGGCTTTGCAGGTCGCTCTGGATCGACGTGACCGCCAGGTAGCTGACGCCTGCCACGCACAGCAGGCCGGCCGCGGAAAAGCCCGACAGCGCCAACAGTCGGTGGGAGATCTTCATGGTCGAGGGGCTCGCTCGCGGGGCGATCAGCGCAGCTTGGCGATCCTGCCGTTCTGGATCTGCGTGAGGAACACGTCGGACAGCGCCTGGTGGTTGTTGGCCGCGAAGGCGAGCTTCAGGCCGCCGAGGTCGTGCCCCTGCAGCCCCTGCAGCGCCGACACCAGGCTGGCGCGCTCGGGCTCCTTGCCGGCGCGTTCGAGCGCGGCGACCATCACCTTGGCGGTGATGCAGCCTTCGAAGTTGACGAAGCCCAGGCGCTCGCCGCCGTGGGCCTGCAGGGCCTCGCGGCACTCGCGCTGGATCGGCAGGTCGTTGTCCTCGGGGAAGGGCACCACCTGCGAGATCACCACGCCGTCGCCGTCCTTGCCGACCTCGGCGACCAGGTTGTCGGTGCCGACGAACGACACCGTGGCCAGCTGCGACTTCAGGCCTGCCGCGCGCGCCTCCTTGATGAAGGCCGACAGCGGCGCGTAGGGGCCCACCATCACCACCGCGTCGGGCTTGGCGTCGAGCATCGCGGCCAGCCCGGTCTTGATCGCCAGCGTGTTGCGCTGGAAGCTGCCCTTGGCGGCGACGGCCATGTTGCGCTTCTTCAGCGCCTTCTCGGTGCCCGACAGCACGGCCGCGCCGAAGCCGTCGTCCTGGTAGAACACCGCCACGTTCCTGGCGCCCTTGGCGATGAAGTGCGACACCAGCGTCTCGGCCTCGTCGTCGTAGCTCGCGCGCACGTTGAACACCTGCTGCGTCACCGGCTGGCGCAGGCTCATCGCGCCGGTGAAGGCGCCGACCAGCGGCACGTCCATCTCCTTGACGATCGGCAGCACCGCGTTGGCGGTGGGGGTGCCGACGTAGCCGAACAGCGAGAACACCTTCTGCTGCTCGATCATCTTCAGCGTCTCGTCGATGGCCTTGTCCGGCTCGTAACCGTCGTCGCCGACCACCATGTTGATCTTGCGGCCATGCACGCCGCCCTTGCCGTTGACGGCCTTGAACACGGCCTCGGCGCCGTGGCGCATGCCCTTGCCCAGGCCGGCCGCGGGGCCGGTCTGCACGTTGACCATGCCGATCTTGACTTCGGTGGGGCTGAGGCCTTCGACCGCCTGGGCGGTGCCGGCCAGCATGAGCGCGGCCGCCAGGGCAGCCAGCTGAGGTTTGTGCATCGTGAACTCCGTCGCGATTGGGCGTGCTGCCACGCCGGGGGGATTGATCGGGTACAACCACGCCGGACTCTCGTGGGCCGGTCCGTACCGTTTTCGACCAACGCGCTCGCGACTTGAATCCGTTCGCTTCATCCTGGTGCGCTGAAACGCGAACGGGCCCCGCAGGGCCCGTGATTCGCCGCGAGGACGGCGCGCCGATGCGCTTCAGTCCCCGGCCACGCCGGCGCGTTCCAGCATCGCGTGCAGCAGCACGTTGGCCCCGGCGGTGATGTGCTCGGGTTCGGCGCTCTCGATCTCGTTGTGGCTGATGCCGTCCTTGCAGGGAATGAAGATCATCCCGGCCGGCGCCAGCCGCGCCATGTAGACGGCGTCGTGGCCGGCGCCGCTGACCGCGGGCATGTGGCTGTAGCCCAGCGCCCCGGCCGCGCGGGCGACCGCGCCGATCATCTCGGGGTGGAACGGCTGCGCCGGGTAGGCCGAGACCTGGGTGATCGTGATCGGCAGCCCGGTCTCGGCGCCGAGCTTCGCGGCCACGCCGCGGATGTCGGCGTCCATCGCATCGCACAGCGCATCGGTGGCGTTGCGCAGGTCGATGCTGAAGGTCACCTGGCCGGGGATCACGTTGCGGCTGTTCGGGTGCACCCGGACCATGCCGACGGTGCCGCGGCCGTGGTTTTGCCCGTCGGACTGCGGATGGCGGTGGGCGCAGGCGACGACCTCCTGCATCAGCCGGGTGGCGACCTGCAGCGCGTCCTTGCGCAAGGCCATCGGCGTCGGCCCGGCGTGGGCTTCCATCCCGGTGACGACGCAGTCGTACCAGCGGATGCCCAGCACGCCGGTGACCACGCCGATCGTCTTGCCGTGGTCCTCCAGCACCGGGCCCTGCTCGATGTGGGTCTCGAAGTAGCAGCCGATCGGGTGCTCGCCGGGCTCCTCGGGGCCGATGTAGCCGATGCGTTCGAGTTCGTCGCGCACGCTCTTGCCGTCGGCGTCCTTCGCGGCGTAGGCATGTTCCAGCGTGAAGGCCTTGGCGAACACGCCCGAGCCCATCATCACCGGGACGAAGCGCGAGCCTTCCTCGTTGGTCCACCAGGCGACCTCGATCGGCGCCTCGGTCTCGATGCCGTGGTCGTTCAGCGTGCGCACCACCTCCAGCCCGGCCAGCACGCCGTAGTTGCCGTCGAACTTGCCGCCGGTCGGCTGGGTGTCGATGTGGCTGCCGGTGACCACCGGCGGCAGGCTGTTGTTGCGGCCGGGCCGGCGCAGGAAGCCGTTGCCGATCTTGTCGATCGTCACCGTCAGCCCGGCCTCGCGGGCCCAGCGGCTGACCAGGTCGCGGCCCTGCCTGTCCAGGTCGGTCAGCGTCAGGCGGCAGACGCCGCCCTTGGGCGTGGCGCCGATCTGCGCCAGCTCCATCAGGCTGTCCCACAGGCGCTGGCCGTCGACGCGCAGGTCCTGCAGCTTCTCGGGTCGGGGCTCGAGCTTCATGTCCATGCTGTTCTCCTCAACGGGCCACCGGGGTCGGGGCTTCCAGCGCCGCCTTGCGCGCCAGCGGCGCGAACTGCGGCGCGAACGGCGGCCGCTCGATGTACCGGCCCGCGCCGCGCACCGCGCGCAGGTCACCGTCGGCATAGACCACGCTGCCGCGGGCGACGGTGTGGGTCGGCTGGCCCTGCACCGTGCGGCCCTCGAAGATGTTGAAGTCGCCGAGCGACTTCTGCGTCCTGACCGACAGCGTCTTCGTCGCCTGCGGGTCCCACAGCACCAGGTCGGCGTCGGCGCCCTCGACGATGCAGCCCTTGCGCGGGTAGATGTTGAACAGCCTCGCGGCGTTCGCCGAAGTCACCGCGACGAACTCGCTGGGCGTCAGCCGGCCGCCGTTGACGCCTTCGTGCCACAGCACCGCCAGGCGCTCCTCGACACCGCCGCAGCCGTTGGGGATCAGGCTGAAGTCGTTGCGGCCGGCGGCCTTCTGCTCGGCGCAGAAGGTGCAGTGGTCGGTCGCCGTGGTGTGCAGCTGGCCGGCCTGCAGCCCGCGCCACAGCATCTGCGAATGGCCCTTGGGCCGGAACGGGGGGCTCATCACATGGCCGGCGGCGTATTCGAACGACGGGTGGCGGTAGACCTCGTCGTCGAGCACCAGGTGGCCGGCCAGCACCTCGCCGTAGACCCGCTGGCCGCGCGCGCGGGCGCGGGCGATCGCCTCGGCGCTCTCGGCGCAGGACACATGCACGACGTAGATCGGCACGTTCAGCACGTCGGCGATCGCGATCGCGCGCTGCGCCGCCTCGGCCTCGACCGCCGGCGGGCGCGACAGCGGGTGGCCCTCGGGCCCGAGGATGCCCTTGGCCTTCGTCTCGGCCTGCAGCAGGTAGACCAGCTCGCCGTTCTCGGCGTGCACGGTGGGCATCGCGCCGAGTTCGAGCGCGCGGCGGAAGCTGTTCACCAGCGTCTCGTCGTCGCACATGATGGCGTTCTTGTAGGCCATGAAGTGCTTGAAGCTGTTGACGCCCTCGTCCCTGACCAGCGTGCCCATGTCGCGGTGCACCGATTCGTCCCACCAGGTCACCGCGACGTGGAAGCTGTAGTCGCCGGCGGCCTTCTCGGCCCAGCCGCGCCACTTGCGGTAGGCGTCGATCAGCGGCTCCTTCGGGTCGGGGATCACGAAGTCGATGATCGTCGTCGTGCCGCCGGCCAGCGCCGCGGCGGTGCCGCTGTAGAAGTCGTCGCGGGTGACGGTGCCCATGAAGGGCAGCTGCATGTGGGTGTGCGGGTCGATGCCGCCGGGCATCACGTAGCGACCACCGGCGTCGAGCACCTCGACGCCGGCCGGGGCGTTCAGGCTGGCCCCGACGGCGCTGATCCGGCCGCCTTCGCACAGCACGTCGGCGCGGAACTCGCGGTCGGCATTGACGACGGTGCCGCCGCGGATCAACAGGGGTTTCATCGCTCGCTCCAGAACGGGGGATCGGGGATGTTTGCGCCGGCGCCGCGGCGCGTCAAGCCGCTTGGCTCTTGCGCATCGGGTTGTTGGGGTGCGTCGTCCAGTTCGCGGCGCCGGCGCTGACCGCTTGGCCGGTGCGCGCATCGACCTCGCCGGGCTGCAGCGTGCGCAGCGTGATGCAGTCGGGCACCGGGCAGACCGTCACGCAGAGGTTGCAGCCGACGCATTCGTCGTCCTTGACCTCGAAGTGGCGCACCCCGTCCATCAGCGCGGTGATCGCCTGGTGCGAGGTGTCCTCGCAGGCGATGTGGCAGCGCCCGCACTGGATGCACTGGTCCTGGTCGATCTGCGCCTTGCTGACGGCGTTCAGGTTCAGGTACTGCCAGTCGGTCACCGTCCGCAGCGCGCGGCCGCGGAAGTCCTCGGTCGTCGCGAAGCCCATCTCGTCCATGTAGTTGGCCAGCCCGTCGGCCATCTCCTGCACGATCTTGAAGCCGTAGACCATCGCCGCGGTGCACACCTGCACGTTGCCGGCGCCCAGCGCGATGTAGTCCAGCGCGTCGCGCCAGCTGCCGACGCCGCCGATGCCCGAGATCGGCAGCCCGGCGGTGGCCGGCGCGCGGCCGATTTCGGCCACCATGTTCAGCGCGATCGGCTTGACCGCCGGGCCGCAGTAGCCGCCGTGGCTGCCCATGCCGCCGGTGGACGGGCTCATCGTCAGCGTCAGCGGGTCGACACCCATGATCGAGCTGACGGTGTTGATCAGGCTCACCGCATCGGCGCCGCCGCGCCGGGCCGCCGCCGCGGGCTGGCGGATGTCGGTGATGTTGGGCGTCAGCTTGACGATCACCGGCAGGCGGCTGTACTGCTTGCACCAGGCGGTGACCATCTCGATGTACTCGGGCACCTGGCCGACCGCCGAACCCATGCCGCGCTCGCTCATGCCATGCGGGCAGCCGAAGTTCAGTTCGACGCCGTCGCAGCCGGTGTCCTCGACCTGCGGCAGGATCGCCTTCCAGGCGCTCTCGGTGCACGGCACCATCAGGCTGGCGACCAGCGCGCGGTCGGGCCAGGCGCGCTTGACCTCGCGGATCTCCTGCAGGTTCAGCGCCAGCGGCCGGTCGGTGATCAGCTCGATGTTGTTGAAGCCCAGCAGCCGGCGGTCGGGCGTCAGCAGCGCGCCGTAGCGCGGGCCGTTGACGTTGACGATCGGCGGCCCGTCCTCGCCCAGCGTCTTCCAGACCACGCCGCCCCAGCCGGCCTCGAACGCACGGTGCACGTTGTAGGCCTTGTCGGTGGGCGGCGCGCTGGCCAGCCAGAACGGGTTCGGGCTCCGGATGCCGGCGAAATGGTTGGTGAGGTCGGCCATGTCAGTGGCTCCCGCTGGCCGTCAGTTCGGCGTGGATGGCGCGTGCGGCGCGCTTGCCGTCTTCCACCGCCTCGACCGTCAGGTCGCGGCCGCCGAGCCTGCAGTCGCCGCCGGCGTACAGCCCGGCCACGCCGGTGCGCCCGTCGTCGTCGGCGACGACGCGGCCCTGCTGCAGCGCCAGCCCGCAGCCGGCCAGCAGGCCGCCGTCGAGCTTCTGGCCGATCGCCGTGAGCACCATGTCGGCGGCCAGCGTCTCCTGCAGCCCGGTCGGCTGCAGCCTGCCGCCGACCAGCGCCTGGCGCGCGAAGCGCACCGCGACCACATGGCCGCTGTTCTCGCCCGACCCGCCCAGCACCTCCTCGGGCACCAGCCAATGCTGGATGCCGACCCCGTTGGTCAGCGCCCAGTCCTGCTCGGCGCGCGACGCGCCCATCGTCGCCGGGCCGCGGCGGTAGACGATGTGCACCGATTCGGCGCCCAGCAGCCTGCTCTGCACCGCGGCGTCGACCGCGGTCATGCCGCCGCCGATCACCACGACGCGGCGGCCGATCGGCAATCGCTGCAGCTGCGCCGGGCCGGCGGCCTGGCGCAGTTCGGCGATGAAGTCGACCGCGTCGCGCACCCCGGCGAGCGTCTCGCCCGGTATGCCCAGGCGCTGCGTCGTCGCCAGCCCCACCGCCAGGTAGACCGCATCGTGGCCGTCGCGCAGCGCCTGCAGCTGCGCCGCGGTCTCGAGCTTCCAGCCGGTCCTCAGCGTGATGCCGCCCAGCCCCAGCAGCCAGTCGAGCTCGCGCTGTGCGAAGCCGCCGGCCATCTTGTAGGCGGCCAGGCCGTATTCGTTCAGCCCGCCGCCCTTGGGCCTGGCGTCGTGCAGCACCACCGCATGGCCCAGCCGCGCCAGTCCCACCGCGCAGGCCAGCCCGGCCGGCCCGGCGCCGACCACCGCCACGCGGCGGCCGCTGTCCGGCGCGCGCGGGAACAGTGCGGCGAACGGCTGGTCCATCACCGCGTCGACCGCGTAGCGCTGCAGGCGGCCGATCTCGACCGGCTTGCCTTGCTGGGTGCTGCGCACGCAGGCCTGCTCGCACAGCAGCTCGGTCGGGCAGACGCGGGCGCAGGTGCCGCCCAGCGGGTTGGCTTCGAGGATGGCCTTGGCCGCGCCACGCAGGTTGTCGTCGGCGATGCGGCGGATGAAGCTGGGCACATCGATGCCGGTCGGGCAGGCGATGGCGCAGGGCGCGTCGTGGCAGTACAGGCAGCGTTCGGCCTCGACCAGCGCCTGGGTGCGGCTCAGGCGCGGCGCCGCGTCGGCGAAATGCTGCGCATATTGCTCGGACGCCAGGCGCGCCGGCCGGACATCGGGTGGGGTGGGCAAGACAGCGGACACGCTCGGGCGCTCCTGCAGGCGCCGGGCGGCGGGTGGCCCGGTGTCACCAAGAAGCTGACCATTTGGTCAGGATTCGAGGGAATCTTACGCAACCGGCGTGCCAGGTGGCGACCCGGAGAAACCCCCGCCGCAGCTGGCTGGCCGCGCCTGGCCGGTGCCTGACGCACCAGCGGCAGCCGGTGCTGCACGGTCGCTGGGCATCTCCTGTCACCACGGGACAGACGAGCGGCGGCAGCCGGTGCATGCTGTCGGCCTCGTCCAACGCTGCCGGAGATTGCCGATGTCCATCCTGCCCGAACGCATCCGCCAAGCCGCCTTGCATGCCCAGTCGGCCTTGGCCGACGAATCGACGCCGTTCGTGCGCAATGCCTGGTACGTCGCGGCCCTGGCCGGCGAAGTCGGCCGGCAGGCCCTGGCGCGCCGGCTGCTGGGCGTGCCGGTGCTGCTGTTCCGCAAGCTCGACGGCAGCGCGGTGGCGCTGGAGGACCGCTGCGCCCACCGCTCGTTCCCGCTGTCGCGCGGCACCATCGACGGTGACACGGTGGTCTGCGGCTACCACGGCGCGCGCTATGGCGGCGACGGCCGCTGCACCGGGGTGCCGTCGCAGGCCCAGGTGCCGCCCGGCGCGATGGTGCGCTCGTTCCCGCTGCATGAATCGGGCGCGCTGCTGTGGATCTGGCTCGGCGACCCGGCGCTGGCCGACCCGGCGGCGCTGCCGCAGCAGCCGTGGATGGACGATCCGGCCTGGGTCTCGTCGACCGATCGGCTGCACCTGAAGGCCAGCTATGTGCGGCTGCACGAGAACCTGCTCGACCTGACGCACCTGAGCTTCCTGCACGCCAACACCTTCGGCACGCCCGACTACGCCAGCGCGCCGTTCGAGGCCCGCGTCGACGAGGCCGCGGGCCGGTTCAGCCTGCACCGCAGCGTGTCGCCGACCCGGCTGCCGCCGTTGTGGGCGCTGCCGACCGGGCTCGACGGCGTCGACGCCGCGAGGGTGGTCACCTCGACCTTCCATTCGCCGGCGCTGCATGTCGTCGGGGTGAAGTTCCATGCGCTCGACCGGCCCGAGGCCGAGCAGCCGTCGCGGGCGATCCGCACCGCCCACATCGTGACGCCCGAGACGGCGACCTCGACCCACTACTTCATCCAGCATGCCCGCAATTTCGCGATCGACGACGCAGCGGTCACCGACTTCATGCACGAGCAGTTGCTGAAGGCCTTCCAGGAGGACGTCGACGGGCTGGAGGCGATCGAGACGCTGCTCGGCGGCTACGGCGAGCGTCAGCCCGAGATCTCGTTCCACGCCGACAAGGCCTCGCTGGCGATGCGGCGCCACCTGAAGCAGCGCGCCGACGCCGAGGCCGGGCGCTGAGGCCTCAGCGCCGCAGCGCGCCGCCCAGCCCGGCCACGCCCTGCCGCGCTGCCTCGACACCCTGCGCCAGCACCTGCTGCTTCCAGGCGTCGGTGTCGGTGTAGAACGCATCGCGGAGCTGGCGCTTGATCGTCGCGACCTGCGCGGCCGGCGCCTCGGGGTGGTTCTCGGCCCACTGGTCAGCCCGCAGCGCGTCGAGCACCTGGGTGAACGGCAGCGTGCCGAACTCGAGCGCGATGCCGGTGACCTCGGCCTGCGGGCATTCCTGGTAGGCGGCGTTCGTCATCAGCCCGGTCAGCGGCGCCGAGGTGGAACTGCCGTCGTAGATCGAGGTGATCGCCGAGCCGTCGGGCCCGCCCCACCAGGCACGGGCACGGGCCACCGCGGCGGCGTCGTCGCGGCCGGCGAAGATGCGCTCGCCGACGCCCGACGGGCCCAGCCCGGTGTGGAAGTCGATCCAGCCCAGCCGGGCACAGCGCCGGCCGTGGTCCTGCAGCACATGGCGCAGCGTGACCTGGCTCCAGGTCGGATCGTGGCCACCGAAGAACAGGCCTTCGGGATGCGCGTACTGGCCGCTGCTGACCGCCGTCTGGAAGGCCTTGCCGTCATGCCGTGCGACCCAGCCGTCGATCGAGCGCTGCACGGCCGGTGTCGGCGGCCAGTCGGCGGGCACCAGCCAGTGGGCGATCTCGTCGTAGGCGGCGTTGTGCGGC
This sequence comes from Burkholderiaceae bacterium, assembly GCA_016790515.1. Lineage (GTDB taxonomy): Bacteria > Pseudomonadota > Gammaproteobacteria > Burkholderiales > Burkholderiaceae_C > Pseudaquabacterium. Next base: position 32,964 of record JAEUOY010000023.1, on the reverse strand, counting down.
AGCGGCCGATGGAAGTCCTGGAAGTTGCGGTTCAGGTCGACGTTCTCGTGCGTCGTGCGCCGCCACCAGGAAAAGCCGTAGGGATTCAGCCCGTGCAGGTACAGCAGCGCGACACCGGCCGCGTGCGCGGCCTGGCGCAGCGCGGCATCGCCCAGCAGCGCGACCTGGATCCCCGAACCGCAGAAACCCTCGACGCCGTGGCAGGCCGAGCTGATCAGCAGCAGCGCCGGCGCGTCGGCCGGGCCGTCGCGCACCACGTCCAGCGCCAGCGTCTCGCCGTCGCGGCCCAGCATCGGGTGGCGGTGGCTTTGCAGGTCCAGCCCGGCGGCCCCGGCCGCGGCGATGAACTTGCCGCGCGCTTCGGCGTAGGTCTGCGAAAAGTCCGCGGCGGCCACGGTCAGCGCGGGCTGTTCAGCCAGGCCTCGGCGATGCGCACCCAGGCGGTGGCGCCGAGCGGGATCAGGTCGTCGTTGAAGTCGTAGCTCGGGTTGTGCAGCATGCAGGGGCCCAGGCCGTGGCCGCCCTCGCGGTGGGCGCCGTCGCCGTTGCCGATCATGAAGTAGCAGCCGGGCTTCTCGAGCAGGTAGTAGCTGAAGTCCTCGGCGCCCATCGTCGGCTCGAAGTCGAGCACGTTCTCGGGGCCGACCACCTCGCCGAGCACGCGGCGGGCGAAGTCGGTCTCGGCCTCGTGGTTGATCGTCGGCGGGTAGTTGCGGTGGAAGTGGAACTCGCAGCCGCAGTCGTAGGCCGCGGCGGTGGCCTTGGCCATCTCGCGCATGCGCTGCTCGATCAGGTCGAGCACCTCGGTGGTGAAGGTGCGCACCGTGCCCTGCAGCTCGCAGACCTCGGGGATCACGTTGGTGGCCTCGCCGGTGTGCAGCATCGTCACCGAGATCACGCCGGTGTCGATCGGCCGCTTGTTGCGCGAGACGATGGTCTGGAAGCCCTGCACCATCGCGCAGGCCGCCGGCACCGGGTCGACGCCCAGGTGCGGCATCGCGCCATGCGCGCCCTTGCCCTTGAGCACGATGCGGAACTCGTTGCTCGACGCGTAGCAGGGGCCTGCCTTCAGCGCGAACTGTCCCACCGCCATGCCGGGCCAGTTGTGCGCGCCGAACACCGCCTCCATCGGGAACCTCTCGAACAGCCCGTCCTTGATCATCTCGCGCGCGCCGCCGCCGCCTTCCTCGGCCGGCTGGAAGATCAGGTAGACGGTGCCGTCGAAGTTGCGGTGCCGCGCCAGGTGCTTGGCGGCGGCCAGCAGCATCGCGGTGTGGCCGTCGTGGCCGCAGGCGTGCATCTTGCCGGGGTGGCGGCTGGCATGGGCGAAGGTATTGCCCTCCTGCATCGGCAGCGCGTCGATGTCGGCGCGCAGCCCGACCGCACGGTCCGAACTGCCGTTCTTCACGATGCCGACGACGCCGGTCGTGCCCAGCCCGCGGTGCACCGGAAGGCCCCAGTCGGCGAGCGCCTGGGCGATCACGTCCGCGGTGCGCTGCTCCTCGAAGCACAGCTCGGGATGGGCGTGGATGTCGCGTCGCAGCGCCGTGATGGCGGCCGCGTCGGCCAGGATGGATTCGATCAGGCGCATCGCGAAGGTCTCCTCGGCGCCGCAACGCGGCGGGTGTCCTGGGCAGCACCGATCAGTTTACGCCGCAGCCCTGTCCCCGGCGCGGCCGCGGGCATCGCCTCCATGCGGGCCGGTAACGGCCGTGCCATAGTATCCGGATGAGCCCAGCCACCGCCTCCCGCACCGTCCGCGGCGCCTGCCCGCACGATTGCCCCGACACCTGCGCGCTGAGGATCAGCGTCGAGGCCGGCCGGGTGGTCAAGGTCGCCGGCGACCCCGACCACCCGCCGACGCACGGCGCGCTGTGCACCAAGGTGTCGCGCTACCCCGAGCGTACCTACCACCCAGAGCGGGTGCTGACGCCGCTCAAGCGCAGCGGGCCCAAGGGCACCGGCCAGTTCGTGCCGGTGTCCTGGGACGAGGCGCTGACCGACATCGCGGCGCGCCTGTCGGCGATCGCCGCGCGCGATCCGCAGGCCATCGTGCCCTACAGCTACGCCGGCACGATGGGCCTGCTGCAGGGCGAGAGCATCGCCGCACGCTTCTTCCACCGGCTCGGCGCGTCGCTGCTCGACCGCACGATCTGCTCCAGCGCCGGCGGCGAGGCGCTGGCCGCCACCTACGGCGGCAAGCTCGGCATGCACCTGGAACACTACGCCGACTCGAAGCTGATCCTGATCTGGGGCAGCAACTCGATCGCCTCGAACCTGCATTTCTGGACTTTCGCGCAGCAGGCCAAGCGCCAGGGCGCCAGGCTGGTCTGCATCGACCCGCGCCGCACCGAAACGGCCGACAAGTGCCACCAGCACGTCGCGCTGCTGCCCGGCACCGACGGCGCGCTGGCGCTGGGCCTGATGCACGAGCTGATCGTCAACGGCTGGCTCGACGAGGACTACATCGCTCGCCATGTCGACGGCTTCGAGGCCTTGCGCGACAAGGCGCTGGCCTGGCCGCCCGAGCGCACGGCGCAGGTCTGCGGCCTCCCGGTCGACGAGGTGCGCGCCCTGGCGCGCGACTACGCGACGACGAAACCCGCGGCGATCCGGCTGAACTACGGCATGCAGCGCTGCCACGGCGGCGGCAACGCGGTGCGGCTGGTCGCGATGCTGCCCTGCCTGACCGGCGCCTGGCGCCGGCGCGGCGGCGGCCTGCTGCTGTCGGCGTCGGGCTGGTTCCGTGGCTTCGTCGACGGCGCGGCGCTGCAGCGACCGGACCTCCTGGCCGGGCGCAAGCCGCGCACGATCAACATGAGCACGATCGGCGACGACCTGCTGCGCGAGGCGTCGCCGGCATTCGGCCCGAAGATAGCGGCGCTGCTGGTCTACAACAGCAACCCGGTCGCGGTGGCGCCCGAATCGCCCAAGGTGACGGCCGGCTTCCGCCGCGACGACCTGTTCACCGTGGTGCTGGAACATTTCCTGACCGACACCGCCGACCACGCCGACTACGTGCTGCCGGCCACCACCCAGCTCGAGCACCTGGATGTTCACACCAGCTACGGCCACACCTACGTGCTGATCAACCACCCGGCGGTGGCGCCGCTCGGCGAGGCCAAGCCCAACACCCAGATCTTCCGCGAGCTGGCCGCGAGGATGGGCCTCACCGACGCCTGCCTGCAGGAATCCGACCAGCAGCTCGCCCGCCAGGCCGTGCCCTCGCTCGACTTCGCGCAGCTGTCCGAGCAGGGCTGGGTCAAGCTGCCGCTGCCCGAGCAGCCGTTCGCCGACGGCGGCTTCCTGACCCCTGGCGGCAAGGTGGTGGTCGACGCGCCCGGCCTGGGCGTGCCCGACTACCTGCCGCCCTACGAAAGCCGGCAATCGGCACCGGCGCTGGCCGCGCGCTACCCGCTGGCGATGATCTCGCCGCCGGCACGCAACTTCCTGAACTCCAGCTTCGTCAACGTGACCAGCCTGCGCAGCATCGAGGGCGAGCCGCGGGTCGAGCTGCACCCCGACGACGCCGCCCCCCGCGGCATCGCCGACGGCGCGATGGTGCGGGTGTTCAACCAGCGCGGCAGCTACCTGTGCAAGGCCGCGATCGGCCCGCGCGCCAGGCCCGGCGTGGTCAACGGCCTGGGGGTCTGGTGGCGCAAGCTCGGCGCGGCGGGCACCAACGTCAACGAGCTGACCAGCCAGCGCCTGACCGACATCGGCCGCGCGCCGACCTTCTACGACTGCCTGGTCGAGGTGGAGGCGGCTCGCGCGTGATCGGGTGCCCGGCCGCCTCGTGAAGATCGCCGCGCTGGGTTCGCTGGCCACGCTGGCCGCCGCGCTGCTGGCGGCGGGCCTGGGCAGCGGCTGTTCGACGATCGGCTACTACGCCCAGTCGGTCGGCGGTCATGTCGAGCTGATGCGGCGCAGCCGGCCGGTGGCCGACTGGATCGCCGACCCGGCCACGCCGCCGGCGCTGCGCGAGCGGCTTCAGCTGAGCCAGCAGCTGCGCGACTTCGCGGTTCGCGAGCTGGCGCTGCCCGACAACGCCAGCTACCGGCGCTATGCCGACCTGGGCCGCGGCGCGGTGGTGTGGAACGTGGTCGCCGCGCCGGAGCTGTCGCTGACGCTGAAGACCTGGTGCTACCCGCTGATGGGCTGCGTCGGCTACCGCGGCTATTTCGAGCGGGCCCAGGCGCTGGCGGAGGCCGAGACGCTGCGCGCGGCGGGCTGGGAGGTCAGCGTCTACGGCGTGCCGGCCTACAGCACGCTGGGCTGGACCGACTGGTTCGGCGGCGACCCGCTGCTCAACACCTTCGTCAACGGGTCCGAGTCGGCGCTGGCGCGGCTGATGTTCCATGAGCTGGCGCACCAGGTCATCTACGTCGACGACGACACCGCGTTCAACGAGAGCTACGCGACCGCGGTCGAACGGCTGGGACTGGCGCGCTGGCAGGCGCAGCGCGGAAGGCCGGCCGAGGACCCGGCGCTGGCGCGCCGCCGCGACGAGTTCCGCGCCATCACCCAGCGCACCCGCGCGGCGCTGGCCGCGCTGTACGCCGGCGATGCGCCCGACGATGCCAAGCGCGAACGCAAGGCGGCGCTGATGGCCGCGATGCGCGCCGAGGTCGGCGCGCGCAAGGCCGACGCCAGCAGCGCCTGGGCCGGCGACACCAGTTACGATGACTGGTTCGCGAAGGCCAACAACGCCTCGCTGGCGCTGCAGGCCGCCTACGACGGCGACGTTCCGGCCTTCGAGCGCCTGTTCGAACTCCAGGGCCGCGACTTCGCCCGCTTCCATGCCGAGGTGCGGCGCCTGGCGGCCTTGCCGGCCGCCCAACGCCGCGCCACACTGCCCATGCCCCCGTAGAAGACCCCAGGAGAGCGCCCCATGCCCGACATCAACATCCACCGCGAGCACCGCCTCGGCCTGGCCGAAGCCCGCAAGGTGGCCTGGCAATGGGCCGAGATGGCGGAGCAGAAGTTCGACATGGAATGCAGCGTGCTCGAGGGCGAGACCAGCGACACCGTCGAGTTCACCCGCAGCGGCGTCAACGGCACGCTGATCGTCGCCCCCGACCATTTCGAGCTGCACGCCAGGCTGGGTTTCCTGCTCGGCGCGTTCTCGAAGACGATCGAAGCCGAGATCGAGAAGAACCTCGACGACCTGCTCGGCGCCGCCGCGACCAAGCGCACGACCAAGGCCGCGCCGAGGAAGCGGAAGTAGGCTGGCGCCTACTTCAGCGATTCGATCAGGTCGATGTAGCCCTGCATCGCCTTCTCGGCGGTCATGTCCTTCAGGCCGTTCCAGGCATCCCACTTGGCGCGGCCGACCATGTCGGTGAAGCCCGGCCGCTTGCCGTCGACGTTGCCGGCGGTGGCCTGCTTGTACAGCGCATAGATCTTCAGCAGGGTCATGTTGTCGGGCTTTTCGGGCAGGCCCTTGCTCTCGGTCACGGCCTTCTCGAAGCGCGATTTCAGATCGGACATGGTGGCGGTCTCCAGTGCGTGAAAATCGGTCTTGACGCCGGTGATGTTACCCAGCATCGTCGCAGCCGCCTTGCGCTGGATCGTGAGTGCAGCATCGAACAACGTGCCCGAGGAGACCGCCTGATGACCGCACCCGCCCAGCGCCGCATGTCGCGGGTGGACACCGCCTGGCTGCGCATGGACAACGACGTCAACCTGATGATGATCGTCGGCGTCTGGCTGGTCACCCCGGCGATCCCGCTGGCGGTGCTGCGCGAGCGCATCGAGACCCGGCTGCTCAAGTACGAGCGCTTCCGCTTCAAGGCAGTGGCCGACATGACCGGCGCCAACTGGGTCGAGGACGAGGACTTCGACATCGCCCGCCACGTGGTGGTCGAGAAGATCCGCCGGCGGCGCGGCCAGGGCGAGCGGGCGGCGCTGCAGCAGCGCTGCGGCGAACTGGCCGTCACGCCGCTGGACCCGCGGCACCCGCTGTGGCAGTTCCACCTCGTCGAGCAGTACGAAGGCGGCAGCGCGCTGATCGCCCGCATCCACCACTGCATCGGCGACGGCATTGCGCTGATCTCGGTGATGAACTCGATCACCGACGGCGGCAACGACCCGCCGCAGCGGCCCGCCGGCCCCGACGCCGACGAGGACCCCGACGCCGATCCCGACGCAGATTGGCTGTCCGACGCGGTGCTCAAGCCGCTGACCGGGCTGGCCGTCAAGGCGCTGAACATGTACGGCGACGGCGTGGTCCACGCGATCGACATGCTGGCGCACCCGAGCCAGCCGCTGCTGGGCTCGCGCGACATGGCGCGCGTCGGCCTGCAGGTGGCCAGCGACCTGGCCGCGCTGGCGCTGATGAGCGACGACACGCCGACCCGCCTGAAAGGCAGGCCGGTCGGCCGCAAGCGCGTCGCCTGGAGCGAGCCGATGCCACTGGAGGCGGTCAAGGTCGTCGGCCGCGGCCTGGGCTGCTCGATCAACGACGTGCTGCTGTCCTGCGCCTCGGGCGCGATCGGTGGCTGGCTGCGCGACCAGGGCGACGACCCCGAAGGCGCCGAGATCCGCGCGATGGTGCCGGTCAACCTGCGTCCGATCGAGAAGGCCTGGCAGCTGGGCAACCGCTTCGGGCTGGCGCCGCTGGTGCTGCCGATCGGCATCGCCAACCCAGTCGAGCGCCTGTACGCGGTGCGCGCACGCATGAACCAGCTGAAGGGCAGCTACCAGCCGCTGCTGGCCTTCGGCGTGCTGGCGATCTCGGGGCTGCTGATCAAGCCGGTGCAGGATGTCGTGCTGGGGCTGTTCGCGAAGAAGACCACCGCGGTGATGACCAACGTGCCGGGCCCGGCGCAGCCGCTGAAGTTCTGCGGGGCCACGCTTCGCCAGACGATGTTCTGGGTGCCGGCCTCGGGCGACGTCGGCGTCGGCGTCAGCATCCTCAGCTACGCCGGCGGCGTGCAGTTCGGCCTGATCACCGACGCCGCGCTGTGCCCCGAGCCGCAGGCGATCATCGACCGCTTCGAGCCCGAGTTCCAGAAGCTGCTGCTGCTGGCACTGATGCTGCCCTGGGGCGAGGAAGCCCAGGCGGCCTGAGGTCGACGGTCAGCGCTCGGCGCCGCCCGGGCTCGCCGCGTCGGATGCCGGCAGCAAGGGATCGGCCTCGGCGCCGTGAAACTCGCCATGGCCCGAAGCCGGCGGCTCGTCGAAGCCCGAATCGCCGGGCAGGTCCTCATGCCGGCGTGGCCGCATGCCCGATCGCAGGTAGCGGTTCGGGTGGTTCACCCGCGGCAGGAAGCGCGCCAGCTCGCTGAGCGCCATCTGGTAGACGTCGCGCTTGAACTCGATCACCAGTTCCAGCGGCACCCAGTATTCGTTCCAGCGCCAGGCGTCGAACTCCGGGTGATCGGTGGCGCGCAGGTCCAGGTCGCAGTCGCGGCCCATCAGCCGCAGCAGGAACCAGATCTGCTTCTGGCCGCGGTAATGGCCGCGCGCATCCTTGCGGATGAAGTGTTCGGGCACCTCGTAGCGAAGCCAGTCGCGGGTGCGCGCCAGGATCCGCACGTGCTCAGGCCGCAAGCCGACCTCTTCGTGCAGCTCGCGGAACATCGCCTGCTCGGGCGATTCACCGTACTTGATGCCCCCTTGGGGAAACTGCCACGAGTGGGTCCGCAGCCGCTTGCCCCAGAACACCTGGTTGCGCGCATTGAGCAGGATGATGCCGACGTTGGGCCTGAAGCCTTCCCTGTCGAGCATAATCAAACCCCAATTTCAATATTGGTTTCATTATTGCACCGGCGCGGTGCGGCCGGCGAACTCTCGCTAACCCGCACCCCTGTCAGCGCCGAGCTGCAGGCCCCGGCCGCCTCGGTCAGCGGCGCTTCCCGGCCCAACCCCGTTCTCCCATGAAAGCCTCCCAGTTCTTCATCGCCACCCTGAAGGAAGCCCCCGCCGACGCCGAGGTCGTGAGCCACCAGCTGATGATGCGCGCCGGCCTGATCAAGCGCCTGGGCGCCGGCATCTACAGCTACATGCCGATGGGGCTGCGGGTGATCCGCAAGGTCGAGGCGATCATCCGCGAGGAGATGAACCGCGCCGGCGCGGTCGAGCTGCTGATGCCGGTGGTCCAGCCCGCCGAGCTGTGGCAGGAAACCGGCCGCTTCGACAAGATGGGGCCCGAACTGCTGCGCGTCAAGGACCGCCACGAGCGTGACTTCATCATCCAGCCGACCAGCGAGGAGGTGGTGACCGACATCGCCCGCCAGGAGCTGCGCAGCTACCGCCAGCTGCCGAAGAACTTCTATCACATCCAGACCAAGTTCCGCGACGAGCGGCGGCCGCGCTTCGGCGTGATGCGCGGGCGCGAGTTCACGATGAAGGATGCCTATTCGTTCGACCGCGATGCCGGTGCCGCCGCGAAGAGCTACCAGGCGATGTTCGACGCCTACAAGCGCATCTTCGACCGCTTCGGCCTGAAGTACCGCGCGGTGGCCGCCGACACCGGCGCGATCGGCGGCGACCTGAGCCATGAATTCCAGGTCATCGCCGACACCGGCGAGGACGCGATCGTCTACTGCCCGACCAGCGACTACGCCGCCAACATCGAACTGGCCGAGGCGGTGGCCCCGGCCGCGCCGCGCGCCGCTCCCACCGAGGCGTTGGCCAAGACGCCGACCCCCGGCAAGAGCACCTGCGCCGACGTGGCCGCGCTGCTCGGCCTGCCGCTGGCGCGCACCGTCAAGAGCCTGGTGCTGGCCAGCGACGAGTTCGACGAGCGCGGCGACATCGCCCGCAGCACGGTCTGGCTGCTGCTGGTGCGCGGCGACCACGAGCTCAACGAAGTCAAGGCCGGCAAGCTGCCCGGCCTGAAGGGCGGCTGGCGCTTCGCGACCGTGACCGAGATCGAGGACCATTTCGGCTGCAAGCCGGGCTACCTCGGGCCCATCTTCCAGGGTTCGGGGTCGAAGTCGCCGGTCAAGGTGATCGCCGACCGCACGGTGGCGGCGATGAGCGACTTCGTCTGCGGCGCCAACGACGCCGACTTCCACTTCACCGGCGTCAACTGGGGCCGCGACCTGCCCGAGCCCGACCTGGTGGCCGACATCCGCAACGTGCTGGCCGGCGAGCCCTCGCCCGACGGCCAGGGTGTGCTGGCGATCCAGCGCGGCATCGAGGTCGGCCATGTGTTCTACCTCGGCACCAAGTACTCGGCGGCGATGAATGCCAGCTACCTGAACGAGCAGGGCAAGCCGCAGCTGATGGAGATGGGCTGCTACGGCATCGGCGTGACCCGCATCCTCGGCGCCGCGATCGAGCAGGACCACGACGAGCGCGGCATCGTCTGGCCGGCGGCGATCGCGCCGTTCGCCGCAGTGATCTGCCCGATCGGCTACGACCGCTCGGCCGAGGTGCGGGCGGCGGCCGACGCGCTGCACGACGCGCTGGCCGCCGCCGGCATCGACGTGATGCTCGACGACCGCGGCGAGCGGCCCGGCGCGATGTTCGCCGACTGGGAGCTGATCGGCGTGCCGCAGCGGGTGGTGATTTCCGACCGCGGCCTGAAGGCCGGCACGGTCGAACTGCAGGGCCGGCGCGAGGCCGCCGCCGCGGTCACGCCGCTGGCCGACGCGGCGGCGCGGGTGAAGGAGCGGCTCGCCGGATGAGCGGCATCGGCCGGCGCGCCTGGCTGGCCGGCATCGCGCTGGTGCTGGCGCGGCCGGCACCGGCGCTGGCCGGCAAGCAGGCCGAGGAGCCGCTGGCCGACGCAGTGCGCACCGCGCTGTCGGCGGCGATCGCCAGCGCCGCACCGCCCAGGCCGGTGTTCGCGAATTCGGACGCCCGGCTGGCCTTCCTGCGCTGGCAGGGGCTGATGAGCGAGCGGTTGAAGTCCCGCAAGGCCGAGGCGCACACCCGGCTCGAGTTCCTCGAGACGCTGTGGTACGAGAGCACCCGCGCGGGCCTGGAGCCGGCGCTGGTGCTGGGGCTGATCCAGGTCGAGAGCGGCTTTCGCAAGTACGCGATCAGCCCGGCCGGTGCGCGCGGCTACATGCAGGTGATGCCGTTCTGGGCCCGGCTGATCGGCGACGGCGAGCCGGCACGGCTGTTCCACATGCAGACCAACCTGCGTTTCGGCTGCGTGATCCTGCGCCACTACCTCGACAGCGAGCGCGGCGACCTGTTTCTCGCGCTGGGCCGCTACAACGGCAGCCGCGGCCGGGCCGAGTACCCGAATGCGGTGCTGGCCAACCGCCAGCGGTGGCTGGCCTGAAGCCTCGCCGGACCGGGTCAGCCGCGCAGACCGCTCCAGGCCTTGGGCTGCGCGTCGCGCACGCCGGCCAGCGCCAGCGCGCGCTCGACCGTGTCGTCGACCAGCTCGGCGATGCTCGCCGGCTTGTTGTAGAACGCCGGCAGCGGCGGGAAGACGATGCCGCCCATCTCGGTGACGGCGGTCATGTTGCGCAGGTGGGCCAGGTTGAACGGTGTCTCGCGCACCATCAGCAGCAGCGGCCGGCGCTCCTTCAGCGTGACGTCGGCGGCGCGGGTCAGCAGGTTGTCGCCGAAGCCGTGGGCCACCGCGGCCAGGGTCTTCATCGAGCAGGGCGCGACGACCATCGCCGCGGTGTCGAAGCTGCCGCTGGCGACGCAGGCGCCGATGTCGGCGGGCGCATAGGCGCGGTCGGCCAGCGCGTCGAGCGCGGCGCGGTCCAGGTCGAGTTCATGGTGGGCGTTGAGCACCCCGGCCGGTGTCACGACGAGGTGGGTCTCGAGCCCGAGCTCGCGCGCGCGCTGCAGCAGCCGCACGCCGTAGACGGCCCCGCTGGCGCCGGTGATGCCGACGACCAGTCTACGGGTCATGTCGGCCCCTCGTCCGCAGGGCACCGCGGCCGGTCCCCCGAGGCGACGCGGGCCGGCTTGGGGCTGAGGCTGGACGCCGACAGTCCCTGCGGACTGTCGGCCGCCTGCCGAAGGACATCGGCCTCCGGCCGATGGCGGCCCGGCGCTCGGCCTGCCGCCATGTCAGTCACTTGTTGATCAGCTGCTGCAGCTCGCCCGACTGGTACATCTCCATCATGATGTCCGAGCCGCCGACGAACTCGCCGTCGACGTAGAGCTGCGGGATCGTCGGCCAGTTGGCGTATTCCTTGATGCCCTGGCGGATCTCGTCGTCCTCGAGCACGTTGACGGTGCGCAGTTCCCTGACGCCGCTGGCCTTGAGCACCTGGATCGCCCGGCCCGAGAAGCCGCACTGCGGGAACTGCGCCGTGCCCTTCATGAACAGCACCACGTGGCCGCTCTTCACGATGTCGTCGATGCGCTTGTGCACGTCACTCATGTCCTGATCCTGCCGCTGTGCGGGGTTGTGTCAGGTCCGATTTATACGGCAAAGCGCCGGCCCGGGCGGGCCACGCCGGGATTGGCCCTGGCGCGTGGGCGGTTCAGAACGCCAGGTTCATGCCCAGCCGGACCATCGGCTGCAGCCGCAGCCCGCCGTCGGCGCTCAGGCCGTTGGCGCCGGTGAACAGGCGGTCCAGCCGCAGCGAGCCCAGGCCCTGGGCCGACAGCCCGAGGTCGGCGCTGAAGCCCCAGTCGCCGCGCTGGCTGCCGCTGGCATAGCCGACGCCGGCATAGGGCAGGGCGCTGCCGCCATCGGGCGCCTGCATCCCCGGCAGCCCGGTCGGGCGCAGGTTGATCACCATGCCGCCGGTCAGCCGCAGCCCGCCGGTCTCACCCAGCCGCAAGGCGCTGAACTGGTAGTCGCCGAGCAGGCGCAGCGTCTGCGGCTGCACCGCCGCCAGCCCGATGGCGTCGATGCCGTTCGATGTCAGCACGCTGCCGGAGAGGTCGCGCTCGAAGCGCGATTGCCAGAACGGCCCGCCGAGCCCGCCGGCCGACGGCACCAGCCCCCGGTCCTGCGCCAGCGCGCTGCAGGCGATGCCGATCGCCGAAATGCCCAGCCACGTCACGACCTTGCGCATGGTGTCTGCTCCCACGACCCGACGGCAGCCCGACCGTTCGAACCCCGTCGCAACGATCCTACGCCGCAGTGCCCGGCCGGGGCGTTGCATTTGCACGCCAATTTGCCGCTTGTCCCGGCTGCTTGTCTCGGCCGCCTGTTTCGGCCGCCTGCTGCGGGCCGGTCCTGAACGATCAGCCGCCGCGCCAGTGCCCGCCGGTGCAGCGTGGCCGGTCGGCCAGGTCGCGCCGGGTCTCGATGGCTTCGAAGCCGGCCGATCGCAGCAGCGCGGCCACCGCGTCGGCCTGGTCCCAGCCATGCTCGAGCAGCAGCCAGCCGCCGGGTGCCAGGTGCGCCGGGGCGCCGGCGACGATCTCGCGCAACGCGCCGAGCCCGTCGCCGCCCGGGCTCAGCGCCAGCAGCGGTTCATGGCGCAGCGCCGGCAGGTGCGGGTCGCCGGCGGCGATGTAGGGCGGGTTCGACAGCACCAGGTCGAAGCGGGCATCGGCCGGCACGGCCCGCCACCAGGCGCCCTGCAGCCAGGCCGGCGCGAGGCCGAGCCGCTGCGCGTTGGCCTGTGCGACGGCCAGCGCGGCCGGGCTCAGGTCGGTGGCGGCGACCTGCGACGCGCGGTGGTGATGGGCCACCGCCAGCGCGATCGCGCCGCTGCCGGTGCCCAGGTCCAATACCTGCGGCGCGGCGGCGGCGCTGTCGCGCAGCAGCGCCAGGGCCCAGTCGACCAGCGTCTCGGTGTCGGGCCGCGGCACCAGCACGTCGGGCGTCACCCGCAGCCGCAGGCCGTGGAACTCGCGCTCGCCGACCAGGTAGGCCAGCGGCTCGCCGGCGGCGCGGCGCCGGCAGTCGTCGTCGAAGGCCCGTGCCGCGGCGGCGTCGAGCGCAGCGTCGTCGTGGGCGATCAGCCAGGCCCGGTCGCGCTGCAGGCGGTGGCCCAGCAGCAACTGGGCGTCGAGCCGGTCCAGCCCCTGCGCACGGGCAGCGGCCAGCGCCGCGCCGACCGTCCGCGGCAGGCTCGTCAAGCGGCGCCTTCCAGCGCGGCCAGCTGGTCCTGCGCCTGCGCCGCCTGCAGCGCCGCGATCACGTCGCCGAGGTCGCCGTCCATGATCTGGCCCAGCTTGTACAGCGTCAGGTTGATGCGGTGGTCGGTCAGCCGGCCCTGCGGGAAGTTGTAGGTGCGGATGCGGTCCGAGCGGTCGCCGCTGCCGACCAGGCTCTTGCGCTGGGCAGCCTCCTTCGCCTCGCGCTCGGCGCGTTCGCGTTCGCGCAGCCGCGCCTGCAGCACCGCCATCGCCTTGGCCTTGTTGCGGTGCTGGCTGCGGTCGTCCTGGCATTCGGCGACCAGCCCGGTCGGCAGGTGGGTGATGCGGATCGCCGAATCGGTCTTGTTGACATGCTGGCCGCCGGCGCCGCTGGCGCGGAAGGTGTCGATGCGCAGGTCGGCCGGGTTCAGCGTGATCTCGGCCGCCTCGTCGGGCTCGGGCATCACCGCCACCGTGCAGGCGCTGGTGTGGATGCGGCCCTGCGACTCGGTGGCCGGCACGCGCTGCACGCGGTGGCCGCCCGATTCGAACTTCAGCTGGCCGTAGACCCCGTCGCCGACGATGCGCAGCACCAGCTCCTTGTATCCGCCGAGCTCGCTGGGGCTTTCGCTGAGCACCTCGGTGCGCCAGCCCTGGCGCTCGCAGAAGCGACCGTACATGCGTGCCAGGTCGCCGGCGAACAGCGCCGATTCGTCGCCGCCGGTGCCGGCGCGGATCTCGAGGAAGGCGTTGCGCCCGTCGTCGGGGTCGCGCGGCAGCAGCGCGGCCTGCAGTTCGGCCAGCAGCCGCGTCAGGTCGGCCTCGGCGGCGGCGATCTCGTCGCGCGCCAGCTCGGCCATCTCGGGGTCGGCGCTGGAAACGGCCAGCATCTCGCGCGCGCCGGCCAGGTCGGCCTCGCGCTGTTCGTAGGCCCGGAAGCGCTGCACCAGCGCCGCGGCCTCGGCCTGCTCGCGCGCCACCGAGCGGTAGCGCTGGATGTCCTGGCCCAGCTGCGGGTCGGCCAGGTGCGCGTCGAGCTCGGCCAGACGGTGGACCAGGCGTTGCAGCTGCAGTCGAAGCGATTCTTTCATCGGCAGGCGGGCAGGCCGGCACGCCGGCGCATGCGGCGCCCGCGCGCGACCCGGGCAGGGCAGCTAGGGGTTGTCGTCCGCCGCCGGGTTGCGGGCGGTCTGCCGCAGGAACAGGCGCGACACCGTCTGCGCCATCTGCTGCCGGGCCTCGCCGTCGCTGGCGTGCAGTTCGGCCAGCGCGCCGTGCAGCAGCTTCTGGGTCAGGCCCCTGGACAGCGCCTCGAGCACGCCGTCGATGTCGGTGCCCCTGGCCAGCAGCCTGCGGGCGCGGGCGATCTCGGCCGCGCGCCAGTCGTCGGCCTGGGCATGCAGCGCCTGGATCAGCGGCACGGTGGCGCGCTGGTCCAGCCAGTGGGCGAAGCTCTGCACCCCGGCGTCGATGATCGCCTCGGCCTGGGCCACCGCGGCCTGCCGCTTCTCGCCGGCCGACTGCACCACCGCCGACAGATCGTCCACCGTGTAGAGGTAGACATCGGACAGCGTGGCGACCTCGGGCTCGATGTCGCGCGGCACCGCCAGGTCGACCATGAACATCGGCCGGTGGCGGCGCGCCTTCAGCGCGCTCCTGACCGCACCGAGGCCGATGATCGGCAGCGTGCTGGCGGTGCAGGAGACGATCGCGTCGAACTCGTGCAGCCGCTGCGGCAGGTCGGCCAGGCGCAGCGCCTGGCCGCCGAAGCGGCCAGCCAGCTTCTCGCCGCGCTCCAGCGTGCGGTTGGCGATCGCCATCGCCCGCGGTGAGCGGGCGGCGAAGTGAGTGGCCACCAGCTCGATCATCTCGCCGGCGCCGACGAACAGGATGCTGATGTCGCGCAGGTCCTCGAACAGCTGGGCGGCCAGCCGCACCGACGCCGCCGCCATGCTGATCGAATGGGCGCCGATCTCGGTCGAGCTGCGAACGTCCTTGGCGACCGAGAACGAGCGCTGGAACAGCTGGTGCAGCGTGGTGCCCAGCGTGCCGGCAGCATCGGCCTCGCGCACCGCCTGCTTCATCTGGCCGAGGATCTGCGGCTCGCCGAGCACCATCGAATCGAGCCCCGAGGCGACGCGGAAGGCGTGGCGCGCGGCGTCGCGTTGTTCGAGCACGTAGGTGTGGTGGCGCAACTGGTCGCCCGGCACGCCGCCCTGCGTGGCCAGCCAGTCGATTGCCGGGGCCACCAGCGCGTTGACCTGGGTCGGTTCGGCGGCCACGTAGAGTTCGGTGCGGTTGCAGGTGGACAGCAGCGCCGCTTCGGGCAAGGCGCGCATCAGCCGTTCACGGAAACCCCGCAGCGCCGGCGAGAGCTGTTCGGGCGCAAACGCAAAACGGCCGCGCAGATCCAGCGGCGCGGTCGTGTGGTTCAGGCCCAGGGTGAACACACTCATTTTTGAATTATAGAATTTGCCCGCCGAAGTCGAACTTGCTCTGCATCAAGCCCACGATGCAGTTCTGCGGTGACACCAGTCAACCACAACCGCGCGAATACTGTCAAATCCGGTTGACACACATGGGTCCCGTCGATGCGCTCTGGCACCTGCTCAACCTGCTGGCGCCCGGTCTCGGGCTCGGCGTGATCGCCGCGGCGATGGTCAAGGTCCTGTGGCGGCGTGAACTGGCCAGCGTGCCGTTCGGCCGCCTGGCCCGCTGGGGCGCGCTGGCGTCGACCGTCGCGCTGCTGGGCGGCCTGGTGATCACCGGGCGCGACGGCCGCATGGCCACCTACGCGGCGATGGTCGTGGCCTGCGCGCTGGCGCTGTGGTGGGCGGGATTCGGCGCGCGGCGCCGCTGACGTTCAGGCCGCCAGCGTCGCTTCCTGCGTCAGGACTTCGGCGCGCAGCGAATGCGGCAGCGCCTGGGTGATGCGCACGTCGATCATCTGCCCGACCAGCCGGGCCGACGCCGGCCCGCCGTCGAAGTTGACGATGCGGTTGCACTCGGTGCGGCCCATCAGTTCGGCGACGCTCTTTCGGCTCGGGCCTTCGACCAGGATGCGCTGCACCGTGCCGACCCGGGCGGCGCTGATGCGCTGCACGTTCTGTTCGATCAGCGCCTGCAACTGCTGCAGCCGCTCGAGCTTCAGCGCCTGCGGCGTGTCGTCGTGCAGCGCGGCGGCCGGCGTGCCGGGGCGCGGGCTGAAGACGAAGCTGAACGACGCGTCGTAGCCGATCTCCTCGATCAGCCGCAGCGACCTCTGGTGGTCGTCCTCGGTCTCGCAGGGGAAGCCGACGATGAAGTCGGTCGACAGGCTCAGGTCGGGCCGCAGCGCGCGCAGCTTGCGGATCGTGCTCTTGTACTCGAGGGCGGTGTAGCCGCGCTTCATCGCCATCAGGATGCGGTCGCTGCCATGCTGCACCGGCAGGTGCAGATGGTTGACCAGCTTCGGCAGCCTGCCGTAGGCGTCGATCAGCCGCTGCGTGAACTCGTTCGGGTGGCTGGTGGTATAGCGGATGCGCTCGATGCCGGGGACCTCGTGCAGGTACTCCAGCAGCAGCGCGAAGTCGGCGATGTCCGCGCTGCCGCCCGCGTTCCCCATCCGCCCGCGGTATGCGTTGACGTTCTGGCCGAGCAGCGTCACTTCCTTGACACCCTGGTCGGCCAGGCCGGCCACCTCGACCAGCACGTCCTCGAACGGCCGGTGCATCTCCTCGCCGCGGGTGTAGGGCACGACGCAGTACGAGCAGTACTTGCTGCAGCCTTCCATGATCGAGACGAAGGCCGAGGCCCCGGTCACCTTTGCCGGCGGCAGGTGGTCGAACTTCTCGATCTCGGGGAAGCTGATGTCGACCTGGGCCCGGCCCTGCCGGCGCCGGTCGGACAGCAGCTGCGGCAGGCGGTGCAGCGTCTGCGGGCCGAACACCACGTCGACATAGGGCGCGCGCTCGATGATCGCCGCGCCTTCCTGGCTGGCGACGCAGCCGCCGACGCCGATCATCACGCCGCGCGCCTTCAGGTGCTTGACGCGGCCGAGGTCGGAGAACACCTTTTCCTGCGCCTTCTCGCGTACCGAGCAGGTGTTGAACAGGATCAGGTCGGCCTGCTCGGGGTCGCTGGTCGGCTCGTAGCCGTCGGCCACGCGCATCACGTCGGCCATCTTGTCGGCGTCGTATTCGTTCATCTGGCAGCCGAAGCTGCGGATGTAGACCTTCTTGGTCATGGCGGTCTCAGGGTTTCGTCCAGGTCTGCGCGGCGGGGCTGAACTGCCAGCGCCGGGCCTCGTCGGGCGTGGCCGGCCAGGGCTTGCGGGCGGCCTCTTCGGGGGTCAGGATCCACACGTCGTGCACCAGGCCGCTGGGTTCGAGCGTGTAGTGCACGAGCAGCTTGTGGCCGACCAGCGCGCCCGACAGGTACACCATGTTGTCGGCACCGCGGATGCGCGAGCCGGGCGACAGCCGCGCGGCCTGGCCGTTGAGCTGCACCTCGGGCGGCTGCACGACCATCAGCGTGCCGCGCAGCGCGTTGGCCGGGAACGGGCGCGAGGTCTGGGCCGGCGCGGCAGCGGCCAGCGACAGGCCGAACACGGCCAGCAGGGCACAGCGGAACATGGTGTGGATCCAGCGGCTGTGGTGGGGCGAAACGGTGAATTTTAGCCGCCGCTGTCCTCGAGCTCGCGCAGGTGCTTCAGCGCCTCGTCGGACGACTCGTAGATGTGCGGCGCGACGCCGCGCTTCTGCAGCGCGTCGCCCAGCTTCAGCCGCAGGAAGCCGGAGGTGGTGTAGCGCGTGACGTTCCAGTAGTGGGTCTCGAGCAGGCTCTGGACCATTGCCGCGTAGGGGTCCACCAGCTCGGGGGCGATGCTGAAGTCGTCGTAGTTGACGATCGCGTAGACCTTGCGGCCGATGCCCTCGAGCTTGCGCGCGACCTCTCGTCCGATGGCCTCGACGTCCTGCGGCGTGCGCACCTGCAGCCGCTCGAAGTTGATGAACAGCGCGTTGAGGTCGGCGTCGTAGCTCAGCCGGCGCGCCAGCGGGATCTCGAGCAGCCGATCGCGCAGCCCCATCGGCTCGCCGCCGAACAGCCGTGGATCCATCAGCCGGGGCGGCGCCGGCAGGCGTGGCGCGAAGTCCATCTGCGCCAGGATGTCGCGTTCCAGATCGATGCCCGGCGCGATCTCGATCAGGTCCAGGGCGCCGTCGCCGAGCCGGAACACGCAGCGCTCGGTGACGTACAGCACCGGCTGGCGGCGCTGCCAGGCGACCTCGCCCGAGAAGCTGCGGTGCTCGACCTGCTGCACGAACTTGCGCGACTTGCCCTCCTGCAGGATGCGCAGCTGCCCGTCCTGCACCGCCACCCTCAGCCCGCCGGCGGTGAAGGTGCCGCAGAACACCACCGCCTTGGCGTTCTGGCTGATGTTGATGAAGCCGCCGGCGCCGGCCAGCCGGGGGCCGAACTTCGAGACGTTCAGGTTGCCCTGGGCATCGGCCTGGGCCAGCCCGAGCACCGCGATGTCGAGCCCGCCGCCGTCGTAGAAGTCGAACTGGTAGGGCTGGTCGATGATCGCCTGCGCATTGGTCGCGGCGCCGAAGTTCAGCCCGCCGGCGGGAACGCCGCCGACCACGCCGGGCTCGGCGGTCAGCGTGATCAGGTCGGTGATGCGCTCCTCGGCGGCGACCTCGGCCACGCCCTCGGGCATGCCGATGCCCAGGTTGACCACCGCGTTGGGCTTCAGCTCCATCGCGGCGCGGCGGGCGATGATCTTGCGGTCGCCCATCGCCATCGGCGCCAGGCTGTTCATCGGCACCCGGATCTCGCCCGCGAACGCCGCGCTGTAGGGCTCGATGAAGGTCTGCATGTGGTACTCGGGCTTCTCGGCGACGACCACGCAGTCGACCAGGATGCCGGGGATCTTGACCTGGCGCGACGACAGCGAGCCGCGCTCGACGATGCGCTCGACCTGCACGATCACGATGCCGCCCGAGTTGCGCGCGGCCATCGCCAGCGACAGGCTCTCGAGGGTCAGCGCCTCGCGCTCCATCGTGATGTTGCCGTCGGGGTCGGCGCTGGTGCCGCGCACCAGCGCGACGTCGATCGGGAAGGCCTTGTAGAACAGGACCTCCTGGCCGCCCACCGTCATCAGTTCGACCAGGGCTTCGGTGCTGCGCTCGTTGATCCTGCCGCCGCCGTGCCGCGGGTCGACGAAGGTGCCCAGGCCGACGCGCGACAGGTGCCCGGGCTTGCCCGCGGCGATGTCGCGCAACAGGTGGGTGATCACGCCCTGCGGCAGGTTGTAGGCCTCGATCTGGTTGGCCACCGCCAGCGCCTGCAGCTTGGGCACCAGGCCCCAGTGGCCGCCGACGACGCGCCTGACCATGCCCGGGTGGCCGAAGTGGTTCAGCCCGCGGTCCTTGCCGTCGCCCTGGCCGGCGGCGTAGACCAGCGTCAGGGCGCGCGGCTTGCCGATGCCCTGCGGGTCGTCCCTCGCGGTGTCGAGGAAGCGCGCTTCGAGCGCCACCGCCAGGTTCTCGGCGAAGCCGATGCCGACGAAGCCGCTGGTGCCGACGGTGTCGCCGTCGCGCACCAGCTGCACTGCCTCGCGGGCCTTGACGATCTTGCCGTGCTCGAAGCTGCGCAAGGCAGCCAGCAGTTCGGCGGTGGCCTGGTGGTCGCTCATGGTGGTCTGTCCTCCGGTCGAACCTGGATCGTCGCAGATCGATCGGGGCCGGCAACGCCGCCTGACATGAAAAGGCCCTTGGCGGCGACGAACCGGCAAGGGCCTGGGATGGGGTGGTGGCGCTTCAGGGACTCGAACCCCGGACCTGCGGATTATGATTCCGTCGCTCTAACCGACTGAGCTAAAGCGCCACGAGCCCGCGATTATAGCGGCCACTTTCCCGCGGGCTTGCAGGCCGCTCCCAACCGATCACCCATGTTCAGCTTCTTCAAGAAGAAGGCCGCACCGCCGGCCGTCGCACCGCCCGACACGACCCAGGCCGCTCCCGCCGCGACGCCACCGATCGCCGAAGCGCTGGCTGCGCCCGCGCCCGCGCCCGAGTCGAGCGAACCGGCCGGCGGCTGGTGGAAGAGCACGGTGGGCAGGCTCGGCGGGGCACCGGCCGCCGTCCCGCCGGCGGTCGCCGAAGCGCCCGCGACCGGCCGCCAGAGCTGGCTCGACAAGCTGCGCAACGGTCTGCGCAAGACCGGCAGCAGCATCGCCCAGGTCTTCACCGGCACCCAGATCGACGACGCGCTGTACGAGGAGCTCGAGGCGGCGCTGCTGATGGCCGATACCGGCGTCAAGGCCACCGAGTTCCTGCTGAGCGACCTAAAGCGGCGCGTCAAGGAGGCCAAGGCGACCGACCCGGCCGTCGTGAAGGGCCTGCTCGCCGACGCCCTGGCCGAGCTGCTGTCGCCGCTGCAGAAGCCGCTGGTCGTCGGCCGTTTCCAGCCCACCGTGATGATGGTGGTGGGCGTCAACGGCGCCGGCAAGACCACCAGCATCGGCAAGCTCACCCGCCACCTGGCCGATGCCGAGCAGACCGTGCTGCTGGCCGCGGCCGACACCTTCCGCGCCGCGGCGCGCGAGCAGCTGGCGATCTGGGCCGACCGCAACCGCGTCGAGATCGTCAGCCAGGAAGGCGCCGACCCGGCCGCGGTGGCCTTCGACGCGGTCAGCGCCGGCAAGGCACGCGGCCGCGACGTCGTGATCGCCGACACGGCCGGCCGCCTGCCGACCCAGCTGCACCTGATGGAGGAGCTGAAGAAGGTCAAGCGCGTGATCACCAAGGCCGAGGCCAGCGCGCCGCACGAGGTGCTGCTGGTCGTCGACGGCAACACCGGCCAGAACGCGCTGACGCAGGTGAAGGCCTTCGACGACGCGCTGGGCCTCAGCGGGCTGATCGTCACCAAGCTCGACGGCACCGCCAAGGGCGGCGTGCTGGCCGCCATCGCGCGCGAGCGCCCGGTGCCGGTGTACTTCATCGGCGTCGGCGAGAAGCTCGAGGACCTGCAGACCTTCGACGCGCGCGAGTTCGCCCAGGCCTTGCTGGCCTGAGGCCGGCGTCGCCGCGGCCCCGTCCTGGGCGGCGGCGGCTGGCCTTGCCGGCCGCAGGGGCCGGACGATGCGTTCAGGGCGCCGCGGACGGCGTGCACAAATGCCTGCGCCGGGCGGGGGCGTCGGCCGATAACGGGTCAGGCGGGCTCGGTCCGCCCGCGTGCCCTGCCGCCGGGCCGGCGGCGGGCAGTCGATCGGTCCATCCGCCGCCTCCGCCGACGTGCCCGAACCCCTTCAACCATCCGCTGCGTTGCGCTGCCCAGGCTGCCATGCCGAGTTGCGCCGCATCCGCCGCCGGCCCGAGGACCGCGCCGACGCGGCGGGCCGCGGCCGGCGGCGCTACCGCTGCCGGGCTGCCGGGTGCGGCTGGCAGGGTCTGCTGCAGCGGCCGCGGCAGCGGCGACGGCGATCATCGGCACCGCAGGGGCGGGCGGTGCCGGCGATGCTGCGTCGCATCGCCGCCGCTGCCACCGCGCTGGTGGCGATCGCCGTTCCACTGCTGGTGGTGGCCCTGGTCGCGCTGGGCGCGCTCGCCGGCCCGCGGGCCGCTGCGGCGGTGGCGCCCGGTGTCAGCCATGACGGGCTGCCGCTGCCGCACGAGGCGCGGCGGCCGATGGCGGACGACGTCGACCCGCCGCTCGCAGCGGCCGCGCCTGCAGCCACCGGCGCCTCCGGCCGCCCGCTGTCGCTGCGCCGGGCCTGCGCCTGGGGCCAGCCCGGCCGCAACCCGTACCAGGGCAGCACCGAACAGGCCCTGACCGCGGCCGGGTTGCCGCCCGAGACGGTGCAGGAGATCGCCGCGCTTCGGCGGGCGGGGCGGGTCGCAGGGAGGCTGGAAATCCGCACCGGCTCGATCCGTGTGCTGGACGATGGCCGCCGCTTCGATCCGGGCGCGGTCGCGCTGAGCTTCGGCCGCACGATGTGCCTGCAATCGCGCGTGAACTTCGCTGCCGGCCACGCCGAGGCGGCCGACCTGTACGAGGCGTTCGACCATCAGGGCCGCCGCCATTCGGTGATGGTGCCCGATGTCTGCGGCAATGTGTCGGTGCTCGTCGCGCTGGGCGAGCGCGGCCTGCAGGCCCGCCTGGCCGCGGTGCTGGCGCAGCGCAGCGCCGACCTGGCCGGTGTCGCCTTCGCCCTCGCCGATCCTGCCGCTGCGGGCCCCGCCGCAGCGTCGCGCCGCTTCGTCGTGGCGACCCTGAACGACCTGTCCGACGGCTTCGCCCTGCGCAGCGCGGAAGTGGCGGCGCTGGCCGGCCGATCGGGTCCGTCGGGCGTCCGGACCCGCTCGGCGGCGCGCGTCGCACCCACGGACCGCCACGAGGTGCCCGAGCCCGCCACGCTGGCCTGCGTGCTGGTGGCTCTGGCGGTGCTGGTCTTCCTCGGGCGGCGTGGAAAGCGAAGGCCGGCTCGCTCGGGCCGGGCCTAGCCCATCAGCCCCTTCATGCCGCCCATGCGCTTCATCATCTTCATCAGGCCGCCGCCCTTCATCTTCTTCATCATGCCCTGCATCTGCTCGAACTGGTTCAAGAGGCGGTTGACTTCCTGCACCTGAACCCCGGCGCCGGCAGCGATGCGGCGCTTGCGGCTGGCCTTCAGCAGCTCGGGCTTGCGGCGCTCGAGCGGGGTCATCGACAGGATGATGCCTTCCATCCGGCGCACGTCGCGCTCGGCCTTGTCCATGTCGACGTTGCCGGCCTTGGCGGTCAACTGGCTGGGCAGCTTGTCCATCAGCCCGGACAGGCCGCCCATCTTCTTCATCTGCGAGAGCTGCAGCAGGAAGTCGTTCAGGTCGAAGGAGTCGCCCGCCTTGACCTTGTCGGCCAGCTTCTGCGCCGCCCCGAGGTCGACGCTGCCCTGCACCTGTTCGACCAGCGCGACGATGTCGCCCATGCCCAGCACGCGGCCGGCGTGGCGCTCGGCGTCGAACACCTCCAGCCCGTCGATCTTCTCGGACACGCCGGCGAACTTGATCGGCGCGCCGGTGATCGCGCGCACCGACAGCGCCGCACCGCCGCGCGAATCGCCGTCGAGCTTGGTCAGCACGATGCCGGTCAGCGGCAGCGCCTCCTTGAAGGCCTTGGCGGTGTTGACCGCGTCCTGGCCCTGCATCGCGTCGACGACGAACAGCGTCTCGACCGGCTTCAGCACGGCGTGCAGGTCGCGGATCTCGGCCATCAGCGCCTCGTCGATCGCCAGCCGGCCGGCGGTGTCGACCAGCAGCACGTCGAAATAGTGGCGCTTCGCATGGTCGAGCGCGGCCAGCGCGATGTCGTGCGGCTTCTGGTCGGGTGCCGACGGGAACCACTCGGCACCGGCCTGGCGGGTCACCATCTTCAGCTGCTCGATGGCGGCCGGTCGGTACACGTCGCCCGACACCGTCAGCACCTTCTTCCGGCGCTTGTCGATCAGGTGCTTGGCCAGCTTGGCGGTGGTGGTGGTCTTGCCCGCGCCCTGCAGGCCGGCCATCAGGATCACCGCCGGCGGCTGGGTCGCCAGGTTGATGTCGGAGATGCCCTCGCCCATCGTGCGGCCGAGCTCCTTGTGCACCACCCCCACCAGCGCCTGGCCGGGGTTGAGCGAACCCACCACCTCGGTGCCCAGCGCCTTGTCCTTGACGCGGGCGATGAAGTCGCGCACGACCGGCAGCGCCACGTCGGCCTCCAGCAGCGCCATGCGCACCTCGCGCAGCATGTCGCCGACGTTGGCCTCGGTGATGCGGGCCTGGCCGCGCATCGTCTTGACGAGGCGCGACAGGCGGTCGGAAAGGGTGGAAGCCATGGCCGTGGCAGGCACCGCAGCGGGCGGTGGCCGCGAAAGTACACTGTTTGCGATGATTCTATCGTTCGCCCCCATCGAGACCCTGGGCACGGCACCGCTGGTGTTGGCGCTGGTCGCGGTGCTGGCCTACGGGGTGGCCGCCTGGCCCGCGCCGGGCGGCTCGCCGCTGCCGGCGCCGGCGCTGGTCGCGGGCTGGTTGCTGCATGCGCTGCTGCTGCTGCTCGACATCGGCGGCTGGGGCCGCGGCGAGCCCGGCGCGCGGCTGGGCTTCGGGCCGGTGCTCTCGCTCACCGTCTGGCTGGTTCTGGGGGTGCACGCGGTCGAGAGCCGCTTCGTGCCGGTGGCCGGCGTGCGCCGCGTGCTGGCGATCAGCGGCGCCTTCGTGGTGCTGGTGGCCTGGGCCTTTCCCGGCGAGGTGCGGCCGGCGCTGGGCGCGCTGGCGCCGCTGCACTGGGTGTTGGGCGTGGCCTCGTATGCGCTGTTCGGCGCGGCCGTGCTGCATGCGACGATGCTCGATGCGGCCGAACGCAAGCTGCGCCTGCGCGACGGCGGCGTCGCGGCGCCGGCGTCCGGGCCGATGGGCATGCCGCTGCTGCGGCTCGAACGGCTGACCTTCCGCTTCGTCGAGGTCGGCTTCGTCGTGCTGACGCTGGCGCTGCTGCTCGGCGTGGCCACCACCTCGCACTGGCGCTGGGATCACAAGACGGTGTTCTCGCTGCTCGGCTGGG
This sequence comes from Burkholderiaceae bacterium, assembly GCA_016790515.1. Lineage (GTDB taxonomy): Bacteria > Pseudomonadota > Gammaproteobacteria > Burkholderiales > Burkholderiaceae_C > Pseudaquabacterium. The sequence continues at coordinate 8,430 of JAEUOY010000023.1, read as the reverse complement.
CGGTGTTCGCCGCGCTGCTGGCCGGCCGCCAGTGGCAGGGCTGGCGCGGCCGGCGCGCGACGCGCTGGCTCTACGTGGGCGCTGCGCTGCTGCTGCTGGCCTACGTGGGCTCGCGCTTCGTCTTCGAGGTGCTGTTGAGTCGGGCCGCGGCATGAGCGCACCGGCGCGGCGGCAGCGAGGCTGGCGATGAAGTTCCTGCTGGTGCTGCTGGTGGTGGGCGTGGGGCTGTGGCTGCTGACCGCGCGCCTGCGCGGGCCGGCCCCGGGCAGTGGCGAGGCCGGGCGGCCGCGCCGGCCGGCCGGCGACAAGCCGGTCGAGATGGTCGCCTGCGCCCACTGCGGCGTTCACCTGCCGGAGGCCGATGCGCTGGTCGAAGGCTCGCGCCTGTACTGCAGCGACGCCCACCGGCGGCTCGGCCCGGCGCCCGAGCCGCCGCCCGACGCGCCGCGATGACCGGCGTCCGGCCCAACCGCCGGCAGGCCGACCGCCGCCACAACGACCGCCGCCAGGGCGACCGGCGGCGCCCGCCCAGTTCCACCCCGGAGGACAGCTGGCTCAGCGCCTGGGGCGACCCGTCGAGCAGCCGCTTCCATGCCGGCAGCGGCGAGTCGATGCTGCTGGACACCGATCCGGGGCCGGCGGGCGACAGCCGCTTCATCGCCCGCGAGGCGCTGCGCCTGGTCTCGACCGAAGGGGCGGCGCTGCCGCGCATCCTGCGCACCTATGTCGCGGCGCGGGCGGCGCTGGCGCTGGCGCTGGTGCTGGCGCCCTGGCTGGCCGCGCTGATGGGCAACCGGCCGGCGCTGCCGGTGGTGCTGCTGTGCCTGGCCTATGCCGCCCAGGCGATGTCGCTGTGGCTGATCCAGGGGGCGCGCGACGACCGCGACCTGCCTGACCACCTGCTGCCCCGCCAGTGGCTGTCGACCATCGGCGTCGACCTGCTGGCCTTCCTGCTGCTGCGTGTGCTGGACCCGTCGGCGCAGCTGAACTACACCGCGCTGCTGGTGCTGCCGGTGCTGATGGCCGGCGTGCTGACACGGCGGCTGGTGGCGCTGGCCACCGCCGCCGGCGTCACGCTGGCGCTGCTGCTGGCGGTGCTGGCCGGGGCCGGCGACAGCGGCGGCGACACGCTGCTGCAGCTGTCGCAGTCCGGCCTGGCCGGCGCCGGCATGTTCCTGATCGCGGTGCTGGCCAGTGAACTGTCGCAGCGGCTGGCGCGCGAGGAGCGCTCGGCGCGCAGCAGCCTCGAGCTGGCGCGCCAGCAGACGCTGCTGAACCGCCTGGTGATCGAGGAGATGGGCGAGGGCGTGCTGGTGGTCGACCGGCGCAACCGTGTGCGCGCGATCAACCCCGCTGCGCGCCAGCTGCTGGGTCCGGCCGGGCTGGCGATGACGGTGCCCAGCCCGCTGGACGAGGTGCCCGGCCTGCAGGGGCTGCTGAGGGCGCTGCAGCAGGCCTATGCCGAGGGCAGCTGGCCGGCCGCGGCTCGCGAGATGTCGCTGATGCTGGCCGACGGCGAACGGCGCACGTTGCAGCTGCGCGCCCGCTTCACGCGGCGCGGCGGCATCGCCGCCGACGACACGCCGCCCGAGGACATCTGCGTGCTGTTTCTCGAGGACCTGCGGGTGGTGCAGGGCCGGGCCCGCCAGGACAAGCTGGCCGCGATGGGCCGGGTGTCGGCCGGCATTGCGCACGAGATCCGCAACCCGCTGGCGGCCATTTCGCAGGCCAACGCGCTGCTGCTGGAAGATGACCTGCCGCCGCCTCAGCGCAGGCTCTCGCGCATCGTCGCCGACAACGTCGGGCGGCTCAAGCGCATCGTCGACGACGTGCTGGCGGTGGCGCCCGGGGCCGAGGCGACATCGGAGCTGATCGACGCCACCGCCGAGGCGTCGCTGGTGATCGACGAGTGGCGGCGCAGCGCGGCAGCCGAGATCCGGTTGAGCGAGCGACTGGATCTCGAGTTGCCGGCAACCGGCCAGCCGGTGCGCTTCGACGCCGAGCACCTGCGCCGGGTGCTGGTCAACCTGCTGGACAACGCCTGTCGTCACGCCAGCGACCAGCCCGGTGCGGTGCGGGTGCGCCTGGCGCCCGGGCCGGCGGCCGGCCAGCTGACGCTGAGCGTGGCCAGCGACGGCCCGCCGATCACGCCCGAAGTCGAGCGCTACCTGTTCGAGCCCTTCTTCTCGACGCGCAGCCGGGGCAGCGGGCTCGGCCTGTATATTTGCCGTGAGCTTTGCGAGCGCCATGGCGCCAGCATCGATTTCCACCTCGCGCCGGCCACCGCCAGGCACCGCAACGTGTTCGGCGTGGTCATGCGCACCGCGGCCGCCGGCTGACCGACAAGGTCTCCTCGAACCTGCCCCCTTCGACGATGAGTGCGACGTTCCGCCTGCTGGTGGTCGATGACGAACCGGACCTGCGCACGCTCTACGAGCTGACGCTGCTGCGCGAGGGCTACGACGTCGACAGCGCCGGCTCGGTCGCGGAGGCCCTGGCCTGCCTCGCCGAGCGGTCCTACAGCGCGGTGATCACCGACATGCGCCTGCCCGATGGCAGCGGGCTCGACCTGCTGCGCCGGCTGGAGAGCCAGGGCCGGGCCGAGAAGGCGATCGTCATCACTGCGTACGGCTCGGCCGAGAACGCGGTCGAGGCGCTGAAGGCCGGCGCGTTCGACTACCTGACCAAGCCGGTCGACCTGCGCCAGTTCCGCAGCGTGGTGGCCTCGGCGCTGGGCCGCAGCCCGGCCGCCGCGGCCCTGCCGAAGGCAGCCGCCACTGCCCCCTCGTCGGCCAAGGCGGCGGGTGTCGGGCATCCGGCGCTCGAGCGCCTGGCCGGCGCTTCGACGGCGATGCAGCAGGTGCGCTCGCTGATCGAGCGGGTAGCGCGCGGCATGGCGCCGGTGATGGTGTGCGGCGAATCGGGCACCGGCAAGGAACTGGTGGCGCGCGCGCTGCACGAGGTCAGCGCCCGGGCCGACCAGCCCTTCATCGCGGTGAACTGCGGCGCGATCCCCGAGCACCTGCTCGAGGCCGAGTTCTTCGGTTACCGCAAGGGCGCCTTCACCGGTGCCAACGAGGACCGTGCCGGCTTCTTCCAGGCCGCCCAGGGCGGCACGCTGTTCCTCGACGAGATCGGCGACCTGCCGCTGGCGATGCAGAGCAAGCTGCTGCGCGCGATCCAGGAGCGCTCGGTGCGGCCGATCGGCGCGGTGGCCGAGCAGCCGGTGAACGTGCGCATCGTCAGCGCCACCCACAAGGACCTGGCCGTCGAGGTCCACGAGGGCCGCTTCCGGCAGGACCTCTACTACCGGCTCAACGTGATCCAGGTGCGCATGCCGCCGCTGCGCGAGCGGGCCGACGACCTGGGGCTGATCTGCGCGGCGGTGCTGCAGCGCATCGCCCGCGATGCCGGGGTCAGCCCGGCGCCGCGGCTGTCGGCGGCCGCGCTGGATCACCTGTCGCGCTACGGCTTCCCCGGCAACGTGCGCGAACTCGAGAACCTGCTGTACCGGGCGGTCACGCTGGCCGGCGCCGAGCTGATCGAGCGCGACGACCTGGGCCTCGCCGACGAGGCCTTTGCCGACAGCGAATGGCAGCCGATCGCGCCGGCCGATGTCGAACTGCCGCCGCCGGTGGTCGAGCAGCGGGCGCTGCCGAGCGACCTGGTGGCCTTCCTCGACGCGACCGAACGCGAGGTCATCGTGCGTGCGCTGGCGATGCACCGCAACAACCGCACCGCGGCCGGCAGCGCGCTGGGCTTGTCGCTGCGCCAGATGCGCTACCGCATGGCGCGGCTGGGCATCAACCCCGGCGACGCCGGCGGCGAATGAGCGAGCCGATTCCGCGGGGCGCGGCCGCGCCGGCGGCAGGCCGCCGCCGGCGCTGGCGCCAGGGCTGGTGGTCGGGTGCGGCCCGCCGCGCATCGCCCAACTTCGGACCGCGTCCGGCGGGCGTGGCGGTCGAACTGGTGGTGCTGCATTCGATCAGCCTGCCGCCCGGCGTCTATGGCGGCGATGCGGTGCAGCGGCTGTTCACCAACCGGCTGGACTGGACGGCGCACCCCAGCTTCGAGGCGATCCGCGGGCTGCAGGTCTCGGCGCACTTCCTGCTGCGGCGCGATGGCCGGGCCCTGCAGTTCGTCAGCACCGACCAGCGTGCCTGGCATGCCGGTGCGTCGCAATGGCGGGGCCGCGACAACTGCAACGACTTCTCGATCGGCATCGAGCTCGAGGGCCTGGAGGGCCAGACCTTCGAGCCGGCGCAGTACGGCGCGCTGAACGAGCTGCTGCAGGCCCTGTCGCGGCGCTACCCCTTGCAGGCCGTCGCCGGCCACGAGCATGTCGCGCCAGGCCGCAAGCACGACCCCGGACCGGGATTCGACTGGCAGGCCCTGGCCGCGCTGCCGGGCTTCCCGCAGGGCATCGCGCTGCCGGCCTGAGCGGCGACCTGCGCGGCGGCCGCCGGGTCGCCATGGCTCAGGGGCCGGTACAGGGTAAGCACGCTACCGGTAGTGCTTGAGCGGCGCTCGAGCACTAGATATAGTGGGTGAACGTGCTATTCTTTCGGCCCTGGCAAGCCGCAGGACCGGTGGCTGCGGCGGGCGGCATGCAAGCGCAGGCCGCCCGCCTGCCGGCCGCCCGTGCCTGTGCCCGCGCCTTCGACCGTCCGCGCACGAGCGCCGGGAGTCCGGTCCCGGCCTGCTTGCCCGACGGGTTGCCACGGCGCCCGCCATCGAATCGACCGACACGGCGGCTTCCGGCCGCCCATGCCAAAGAGGGGAAACCATGCAAACCATCGCCACCAGCCATCCTGCGGGCTCGACCGCGCCACGCCTGCCGGCGCAGCCTGGCGCTGCGGTCTCGGCGTATGCCGGCTACCAGACCATCCGCCGCAACGGATCGGTCGTCGCCTTCGAGCCCCACAAGATCGCGGTGGCGCTGATGAAGGCCTTCCTGGCGGTGCACGGCACCCAGGGGGCGGCCTCGGCCAGCGTGCGCGAAACGGTCGACGCGCTGACCGACAGCGTGGTGCGCGCGCTGCTGCGCTCGCGCCCCGGCGGCGGCACCTTCCACATCGAGGACGTGCAGGACCAGGTCGAGCTCGGCCTGATGCGTGGCGGCCACCACGAGGTGGCCCGGGCCTATGTGCTGTACCGCGAGCGCCGGGCCCAGGAGCGGCTGCGCCAGGGCCAGGCCCAGGCAGCGCAGGAGCCGGTGCTGCATGTCAGCGATGGCGGCCAGCGCGTGCCGCTGGACTTCGGCGCGCTGCGCGCGCTGATCGAATCGGCCTGCGACGGCCTGGGCGCCGACGTCAAGGCCGAGCCGATCCTCGCCGAGACCCGCCGCAATCTCTACGACGGCGTGCCGATCGACGAGGTGCACAAGGCCGCGATCCTGGCCGCGCGCACGCTGATCGAGAAGGATCCGGCCTACACCCGCGCCACCGCGCGCCTGCTGCTGCACACCATCCGCAAGGAGATCCTCGGCGAGGAGGTCGCGCAGGCGCAGATGGCCCAGGCCTACCCCGAGTACTTCCCGCAGTTCGTCAAGCGCGGTGTGCAGGCCGAGCTGCTCGACCCGCGGCTGCAGCAGTACGACCTGGCCCGGCTCGGCGCGGCGCTGAAGCCCGAACGCGACCTCCAGTTCGACTACCTGGGACTGCAGACGCTGTTCGACCGCTACTTCCTGCATGTCGACGAGCGGCGCATCGAGCTGCCGCAGGCCTTCTTCATGCGGGTGGCGATGGGCCTGGCGCTCAACGAGATCGATCGCGAGGCGCGGGCGATCGAGTTCTACGACGTGCTGTCGTCGTTCGACTTCATGTCGAGCACGCCGACGCTGTTCAATGCCGGCTCGCTGCGCAGCCAGCTGTCCAGCTGCTACCTGACGACGGTGGCCGACGACCTGGACGGCATCTACGAGGCGCTGAAGGAGAACGCGCTGCTGTCCAAGTTCGCCGGCGGCCTGGGCAACGACTGGTCCCGGGTGCGCGCGCTGGGCAGCTACATCAAGGGCACCAACGGCAAGAGCCAGGGCGTGGTGCCGTTCCTGAAGGTGGTCAACGACACCGCGGTGGCGGTCAACCAGGGCGGCAAGCGCAAGGGCGCGGTCTGCGCCTACCTCGAGACCTGGCACCTGGACATCGAGGAGTTCCTGGAGCTGCGCAAGAACACCGGCGACGACCGCCGCCGCACCCACGACATGAACACCGCGAACTGGATCCCCGACCTGTTCATGCGCCGGGTGATCGAGGGTGCCGAGCATCCGCAGGATGCGAGCAAAGGTCAATGGACGTTGTTCTCGCCCAGTACCTGCCCCGACCTGCACGACAAGTTCGGCGCCGCGTTCGAGCAGGCCTACACCGCCTACGAGGCCCAGGTCGACCGCGGCGAGATCAAGCTCTACAAGCGCATGCCGGCCAAGGACCTGTGGCGCAAGATGCTGACGATGCTGTTCGAGACCGGCCACCCCTGGGTGACCTTCAAGGATGCCTGCAACGTGCGCTCGCCGCAGCAGCATGTCGGCGTCGTGCACTCGTCGAACCTGTGCACCGAGATCACGCTGAACACCAGCGACAGCGAGATCGCGGTCTGCAACCTGGGTTCGATCAACCTGGCCCAGCACCTGGCCGACGGCCGGATCGACCAGGCCAAGCTGAAGCAGACCGTCGCGACGGCGATGCGCATGCTCGACAACGTGATCGACATCAACTACTACGCGGTGAAGAAGGCGCGCGACAGCAACCTGCGCCACCGCCCGGTGGGCCTCGGGATCATGGGCTTCCAGGACGCGCTGTACCAGCTGCGCCTGCCCTACGCGTCGGCCGAAGCGGTGGAGTTTGCCGACCGCTCGATGGAGGCCGTCTGCTACCACGCCTACTGGGCCAGCACCGAGCTCGCCGAGGAACGCGGCCGCTACTCCAGCTACCGCGGCAGCCTGTGGGACCGCGGCATCCTGCCGATCGACTCGCTCGATCTGCTGTCCCAGTCCCGCGGCGGCTACGTGGAGGTGGACCGCTCGGTCTCGATGGACTGGGACGCGCTGCGCGGCCGCATCTCGACGCACGGCATGCGCAACAGCAACTGTGTGGCGATCGCGCCGACCGCCACGATCAGCAACATCATCGGCGTCGACGCGTCGATCGAGCCCTGCTTCGGCAACCTGTCGGTCAAGAGCAACCTGTCGGGCGAGTTCACCGTCGTCAACGAGTACCTGGTGCGCGACCTGAAGCGCCTGGGACTGTGGGACGACGTGATGGTGATGGACCTGAAGCACTTCGACGGCAGCCTGCGCCGCATCGACCGCGTGCCCGAGGACATCAAGGCGCTCTACGCCACCGCCTTCGAGATCGATGCCCAATGGCTGGTCGAGGCCGCGGCGCGGCGCCAGAAGTGGATCGACCAGGCGCAGAGCCTGAACATCTACCTGGCCGGCGCCTCGGGCAAGAAGCTCGACGAGATCTACAAGCTGGCCTGGCTGCGGGGCCTGAAGACCACCTACTACCTGCGCACGATGGGCGCCACCCATGCCGAGAAGTCGACCATCGCCGCCGGTGCGATGAATGCCGTGTCCAGCGGCGCAGCGGTCGCTGGCGGGTTGTCGGCGATGGCGGCGGTGACCGCGCAGGCCCAACCTGCAATCGACGCGACTCCGGCCAGCGACGTCAAGTTCTGCTCGATCGACAACCCCGACTGCGAAGCCTGCCAGTGAGGCCCTGCCGCACCTGCCGCCATGACTCGATGCGAGGTCGCCACAAGACGATCGCTTCGATGTCAAGAAGTGCTTGGTGTTTGAACGCAACACTCCGATAATTCGAAGCCATAGGAAGCACACACATGCTGGTCTGGGAAGACGAAGTCGAGCTCCCGTCGACAACCCCCCCGAGTCCCTTCGCGCCGCAGGCATCCAGCCCCGCACGGCCGACCCAGGCGTCTCCCGTCACCCAACTTCAGAGCGCTGTTCCGGCCCAGGCCCTGGGGTCGGCGATGGCCGCTGCAGCCACCGCGAAGCAGGCCGCCGCCAAGCTGCTGCCGGCAGCGGCCGAACGCCAGACGGCGCGCCGCGTCGACGTGGCCGAGAAGCGCATCATCAACGGCCAGACGGACGTCAACCAGCTGGTGCCGTTCAAGTACAAGTGGGCCTGGGAGAAGTACCTGGCCACCTGCGCCAACCACTGGATGCCGCAGGAGATCAACATGTCGCGCGACATCGCGACTTGGAAGGATCCCAACGGACTGAGCGAGGACGAGCGCCGCATCATCAAGCGCAACCTAGGCTTCTTCGTCACCGCCGATTCGCTGGCCGCCAACAACATCGTGCTGGGCACCTACCGGCACATCACGGCGCCCGAATGCCGCCAGTTTCTGCTGCGCCAGGCCTTCGAAGAGGCGATCCACACGCACGCCTACCAGTACATCGTCGAATCGCTG
>JAEUOY010000021.1 GCA_016790515.1 Burkholderiaceae bacterium | reverse complement strand
CTGCGCAGGTAAAGGAGGAGCCGGCGTCCGCCCGGACGACGGCGGGGGAGTGAGCCCGGACACAAACAGTCCAGTGGACTGTTTGTGCCTGGCGAACGCCAGCGGCCGCTGGCCGCTGGCACGGAGCAGAACACGGCAGCCCGGCCTGGCGCTCCCATCCCGATCTTCGAATGCCCGCTTCGCAGACGCGCGGCGACTTCCGCACCGAGCCGCAAGCCGCCCCCTCCACGCCACGGGTTCGCCCGGCTGCCCCCACCGATCGGCGGCCGCTAAAGTCTGCCGACCTGTATCTGCCATGCCGCCACCATGAATGCCCGCACCGACCTGCCGCCCGCCCTGGCCGCCGAACCGCCCGCGCTCGACGCGATCCGCGCGCTCGACGGCGAGATGGTCGACATCCGCCACCAGATCCACCAGAACCCCGAGCTCGGCTTCGAGGAGGTCGCCACCAGCGACCTGGTCGCCGAGCGGCTGGCGCGCTGGGGCTACGAGGTGCACCGCGGGCTGGGCAGGACCGGCGTCGTCGGCACGCTGAAGGTCGGCAACGGCACGAAGCGCCTGGGCATCCGCGCCGACATGGACGCGCTGCCGGTGCAGGAGACCAACGGCCGCCCCTGGGCCAGCAAGGTGCTCGGCAAGATGCACGCCTGCGGTCACGACGGCCACACCACGATGCTGCTCGGCGCCGCGCGCCACCTGGCGGCCACGCGCAACTTCGACGGCACGCTGCACCTGATCTTCCAGCCGGCCGAGGAAGGCCTGGGCGGCGCGCGGGTGATGATCGAGGACGGCTTCTTCGACAAATTCCCCTGCGACGCGGTGTTCGCGCTGCACAACATGCCGGGGCTCGAGGCCGGCAAGCTCGGCTTCATCACCGGCCCGGCGATGGCCAGCAGCGACTCGGCGGTGATCACCGTCACCGGCAATGGCGGCCATGGCGCGATGCCGCAGATGTCGGTCGACCCGGTGGTGGCGGCGTCGGCGATCGTGATGTCGCTGCAGACCATCGTCTCGCGCAACGTGCCGCCGCTGGACACCGCGATCGTCACCGTCGGCGCCTTCCACGCCGGCACCACCTTCAACGTGATCCCCGAGAAGGCCGAGCTGAAGCTGACGATCCGCGCGCTGCGGCCGCAGGTGCGCGACCAGCTGCAGCAGCGCATCACCGAGGTGGCGCAAGCCCAGGCCGCGGTCTACGGTGCCAGCGCCGAGGTGGCCTACGACCGCCGCTACCCGGTGCTGGTCAACGACGCCGAGGCGACCGATTTCGCCCGCCGGGTCGCGCTCGACTGGGTCGGCGAGGCCGGCGTGATGCCGAACCTGGCGCCGCTGACCGGCAGCGAGGACTTCGCCTTCTTCCTCGAGAAGTGCAAGGGCAGCTACCTGCTGCTGGGCAACGGCACCGGTCAGGGCATCGGCGAAGGCGGCTGCATGGTGCACAACCCGAACTACGACTTCAACGACCGGGTGCTGGGCACCGGCGCCAGTTACTGGGTGCGGCTGGCCGAGGCCTTCCTGGTCTGAGCGCGTCTCGGCGCGGCCATCGCGCCGGCCCGCGGGACTTGCAAGCGCGCCCGCAGCCACCATGTTGATCGCACCGGGGCGGCTTTTTCCTGTCCCGGCCGCACGATGAACAGCACCCAGCCCATCCATGGCACCCTGCGCACGGCCGTCACGCTGGCCGAGCTGCTGCAACGCAGCGAGTCCAGCGCGCGTCCGATCGGTGCGGTCCAGTACCAGCGCCTGGTGCGCCACCTGGCGCGGCTGCTCGATGCGCTGGACGGCCACCCTAGCCTGGACGCGGTGCTCAGGAGCTTTCCCGCCGCCGCGGCGGTGTACGAGAACCAGCGCTACGAACACGCCGGTCTCTGCCGGTCGCCGCTAGAGGCCTCGCTCAACAGCGAAATGCAGGCCCGGGCAACGATCGAACGGGCGCGCGCGGCGTAGTTTCGCCGGCAGCCCCCGAGCGCCGGCCCGGCGGCGCCGGCGACGAGCCTGCATCGCTGCAGCCGCGCCGAATGCCGTTGCAGGCCCTCGCCGCCGGTGCCGGCGGGACAATGGCGGATGACCGATACCGCCGCGCCCGCCGCGCTTCAACCGGGCGCAGCCTCGGGCGCTGCCGCCGCGATCCCGGTGCTGGCGATCGCCGCGCTGGCGCTGGCCGCGATGGCCAGCGGCATCTCGCTGCGGCTGGCCGACCCGCTGCTGCCGCGCCTGTCGCGCGAGTTCGGCGTCTCGCTGGGCGAAGCCAGCCAGGTGATCACGGTGTTCGCGGTGGCCTATGGCGCCGCGCAGCTGCTGTTCGGCCCACTCGGCGACCGCTTCGGCAAGTACCGCGTGATCGCCTGGGCCTGCGCCGCGTCGGCGCTCACCTCGCTGGCCTGCGCGCTGGCCAGCGGCCACGCCGGGCTGCTGGTGGCGCGCCTGGCCGCTGGCGCGACCGCCGCGGCGGTGATCCCGCTGGCGATGGCCTGGATCGGCGACGTGGTGCCCTACGAGCGCCGCCAGCCGGTGCTGGCGCGCTTCCTGATCGGCCAGATCAGCGGCTTCGCGATCGGCGTCTGGGCTGGCGGCTACACCGCCGAGCACTGGCCCTGGCAGGCGCCGTTCCTGGCCGTCGCGGGATTCTTTGCGGGGGTGGCGGTGGTGCTGCAGGTCGTGCGCCGGCGCCTGCCGGCCGCCGCGGTGCTGCCGCAGCGCCGGCCGGGCCATCCGTTCGTCACGCTGGCGCATGAATTCCGCGCCGTGCTGGCGCTGCGCTGGGCGCGGGTGGTGCTGATCACCGCCTTTCTCGAAGGCGCGGCGGTCTACGGCCCGTTCGCCTTCATCGCCGCGCACCTGCACCAGCGGCTGGGGCTGCCGCTGTCGGCCGTCGGGGCGATGGTGATGGGCTTCGCGCTGGGCGGGCTGGGCTTCGCGTTGGGCGCCCGGGTGCTGGTGCGGCGGCTCGGTGAGGTGGTGCTGGTGCGCGCGGGTTCGATCGTCATGGCGGCCGCCTTCATCGCGATCGCGCTGGCCCCGGACTGGGGCTGGGCCGTGCCGGCCTGCATCGCGATGGGGCTGGGCTTCTACATGATGCACAACACGCTGCAGACCCACGCGACGCAGATGGCGCCCGAGCGCCGCGGCGCCGCGGTGGCCGCGTTCGCGTCGTGCTTCTTCCTGGGCCAGTCGGCCGGGGTGGGGCTGGCCGGTGCGCTGGTGGGCCGCATCGGCACCGGCGCGGTGCTGGCGGCCGGCGCGGTGGCGCTGCTGGCGATCGCCTGGAACTTCAACCGGCAGCGCCGGCGGGTGGCCGGCGGAGGCTGAACCCGCAGCGGCGCCCGCCGCTCAACCCGGCGGCGCAACATCGCGCCGTGCCAGCCAGCCCAGTGCCGCGCACACCGCGGCGATCGTCGCCAGCGAACTGCCGGCCATCGCCGCCGCCGACGGCGGTGGCGGGGCGACGGTCATGCCGGCCAGGTTGAGCGCCAGCACCAGCGCACACAGCGCGGCGATGGCGATCGCGCGCCGGCGCGGCAGGCCGCTGCCGGCGACGAACAGCGCGGCACCGGCCAGCGTGATCGCGCTCTCCAGCGCCAGCGCCAGCGGCAGCCGGTCCCACAGCCCCAGGCCGACCAGGCGCGACGCCGCACCGGCCAAGGGCAGCTCGGCGCGGTGCACCAGCGCATCGAGCCCTCAGTGCGAGAAGACCGCCAGCGCGACCAGCGCCTCGGTGCGCCGGCGCACCGCCGATCCGCCGGCAGCGGCCCGGCGCGCCGCCCAGCCGCCCAGCACCGACCACAGCGCCGCGGCCGCGAGGCCGTGCGAATACGGGAACACGTACGCAGCCTGGTGCGTCTGCGCGAAGTCCGGCGGAATGCGCACCGATTCCCAGCCGAGCAGCACGCAGGCCCACAGCACGACATCGAGCGCCAGCGCCGCCGCGACGAACACCGCGACGTTGACATCGCGCGCGCCGCGCGCCAGGGCCAACCCGACGCCGACATGGCCGGCGAACATCGCGCCGCCCCGCCGATCTCAGGACCGGCGCAACAGCATCGAGGCGCCGACGGCGATCAGGATCAGCGGCCACCAGCGCGAGAGCAGCGCACCGATGTGCGGCACCACGCCGAGGTTCGACAGCAGGAACAGCACGCCGAGGGCGATGAGGATGAACGCAGCGATGCTGGACTTCGACTTCATGAGCTCCTCCAGGCGCAGACCGGCCAGCGGGAATTGTGGCCGAGCTGGCGGCGCTGCCGTCGGCTGAAGCCGGGCGATCAGGCCGTCACCGCACTGGCGGCCGCAGCCGAGCGGAGGCGCCCGCGGCCGGCCCAGCCCAGGACCGCCAGCCCGCCCAGCCACAGCGCCCAGGTGGCCGGCTCGGGCACCGGGGCGGCGTTCGGGTCGTAGAACCCCGCCGCCACCGAAGTGCGTTGCTCGCCCGAATCGAGGTTGAACAGCATGGCGCCGGCCAGCGTGCCGAAGCCGGCCTGGCTGAAGTCGTTGTCGCTCAGGTCGGAGCCGACATCGGTGGCGGTGAATTCCCAGCCGGCGGGCTTCACCACGCGCAGCAGGTAGTTCCAGTTCGAGAGCAGGTCGTCGAAGCTGAAGCGGCCGCTGGCGTCGGTGGTCACCGAGGCGGCGATGTCGCTCTCCAGCGCCCTGAGCATCAGGTCGACCCTGACCCCGGCAAGGCTGCGCTCGCCCGTGTCCTGCTGGCCGTTGCGGTTGCGGTCGTCCCAGACCCGCCCGCTCACCTCGCCGTTGACCCAGCGGACGAAGCCGGCGTCGACCTTGGTGGCCCACTCGTCGCCGAACTCGGTGTCGGTCAACGGGGTCGAGAAGCGGGGCGTCGAAAGGGGTTCATAGACGATTTCCGCGCCGGGCTTGACGTAGATATTGCCCATGTCGCTGTCGTTGGCGGCCATCGGGACGTAGTACTTCGCGATGTAGTCGTAATACGTCAGCCAGCCTCCGTTCAGGCTCAGGTAGTCGTACCAGATGCCCGACACGCCGCTGTCGGTGGGCTCGTAGCGCGCGTGCGCGAGCGTTGGCGGGGTGAAGGTCAGTTGGCAGCTGTTGGCGGACCAGATCGACAGCAGGTAGCGGCCGTTCGCATCGGTGGTGGTCGACTTCCAGCAGCCAAAGCCGCCGCTGATGCGCACCAGCACCCCGGCGATGCCGGGTTCGCCGGCGTCCTGCAGCCCGTTGCGGTTGAGGTCTTCCCAGACGAGATCACCGATGTCGTACCCGAGTGCGGGCGCACAGACGGCCACCGCCAGAGCGGCCGCCAGGCTGGAACGCATGAGGCTGCGCACGATCTCCTCCTGAGGTGCTGGACCAAGCTCCATGCTGGCACCGCGCGTGATGCACGTCTTGACCCAGCGCACGGCGCGTCGACTGAAAGCCTGACCGCCCTGGACCCAACCGACTGCATGAGCCGATCACGCAGTGGATCCATGGTGGTCACGATCCGCTCGATTTCGCTGCCGGCCTCTGGTTCGAGCAGTGGGGAGCTGGTGACACCGGCGCCCAACTGCGCCTCAGCTGGTGTCTGGAGCACGCCAGTCGGGATCGCGCAGCCGCTCGGCGCGCCAAGCCAGGGCATCGGCACGCGGCCACATGGCACGCTGCCCGGGCAGCAGCAGCGGGCGGCCTTCCAGGCTCACCAGACGCTGCAGGTCGGGCACCCGGTCGTCCAGCACCCGGCTGACGTGCCAGTTGAGGTCGGGTCCCGGCGCGATCAGGTTGCGGTCCATCGCCCAGTGCATGTCAGGCGTCAGCGCCAAGCCGTTGCGCGGGTCATCGTCGCCCGACACCGAGAACGGATGAATGTGCGCCGCCTCGACCATCGCTTCGCCGCCGTCGAGCAATACCCTTTGCCCGGTGGCGGCACAACGGTAGTCGTAAAGCTCGATGATCACGCGCCGGAAGGCCGCGTTGCGGACATAGGGCGGCGGCTCGTCCTCGCCGGCATACAGCACCTGGCCTTCGCGGATCGAGCGCTCGTACCGACTGGCCGCCTGGCTGCGCGCGGCGATACGACCCAACTCCTGCAGGCCGCGATCGAACCAGCGAGCAGCCAGGGATTCCGACAACGCCAGGGCGGCTGCGGGTTCCTGAATCAACGCAAACAGATCGGGATCGAGCTGTGCACCGGCAACATTGCGCAGGATGTCGCCGTCGCTGCGCGCCGTGCCCAACGCCTCCAGCGCATCGGCGCGCCCGGGCAAAGGCAACAGATGCCAGAAGCTGGCTTCACCCCCGCGCAACTTGCCGGCCAGGTGGAAGAACGGAAAGTAGGGGTTGGGATGGTCCCCCTCTCGGCGCACAGCGTCGAAGTACCGCCGGTAACGCTCCAGCAAGGGAGGGGCATAGCGGATCAGGTTCTCCCGCAAACCACCCGCCAAAGCCAGGTCCAACACGGCCAGCAGCATGCAGATCTTGTGCGGGCTGGCTCGGCCGCCGCGCACGTTGACGATCAACCGGCCGAGGCGTTCCCGGTATCGCTGCAGGCGTTCGGCTGGGACCACTGGCGCCGTGACCTCAACCGAAGCTGGCGCGATAAGTCACCGCATCGAGCAGGCAGTGCTGTTCGATCGGCCCGGCTAGCTCGAACAACCGGGGTGCCGACCGGAAGTCGAATAGCCGATAGAGGCGGAAGCGCTCTTGGTGATCCCGCGCGAAGCGCGCCTCGTTGGACGATACGAAGAATGGCGTCCGCTCACCGAAAGTGGTGGTCTTGACCTCGATAAAACGCTGGCGCCCATCGGGTTCGAAGGAACGGATGTCGTAGCCAAGGCCATCGCCTTCGTCGTCCGACACATGCTTAACCTGTTCAGCCAGCTCCGCGGCGCCGAACTGCACCAGACGCCAGCGCTCGAATGCCAGCGCGAACAGTTCGCCCGCGCGACCCAGCGAACGGTTCTGGGCCTCGCGCGCAAAGTAGTCGCGCTTGACCGGTGGGCGCAGATAGGCCGGGATGCCTTCACGCGCGGCCAGATCGGCGCGCGGCGCATCGCTCAGGACCCGTGCAAAATCGGCATGATCAGCCGCCACCGCTGGGCGGTCGACCGCCGACAAGGTCATGTCATCCAGTAGACGGTGCCGGGCCACCTGCTGTTGCACAACCTCGACCAGCAGGCTGCGCTGGAAGTTGCTGCGTGGCTGATAACCGCGGAGGTACGGATAACCCAGTTCGAGCATCACCGCGCTGATGTTGGCGTGCTTGAACTCGATGGACCCTTCGCTGCGCCCAGGCAGGCGCTGCTGAAGCTGCCGCCGATGGGCGGACTTGTTGTAAGGCTGACCCGCCAATTCCTGCAGCAGCATGGCCAGGTAATCGGCGACGATCAGCTCGACCTCGCCGTGGCGCCAGTCCTCACCAGCCTTCGCATCCAGCGGCCTGACATCGAAGCCGAGTGACGTCAGACGCCGCACGACAGTCGCCGAGCCACCCGAGAACTTCGAAGCATGCAGCGGCCCCTCCACGGGGAACTGGATGCCAAGCGCCACACCCACGATGGCCTTCGAGTCCGCCCATTGCCCGCTGAGCGGGTCACGAACTACGTAACCACTGGCACGGCCGAATCCGTATCGCTCGAGGAACGCAGCTTGTCCAAGCTGCAGGTACTCGTCTAGCGCCGCCTGCACTGCAGCTGGGTCCGTCAGTTCAGCAAGCGTGCGGGGCATGGGAGTGCTCCAACCGCAGGTCGCCAGATCAGTTGCTCTGGCGCGCAATGCCCGACAAGCACTTGGCGAGGGCGGCGCCACAGGGTGGAACGATTGCGCGCACGAGTTGCAGCGATTGGCCGAACGGCGCGCCGAAGTTGTCAGTCGCGTCCCAGAGCCACTTGCGTGAGTCAGGCGGCATAGATCGCTTGCCGCTCCAGGGCCAGACGCTGCTGAACGTAGGGCTTGCAGATACTCCGCTCGACGACCAGATCCACCGGCCGGTTAAAGGATCGCTCCAGCCCTTCCTTCAGCGAAAAGAACGCGTCGGAGTAGGTGACAGGCGCCAGGTCGTTGAAAACGACGATGAAATCGAGATCACTTCGCGCTGGGTCGAAGTCGTCACGTACTGCTGACCCAAAGAGATCCAGTCTGCGCGCGTCTGCACGCTGACACAAGTCGGCAATGTCGGCCTGTTTCTCGGTGACCAGCGCCGGTATTCGCATGGCTCGATTCAAACTTCAGCGCCATGCCTTCGTCAAGCTCACACGTCGATATTCGCCGCCCTCAACGCATTCGACTCGATGAAATCCCTGCGCGGCTCGACCTCATCGCCCATCAGCATCGTGAACACCCGGTCGGCCTCGATCGCGTCCTCGATCTGCACCTTCAGCAGCCGGCGCACCGCCGGGTCCATCGTCGTTTCCCACAACTGCTCGGGGTTCATCTCGCCCAGGCCCTTGTAGCGCTGGCGGCCCACGGCGTTCTCGGCCTGCGCGATCAGCCAGGCCATCGCGGCGCGGAAGTCGTCGACCTTCTGCTCCTTCGCGCGCTCGCCTTCGCCGCGGCGCACGACGGCCTCGGCGCCGAGCAGGCCCTTGAAGGTCTGGCCGGCCTCCTTCAGCGCGGCGTAGTCGGCGCCGTGCAGGAAGTCCTGCGTGATCACGCTGCTCTTGATGTTGCCGTGGTGGCGGCGGCCGATGCGCAGCAGGTGCTTGTCGGTGCGCGCGTCGAACTGCGCCTCCACCGTGGCGTCGTTCAGCGCGGCCTGCAGCCGGATCGCGCTGTCTTCCGCCGCCGCCGCGCTGTCCAGGTCCAGCACCAGGCCGTTGGCCATCGCGCGCAGCGCGTCCAGGTCCATCCAGTTGCCCAGCCGGTCGATCACATGGCTGGCCAGCACGTACTTGGCGGCCAGGTCCTGCAACGGCTCACCCTGCAGCGCCGGGCGCGTACCGAGCGTACCGACAGGATCTTCGTCGCGCCGCACGCCATCCGGCAGCACCACCGCGCCGTCCAGCGCCACCTTCAGCAGGAAGTTGTCGAGCTCGTGGCCGTCCTTCAGGTACTGCTCGTGCTTGCCCACCTTCACCTTGTACAGCGGCGGCTGCGCGATGTAGATGTGGCCGCGCTCCACCAGCACCGGCATCTGGCGGTAGAAGAAGGTCAGCAGCAGCGTGCGGATGTGCGCGCCGTCCACATCGGCATCGGTCATGATGATGATGCGGTGGTAGCGCAGCTTGTCGATGTTGAACTCCTCGCTGCCGATGCTGGTGCCCAGCGCAGTGATCAGCGTGACGATGCTGTCGCTGCTCAGCAGCTTCTCGTAGCGCGCCTTCTCGACGTTGAGGATCTTGCCGCGCAGCGGCAGGATCGCCTGGAACTTGCGGTCGCGCCCCTGCTTGGCGCTGCCGCCCGCCGAGTCACCCTCGACGATGTAGATCTCGCACAGCGCCGGGTCCTTCTCCTGGCAGTCGGCCAGCTTGCCGGGCAGGCCCATGCCATCGAGCACGCCCTTGCGCCGCGTCATCTCGCGCGCCTTGCGAGCCGCCTCACGGGCCCGCGCGGCCTCGACGATCTTGCCGCAGATGATCTTGGCGTCGATCGGGTTCTCCTGCAGCCAGTCGGTCAGCAGCTTCGAGACGATCTCCTCGACCGGGCCGCGCACTTCGCTCGAGACCAGCTTGTCCTTGGTCTGGCTCGAGAACTTGGGCTCGGGCACCTTCACGCTGACGATGCAGGCCAGGCCTTCGCGCATGTCGTCGCCGGCGATCTCGACCTTGGCTTTCTTGGCCAGCTCGTTGTCGTCGATGTACTTGTTGATCACCCGGGTCATCGCCGCGCGCAGCCCGGTCAGGTGGGTGCCGCCGTCGCGCTGCGGGATGTTGTTGGTGAAGCACAGCACGTTCTCGTTGTAGCCGTCGTTCCACTGCATCGCCACTTCGACGCCGACGTTGGTGCCCTGCTCGCTGAGCTTGTCGCCGGCGGCGTGGAAGATGTTCGGGTGCAGCACCTTCTTGCCGGCGTTGATGAACTGCACGAAGCCCTTGACGCCGCCGGCGAAGGCGAAGTTGTCCTCCTTGCCGTTGCGCTCGTCGACCAGGCGGATCTTCACGCCGTTGTTCAGGAAGCTCAGCTCGCGAAGGCGCTTTGCCAGCACGTCGTAGTGGAAGTCGATGTTCGAGAAGATCGTCTCGTCGGGCAGGAAGTGCACCTCGGTGCCGCGCTTCTCGGTCTCGCCGGTGATGCGCATCGGCCGCACCTCGAAGCCGTCGCGCTGCTCGACCAGCCCCTCCTGCGGAATGCCCTGGGCGAACTCCATGAAGTGCACCTGGCCCTCGCGGCGGATCGTCAGCCGCAGCCACTTGGAGAGCGCGTTGACGCAGCTCACGCCCACGCCGTGCAGCCCGCCCGAGACCTTGTAGCTGTTCTGGTTGAACTTGCCGCCGGCGTGCAGCTCGGTCAGCGCGATCTCGGCCGCGCTGCGCTTGGGCTCGTGCTTGTCGTCCATCTTCACGCCGGTGGGGATGCCGCGGCCGTTGTCGATGACGCTGATGCTGTTGTCCGAATGGATCGTGACGATGATGTCGTCGCAGTGGCCGGCCAGCGCCTCGTCGATCGAGTTGTCGACGACCTCGAACACCAGGTGGTGCAGGCCGGTGCCGTCGGACGTGTCGCCGATGTACATGCCCGGGCGCTTGCGCACCGCCTCCAGCCCTTCGAGGATCTGGATGCTGCCCTCGCCGTAGGCGGCCGAGGCTTCCGATCCGGTGGACGCCGCCGCGCCCTCGGCGCCGGGCACCTCGCGCTGGGTCACGCCGCTGCTGTGCGCCGCCTTCGCGGGCATCTTCGGATCTTGCGGCAGGGTCGGTTCGGTCATCGGAGGCTCTCTTCCTGGTCGGGGCGGCAGACTTCGGGCGGCCCCATAAAAACGCTGAAGCGGGCTCGCGGCCCGCTGTGCTGGGTGCTTCTCGGAGGCGTCAGATCCTCATCGGCATCACCACGTACTTGAATCCCGATTGCTCGGGCACGGTGATCAGCGCGCTGGCGTTGCCGTCCTGCAGCTCGATCTTCACCATGTCCTGGCTGATGTTGGCCAGCGCATCCATCAGGTAGGTGACGTTGAAGCCGACCTCGATCGTGTCGCCGTCGTAGTCGATCTCGATCTCTTCCTTGGCCTCTTCCTGCTCGGCATTGCTGCTGGCGATGCGCAGCGTGCCGGGCTCGATGTTGACGCGAACGCCCTTGAACTTGTCGCTGGTCAGGATCGCCGCGCGCTGCAGGCTGGCCAGCAGCGGCGCGCGGCCCAGCACCACGTGGTTCTTGTGGTTCTTCGGGATCACCCGGTTGTAGTCGGGGAACTTGCCTTCGACCAGCTTGGTGACGAACTCCATGCCCGAGAAGCTGAACTTGGCCTGGTTGCCGGCAAAGCGCATCTCGATCGGGGTGTCTTCGTCGCGCAGCAGGCGCTGCAGCTCGAGCACCGTCTTGCGCGGCAGGATCACCTCCTGCTTCGGGATGTCGGTCGACAGCGTGGCCTGGGCCAGCCCGAGGCGGTGGCCGTCGGTGGCCACCAGCGTCAGCTGCTTGCCCTCGGCGACGAACAGGATGCCGTTCAGGTAGTAGCGGATGTCGTGCACCGCCATCGCGAAGTGCACCTGGTTGATCAGCGTCTTCAGCGTCTTCTGCGGCACCGCGAACGCCGGGCCGAAATCGACCGCCTCGTTGACCAGCGGGAAGTCGTCGGCCGGCAGCGTCTGCAGCGTGAAGCGGCTCTTGCCGCCGGTCAGCGTCAGCTTGTTGGCGGCTGCGCTGATCGTCACCACCTGGTCGGGCGGCAGGCTGCGCAGGATGTCGATCAGCTTGCGCGCACCCACCGTGGTCGACAGGTTGCCCGGGTCGCCGCCGAGCTCGGCCTGGGTGCGCACCTGGATCTCGAGGTCGCTGGTCGTGAACTCGATCTGCTCACCGGTCTTGCGCAGCAGCACGTTGGCCAGGATCGGCAGCGTGTGGCGGCGCTCGACGATGCCAGCCACGCTTTGCAGGGCCTCGAGCAACTTCTGTTGCGGCGCTTTCAGAACGATCATGTCTTCCTCTTTGAACTTGGTAGTTCTGGTAGAGAGCGGGTCTTTTTGTGAACAACGCTATTTTCGCCCGTCTTTTCAAGGCTTTAGCCGCGGCCGAACCCTGTGGGCCGGAGCCCTGGAACTCGGCCCTCGACCGACAACAACTTCTCGTTCGGTCTTCGGCCTGTGGATGACCGTCCGCTTGTCCGGGACTTGTCCACACGGCTGTGCCTTGACAGCCGACCACGAATGCCCCCAACGCCCCGGCCTGCATGCCGGGGCGCTTCGTGAGGCGCAAGTCAATGCGCAGGCATTGCCTTGCGTCCACACTCAGCCCTTGAGCGTCTGTTCCAGCACGTGCAGCTGCTGGTTCAGCTCGCCGTCCTTCTGCCGGTCGCTGCCGATCTTGCGCACCGCGTGCAGCACCGTGGTGTGGTCGCGGCCGCCGAACAGCTCGCCGATCTCGGGCAGGCTCTTCTGCGTCATCTCCTTGGCCAGGTACATCGCGATCTGGCGCGGCTTGGCGATCGAGGCCGGCCGCTTCTTGCTGTACATGTCGGCGATCTTGATCTTGTAGAAGTCGGCCACCGTCTTCTGGATGTTCTCGACCGAGATCTGCCGGTTCTGGATCGACAGCAGGTCCTTCAGCGCTTCGCGCGCGAGGTTGATGTTGATGTCCTTGTGGCTGAAGCGGCTGTAGGCCAGCACCTTGCGCAGCGCGCCCTCGAGCTCGCGCACGTTGGCGCGCACGTTCTTGGCGATGAAGAAGGCCACGTCCTCGGGCATCTCGGCGCCCTCGGCCAGCGCCTTGCGGATCAGGATGGCGACCCGCATCTCGAGCTCGGGCGGCTCAATGGCCACCGTCAGCCCGGCATCGAAGCGGCTGGTCAGCCGCTCGTCGATGTCCACCAGCCCCTTCGGGTAGGTGTCGCTGGTCATGATGATGTGCGCGCGCTTGGCCAGCAGCGCCTCGAAGGCGTTGAAGAACTCCTCCTGCGTGCGGTCCTTGCCGGCGAAGAACTGCACGTCGTCGATCAGCAGCAGGTCGAGGTTGTGGTACTTGGCCTTCAGCTCGTCGAAGGTCTTGCGCTGGTAGTTCTTGACCACGTCC
>JAEUOY010000146.1 GCA_016790515.1 Burkholderiaceae bacterium | reverse complement strand
GCAGTAGGCGTGCTCGTTGCACATCATCGAGACG
The DNA here is from genome assembly GCA_016790515.1 of Burkholderiaceae bacterium. Taxonomy (GTDB): domain Bacteria; phylum Pseudomonadota; class Gammaproteobacteria; order Burkholderiales; family Burkholderiaceae_C; genus Pseudaquabacterium. The sequence goes on along the minus strand of JAEUOY010000146.1, from coordinate 28,673 downwards.
TAGTCCAGCCGGTCCATGTAGGGCAGGCTCTGGATGAAGGTCTTGCTCTCGGCCAGCTTCTCGGTGGCACGGTGCAGCAGGCCGATGTGCGGGTCGGCGCGCTGGATCACTTCACCGTCGAGCTCGAGCACCAGGCGCAGCACGCCGTGCGCGGCGGGGTGCTGCGGGCCGAAATTGAGCGTGTAGTTCTTGATCTCGGCCATGGTCAGTGGAGTCCGCCATAGTTGTCTTCGCGGATGATGCGCGGCGTGATCTCGCGCGGCTCGATCGTCACCGGCTGGTAGATCACCCGCTTCTTCTCGGCGTCGTAGCGCATCTCGACATGGCCCGAGACCGGGAAGTCCTTGCGCAGCGGATGGCCGATGAAGCCGTAGTCGGTGAGGATGCGGCGCAGGTCGACATGGCCGTCGAAGACCACGCCGATCATGTCGAAGGCCTCGCGCTCGAACCAGTTCGCCGACGACCAGAGCTCGGTCAGCGAAGCCACCACCGGCACGTCGTCGTCGGGCGCGAACACCTTCAGCCGCACGCGCCAGTTCAGGCCGACCGACAGCAGGTGCGAGACCACGCAGAAGCGCGGGCCGTCCCAGGGCTGGTCCTTCCACTGGCTGTAGTCGATGCCGCAGAGGTCGATCAGCTGCTCGAACTTCAGCGTTTCGTCGTCGTGAAGCGTGCGGGCGACGCCGAGGTAGTCGGCGGCCGCGACGGTGATCGTGATCTCGCCGCGCTCGCGCCGGAGGGTCTTGATCCTGTTGCCCAGCGCCGCTTCGAGCGCGGCCTGCAGCTTGTCGAGTCGAACGGTCATGTCAGGCGCGGGCGATGGTGTTTTCGCGGCGAATCTTGGCCTGCAGCTGCAGGATGCCGTAGAGCAGCGCCTCGGCGGTGGGCGGGCATCCCGGCACGTAGACATCGACCGGCACGATGCGGTCGCAGCCGCGCACCACCGAGTAACTGTAGTGGTAATAGCCGCCGCCGTTGGCGCAGGAACCCATGCTCAGTACCCAGCGCGGTTCGGCCATCTGGTCGTAGACCTTGCGCAGCGCCGGCCCCATCTTGTTGCAGAGGGTGCCGGCGACGATCATCAGGTCGCTCTGCCGCGGGCTGGGACGGAACAGCATGCCGAAGCGGTCGATGTCGTAGCGCGCCGCACCGGCGTGCATCATCTCCACCGCGCAGCAGGCCAGCCCGAAGGTCATCGGCCACAGCGATCCGGTCTTCGACCAGTTGATCAGCTTGTCCACCGAGGTGGTGACGAAGCCTTCCTTCAGTACGCCTTCAATGCCCATGATGATCCTCGTGTTCTTGTCGCCGGCGTGCGTTCATTCCCAATCCAGGGCGCCCTTCTTCCATTCGTAGACGAAGCCCACCACGAGGATGGTGAGGAAGACCATCATCGCCCAGAAACCTGACGCCCCGATGTCGTGCAGCGACACCGCCCAGGGGAACAGGAAAGCGATCTCCAAGTCGAACAGGATGAACAGGATGGCCACGAGGTAGTAGCGCACGTCGAACTTCATGCGCGCGTCCTCGAAGGCTTCGAAGCCGCACTCGTAGGGGCTGTTCTTCGCCGCGTCGGGGCGCTGCGGCCCGAGCAGGTAGCCCAGCAACTGCGGCGCAACGCCGACCCCGACGCCGACCAGGATGAACAGGATGACAGGGAGGTACTGTTGCAGGTCCATGGTGGCGGCAATGGCTTTGGGTTGAGACGCTACGGACGCATCCGGCCGAAGAAAAAGCGCGCCGCCTGCAACCGCCGAGGTTGCCTGCAGAGCGCGCCGCTCTTGCTCCCTGTCATGTCCTGAGGGCGCGCAAGCCAGCGGCCGGATAAGACGCTGACCTGCCTTGATTCCATGGTGCCGTCGGCGAGACTCGAACTCGCACAGCTTTCGCCACTACCCCCTCAAGATAGCGTGTCTACCAATTTCACCACGACGGCGCAGTGGCCGGACTTGCACCCGACCGCTTGCGAACTGCTCGGCTTGCGTGAGGTATGGCTCACCGAACAGCGTTGAATTCTATAGCCTGAAATGCCGAATTCTCCGGGTTACTGCGTAGCTCGATGCGACGCCGACACCCAGTTGCCTCACTTGGCCGGCGCCGATCCGCCAGCGGCCGCGGGCGCGGCCATCGGGGCCGGCAGGCCGGTCGGCGCGGGCACCGCCTGGGCGGCCGACGGCGGCGCAGCGGGAGCCGCGGCACGGTCGAGCACGCTGCTGCCCTCGGCGGGGGCACGCATCGTCGCGCTGTTCGAGAAGAAGGCCAGCGACAAGGTGCAGACGAAGAAGATCGCGGCGCAGACCGCCGTCGACCGCGACATGAAGTTGGCGCTGCCGGTGGCGCCGAACAGGCTGCCCGAGGCGCCGCTGCCGAAAGAGGCGCCCATGTCGGCGCCCTTGCCGTGCTGGATCAGCACCAGGCCGATCATCGCGATGGCGGCCAGCAACTGCACCACCAGCACGAGGTTCATCCAAATCTGCATTTCGCTCGTCTCTCCAGATAAACGGGGTCGGCCGCTGCCGGGGTCAGCCCGCGGCGCGACAGATGGCGACGAAGTCGGCCGCCTTCAGGCTGGCGCCGCCGATCAGGCCGCCGTCGATGTCGGGCTGGGCCAGCAGCGAGGCCGCGTTGTCGGGCTTCATGCTGCCGCCGTAGAGGATCTTCATCGCGTCGGCATGCGGCGTCGCGGCCTTCAGCTGCGCGCGCAGCAGCGCATGCACCGCCTGCGCCTGCTCGGGCGTGGCGACCTTGCCGGTGCCGATGGCCCAGACCGGCTCGTAGGCGACGACCATCTCGCCGGCGCAATGCGCCAGCGTGTGGATCACCGCCGACAGCTGGCGCTTGACCACGGCCTCGGTCTCGCCGGCCTCGCGCTGGGCCAGCGTCTCGCCGACACAGACGATCGGCGTGATGCCCTTGGCCAGCGCCGCCTTGGCCTTGTCGGCCACCAGTTGGTCGGTCTCGCCGTGGTACTGCCGGCGCTCGCTGTGGCCGACGATGACGTAGCGGCAGCCGAACTCGGCCAGCATCACCGCCGACACCTCGCCGGTGTAGGCGCCTTGCTCGTGCGCCGAGCAGTCCTGCGCGCCCCAGCGCAGCTCGCTGGCGGCCAGCGCCACCGCGGTTTCGCCGAGGTAGGGAAACGGCACGCACACCGCAACGTCGCAGCCGAACGGCCGCGCCGCGGTGATGCCGGCCAGCAGCGCGGCATTGGCCGGGTGGCTGCCGTGCATCTTCCAGTTGCCGGCCACGAGTTTGCGTCGCATGGTCTTCAGTCCTCAGAGGGTCCAGTCGAGCACGATCTTGCCGACGTGCTGGCTCGATTCCATCAGCGCATGGGCCTGCGCCGCCTGCGCCGCCGGGTACACGCGATGGATCACCGGCTTGATGCGGCCGGCCTCGATCAGCGGCCAGACGTTCTTCCTCAGCGCCGCGGCGATCGCGCCCTTGAAGGCGATCGGCCGCGGCCGCAGCGTCGAGCCGGTGATCGTGATGCGGCGGCGCAGCAGATCGCCGGCGTTGAAGCCGGCGTCGATGCCGCCCTGCACCGCGATGATCACGATGCGGCCGTCGTCGGCCAGGCATTGCACCTCGCGCGCCACGTAGGGGCCGGCGACCATGTCGAGCACGACATCGGCACCCTTGCCGCCGGTGGCCGACTTGACCTCGGCGACGAAGTCCTGGGTCTTGTAGTCGATGCCGACATCGGCGCCCAGCGCGACGCAGGCGGCGACCTTGTCGGCGCTGCCGGCGGTGACGATGACTTTCGCGCCCATTGCCCTGGCCAGCTGGATCGCAGTGACGCCGATGCCGCTCGAGCCGCCCTGAACCAGCAGCGTCTCGCCGGGCTGCAGGCGGCCGCGATCGAAGACGTTGGACCAGACGGTGAAGTAGGTCTCGGGCAGGCTGGCCGCCTCGACGTCGCTCAACCCCGCGGGCACCGGCAGGCATTGCGCGATCGGCGCGGCGCACAGTTCGGCATAGCCGCCGCCGGCGACCAGCGCGCAGACACGGTCGCCGATCCGGAAGCCGGCAGCGGCGAGTTCGACCGCATCGCCGCCGACGATCGTGCCGGCGATCTCCAGCCCGGGCAGGTCCGACGCACCGGGCGGCGGAGCGTAGGCGCCCTTGCGCTGCAGCACGTCGGGCCGGTTGATGCCCGAGGCGGTCACCTTCACCAGCAGCTCGCCGGCGACGGGCACCGGGTCGGGGCGGGTGGTCTCGGCCAGCACCTCGGGGCCGCCGAAGGCGGTCATCGCGATCGCACGCATGGGCTTCAGTCTCCGCGGGAGATCGAGGTCAGCCCGGGTTCGACGGATTGGCGTCGGCCGCCGCCGCCTCGGGCGCCGGGGCCGCGGCCTCGGTTGCCGGCGCATCGCCAGCGGGCGCTTCGGCGCGCTCGGGCCGGTCGCTGCGCTCGCGGCGCGGCGGGCGATCGCCCCGGTCGCCGCGATCACCGCGGGGGCCGCGGTCCGGACGGTCGCCGTACTCGCGGCGCGGGCGCTCGAAGCGCTCTTCCTCCATGCCTTCCGGACGCTCGAGCAGCGCCTTCATCGACAGCTTGATGCGGCCCTTCTCGTCGGTCTCGAGCACCTTGACCTTGACGACCTGGCCTTCCTTCAGGAAGTCGGTGACGTTCTCGACCCGCTGGTGGGCGATCTGGCTGATGTGCAGCAAGCCGTCCTTGCCGGGCAGGATGTTGACCAGCGCGCCGAAGTCCAGGATCTTGGTGATCGGGCCTTCGTAGACCTTGCCGATCTCGGCCTCGGCGGTGATCTCGGCGATGCGCTTCTTCGCGTGCTCGGCCTTCTCGGCATCCGTCGACGCGATGGTGATCGTGCCGTCCTCGCCGATGTCGATCGTGCAGCCGGTCTCGTCGGTCAGCGCGCGGATCGTCGCGCCGCCCTTGCCGATCACGTCGCGGATCTTCTCGGGGTTGATCTTCATCGTGTACAGGCGCGGCGCGAACTGCGACACCTCGGCGCGGGCGCCGCTGACGGCCTCCTGCATCTTGCCCAGGATGTGCAGGCGCGCCTCCTTGGCCTGCGCCAGCGCGACCTGCATGATCTCCTTGGTGATGCCCTGGATCTTGATGTCCATCTGCAGCGCGGTGATGCCGCCGGTGGTGCCGGCGACCTTGAAGTCCATGTCGCCGAGGTGGTCCTCGTCGCCCAGGATGTCGGTCAGCACCGCGAAGCGGTTGCCTTCCTTGATCAGGCCCATCGCGATGCCGGCCACATGCGCCTTCAGCGGCACGCCGGCGTCGAGCAGCGACAGCGCGCCGCCGCAGACCGAGGCCATCGACGACGAGCCGTTCGACTCGGTGATCTCGCTGACCACCCGCACCGAGTACGGAAACTCCTCCTTGCTCGGCAGCACCGCGATCAGCGCGCGCTTGGCGAGCCGGCCGTGGCCGATCTCGCGCCGCTTCGGGCTGCCCACGCGGCCGGTCTCGCCGGTGGCGAACGGGGGCATGTTGTAGTGCAGCATGAAGCGGTCTTCGAAGTCACCGGCCAGCGCGTCGATGCGCTGCGCGTCGCGGTCGGTGCCCAGCGTCGCGACGACCAGCGCCTGCGTCTCGCCACGGGTGAACAGCGCCGAGCCGTGGGTGCGCGGCAGCACGCCGGTGCGGATCTCGATCGGCCGCACGGTGCGGGTGTCGCGGCCGTCGATGCGCGGCTCGCCGGCGAGGATCTGGCCGCGCACGATGCGCGCCTCGATCTCGAACAGCAGGCCTTCGACCTCGACCTTGTCGAACTCGGTGCCGTCGGCCTTCAGCGCCGCCAGCACGTTGGCGGTGACCTCGCGGCAGGCCTGGGTGCGCGCCTGCTTGCTGCGGATCTGGTAGGCGGCGCGCAGCGGGGCTTCGGCCAGCTCGGTGACGCGGGCGATGAAGGGCTCGTTCTTGGCCGGGGCGGACCAGCTCCACTCGGGCTTGCCGGCCTCGCGCACCAGCTCGTGGATCGCGTTGATCGCGATGTTGCCCTGCTCGTGGCCGTAGACCACCGCGCCGAGCATCACCTCTTCGCTCAGCTGGTCGGCCTCGGACTCGACCATCAGCACCGCGGCTTCGGTGCCGGCGACGACCAGGTCCATCTGGCTGTAGGCCAGCTCGGTCTTGCCGGGGTTCAGCACGTACTGGCCGTTGACGTAGCCGACGCGGGCGGCACCGATCGGCCCGTTGAACGGGATGCCCGAGACCGACAGCGCGGCGCTGGTCGCGATCATCGCGGCGATGTCGGCCTGCACCTCGGGGTTCAGGCTCAGCACGTGCACGACGACCTGCACCTCGTTGAAGAAGCCCTCGGGGAACAGCGGGCGGATCGGGCGGTCGATCAGGCGGCTGGTCAGCGTCTCCAGCTCGCTCGGGCGGCCTTCGCGCTTGAAGAAGCTGCCCGGGATCTTGCCGGCGGCGTAGGTCTTCTCGATGTAGTCGACGGTCAGCGGGAAGAAGTCCTGGCCGGCCTTGGCCTCGGTGCGCGCGACCACGGTGGCCAGCACGACGGTGCCGTCGATGTCGACCAGCACGGCGCCGGTGGACTGGCGGGCGATCTCGCCGGTTTCCATCCGGACCTGGTGGTTGCCCCAGGTGAAGGTCTTGGTGACTTTGTTGAACAGGCTCATGGAACGATGTCTCCGGTGGCTAACTTGCCGTGATGCGGCGCACTCGCGGCGGCGCCGGGTTCAGACCGGGAGCGTCGGGTCTCGCGGGCGGGATGCCATTCCAGTGAGGTCCGCTGCCTTCAGGACACCGTTGGAATGACACAGCACTGCCCATCGCGGGACGGTCGGCTCCAAAACGACGAGAGCCTGTGCTGGGGGATGCCAGACAGGCTCTCTTGCTCATCGGGCGCTTACTTGCGCAGGCCCAGCTTGGCGATCAGCGCGGTGTAGCGCTCGGGCGCCTTGCCCTTCAGGTAGTCGAGCAGCTTGCGCCGGCGGCTGACCATGCGCAGCAGGCCACGGCGGCCGTGGTGGTCCTTCAGGTGGGTCTTGAAGTGCGGCGTCAGGTCGTTGATGCGCGCGGTCAGCAGCGCGACCTGCACTTCGGGGGAACCGGTATCGCCAGTGCTGCGGGCGTTGCCGGCCACGGTGGCGGCGCGTTGCGCCTTGTCGACGGACATGGTGTTTCCTGTGTGATTGGAAGCCGCCATTCCTGACAACGCGTCGCCAGCAGCGGTTTCCGGTTTCTGACTTGCGGTCGCCGGTGAAACCAACCTGCGCCGTGCTTTGCATTGCGAACCGGGAAGGCCCGATGCGCAAAACCAACGGATTATAGCCTCGACGCGTCGCGCAGCCGGTCCACGCCCTGCGCCAGCCGCGCCGTGTCCTGCGACGCGAAGCACCAGCGCAGCCAGCCCTCCCCTTCGCCGCCGAAGGCCGCGCCCGGTGCCAGGCCGAGGCCGTGGTCGGCGACCAGGTGCTTCGCGAAGGCCAGCGAATCGTCGGCGCCCGGCACGCGGAAGAACGCGTACAGGCCGCCCAGCGGCGTGGCCAGTCGGACGCCGGGCAGTGCGGCGAGCGCCGGGCACAGCGCGTCGCGGCCAGCCTTCAGGCGGGCGACCAGCTGCGGCACGAAGTCGTCGGCGATCGCCAGCGCCGCCAGCGCGCCGCGCTGCACGAACACCGGCGCGCAGGAGCTGTTGAACTCGAGCAGCTTGCCCACCGCATCGAGATGGCCCGGGGGCAGCACCAGCCAGCCCAGCCGCCAGCCGGTCATCAGGAAGCTCTTCGAGAAGCTGTTGACGACGACCAGGCGGTCGTCGGCGGCGGCGATGTCGAGAAAGCTCGGCGCTGCCCTGCCCTCGCCGAACCACACCCGCTCGTAGACCTCGTCGGCGACGATCCAGGTGCCGGTGCGCCGGCAGTGGTCCAGCAGGGCCTGCTGCTCAGCACGGCTCAGCGTCCAGCCGGTGGGGTTGTTCGGCGCGTTCAGCAGCAGCACGCGGGTCGCCGGCGTCACCGCCGCGAGCAACCGGTCCACGTCGAGCCGCCAGGCGCCGGCGGCATCGGGCGCCAGCGCCACCCGGGTGACCCGGGCGCCGAGGATCGCCGGCTGCGCCGGCAGGTTCGGCCACACCGGCACGACGACGACGACCTCGTCGCCGGCATCGACCAGCAGCTGCATCGAGATCATCAGCCCGGTGACGCCGGACGAGGTCACGGCGATGCGGTCCGGCCCGGGGTCGCCGTGCAGCCCGGCGGTGTAGCCGCGCAGCGCATCGCGCAGCTCGGCCAGGCCCAGGTTGTGGCTGTAGAAGGTCTCGCCGCGCAGCAGCGAATCGGCCGCCGCCTGGCGCACCACCGCCGGCGTGACCTCGTCGCTCTCGCCGAACCAGAACGGCAGCACGTCGGTACGGCCGAGGCCGGCGTTGGCGACCTCGCGGATCTTGCTGCCGGGCAGCCGGGCGATGGTGGGGCGCATGAAATCTCCGAGAAATGTCCGGCGCTGGATCAGCCGTCGATCTGGTCCAGCGGCCAGCGCGGCCGCACGTCGAAGGCATAGGCGTGCTGCGCAACCGCGACACCGCCCTGCAGCCGCATCGCCGCGGCCAGCGCGATCATTGCGCCGTTGTCGGTACACAGTGTCAATTCCGGGTAGTGCACACGCAGCCCGCGGCGGCGCGCAGCCTCGTTCAGTTGCCGGCGAAGTTCGGCATTGGCGCCGACCCCGCCCGACACCACCAGCCGCTGCAGGCCGGCGGCCTTCAGTGCGGCCAGCGACTTCTTGACCAGCACCTCGACGATCGCCGCCTGGGTGCTGGCCGCCAGGTCGGCCCGCTGCGCCGGCGTCGGCGAAGCGCCGAGCTTGCGGTGCTGGGTCATCACCGCGGTCTTCAGGCCGGCGAACGAGAAGTCCAGGTCGCCGCTGTGCAGCAGCGGCCGCGGCAGCGGGTAGGCATCGTCCCGGCCGAGCGCGGCCAGCCGCGCCAGCGCCGGCCCGCCCGGGTAGCCCAGGCCGATCAGCTTGGCCGACTTGTCGAAGGCCTCGCCCGCGGCGTCGTCGATCGTCTCGCCCAGCAGCGTGTAGCGGCCGACGCCATCGACGCGCATCAGCTGGGTGTGGCCGCCCGAGACCAGCAGCGCGACGAACGGAAACTCGGGCGGATCGGCCGACAGGAACGGCGACAGCAGATGGCCCTCCAGGTGGTGGATGCCCAGCGTCGGCCGGCCCAGCGCGGCGGCCAGCGCGCAGGCCACACCGGCACCGACCAGCAGCGCGCCGGCCAGTCCGGGCCCGCGGGTGAAGGCGACCACGTCGACCCCGGCCAGCGTGGCGCCGGCGTCGGCCAGCACCCGGCGGGTCAGCGGCAGGACGCGGCGGATGTGGTCGCGCGAGGCCAGTTCGGGCACCACGCCGCCATAGGCCTCGTGCATCTGGACCTGGCTGTGCAGCGCGTGGGCCCGCAGCAGCGGCGGGCCATCGGGCCGGGTCGCGACGAGGGCCACGCCGGTCTCGTCGCAGGAGGATTCGAAGCCCAGCACGTTCATCGCGGCGCAGTGTACTGGTGGGCACGAGGCTTGCTGTGGGCTGTCCGACACCCTGCAACGGTGTCTGTCTATCTCCTCAGCGGGGCATCGGCCCCTTCGTCCAGCCCTCCGGCAGCCGATGCCGGAGGGCATCTTTTTTGGGCGACCGTCGGCGCCGCACCCAGCGGGTGCGCGATGCGCACCAATGCGAGGACCCGGCGTCGGGTCGCCGCGGCGACAAGCCCGGCAGCGACGCGTCCGGACAATCCGGCGCCGATGGGAACCCTCTACCTCGTGCGCCACGGCCAGGCCTCGTTCGGCAGCGACAACTACGACCAGCTGAGCTCGCTGGGCCGGCGCCAGTGCGAACAGCTGGGTCGGTATTTCGGTTCGCGCGGCCGGCACTTCGACGCGGCGATCACCGGCACCCTGGTGCGGCAGATCCAGAGCCTGGAGGCGATCGCCGCCGGGCTGGGCGGCGCACCCGAGCCGCTGCGCCGGGCCGGCCTGAACGAGTACGACAGCCATGCCGTGATCAGCGCGGTGCACCCGCAAGCGCTGCCCCGGCCGGACACGCCCGAGCTGTACCGCTGCCACTTCAGGCTGCTGCGCGAAGGGCTGGCCGCCTGGATGGCCGGCCGCACCCGGCCCGCGGGCATGCCGAGCTATGCCGACTTCGTCGCCGGCGTCGCCGCGGCCATGGACCATGTGCGAAGCCTGGGCGACGCCGAGGTGCTGATGGTCAGCAGCGGCGGCCCGATCTCCACCGCCGTCGGGCTGGTGCTGGGTGTCGCGCCCGAGGTGACGATCGACCTGAACATGCGCATCCGCAACAGCGCGGTCACCGAGTTCCACTTCAACGCGAAGCGCCACGCGCTGGTCAGCAACAACACGCTGCCGCACCTGGATGCGGACGAGTTCGCCGACTGGGTGACCTTCGCCTAGCCAGCGCGCGGGCGCTGCGCCAGCGCCCAGACGACGTGCTCGGCCAGCAGCGCGTCGGCGCCGGGCAGCGCCGCCTGCAGCGCGGCGGCCAGCGCCTCGTCGCCGGTCTCGCGCCAGGCATTGCCCAGCGCCACCGCCAGGTTGCGGCGCCAGCGGCCGAAGCCGATGCGGCGGATCGCGCTGCCTTCGGTCAGGCGCAGGAAGCCGGCCTCGTCCCAGGCCCACAGCGCCAGCAGCGTGGCATCGCCGAGCGGCGCGCGGGTGTCGAAATCGGGCAAGGTCGAGCGCTGCGCGAACTTGTTCCACGGGCAGGCGAGCTGGCAGTCGTCGCAGCCGTAGATGCGGTTGCCGAGCGCGGCACGGAACTCGACCGGGATCGGGCCCTGGTGCTCGATCGTTAGGTACGAGATGCAGCGCCGCGCGTCGAGCCGGTACGGCGCGATGATCGCGCCGGTCGGACAGGCGGTGATGCAGGCGCTGCACTCGCCGCAATGGGCGCCGACCAGCGCGGTCGGCGGCAGCGGCAGGTCGACGTAGATCTCGCCGAGGAAGAACATCGACCCGGCCTCGCGCGACAGCAGCAGCGTGTGCTTGCCGCGCCAGCCCAGGCCGCTGCGCGCGGCCAGTTCCACTTCAAGCACCGGCGCCGAATCGGTGAACACGCGGTGGCCGAACGGCCCGACCGCGGCCTGCAGCCGGTCGGCCAGCTGCTGCAGGCGCTGCCTGAGCACCTTGTGGTAATCACGGCCCCGGGCGTAGAGCGAGACCACCGCCTGCCGCGGGTCGGCCAGCCGGTCGAAGGCCAGCGCCTGCCAGCCGTCGGCGGCGCTGCGCGGCAGGTAGTCCATCCGCGCGGTGATCACCCGCAGCGTGCCCGGCACCAGCTCGGCCGGGCGGGCGCGCTTCAGGCCGTGCGCTGCCATGTAGCCCATGCCGCCGTGAAAGCCAGCCTCCAGCCAGGCCAGCAGGCCGGGCTCGGCGGCGGCCAGGTCCACCTCTGCGACCCCGATCTGGGAGAATCCGAGCGCCCGGGCCCAGCCCTGACATTGCGGCCACAGCCCGGCCAGCCTGGCGTCCCGCCCAGCTTCGGGCGCCGCAGTCGGATCGTGACCCTGCCCTTGACGTTCGACCATCGATCGATTCTAGAAACCCGCCAGCTCGACTGGCCGGACGAGGCCGCGTGCGAAGCCTGGGCGCGCCAGCTGGCCGCGCGGCCCGGCATCTCCCGCGCCTTCATCGCGCTGCAGGGCCCGCTGGGGGCCGGCAAGACGACCTTCGTGCGCCACCTGCTGCGCGCGCTGGGGGTGGCCGGCCGCGTCAGGAGCCCGACCTACACGGTGATGGAACCGTACCGGCTGGCCGACGGCGGCGAGGCCGCGCATTTCGACTTCTACCGCTTCGACGACCCGCGCGAATGGGCCGACGCGGGCTTTCGCGAGGTGTTCGCCCGGCCCGGTCTGAAGATCGCCGAATGGCCCGACAAGGCCGAAGGCCAATTGCCCGGGCCCGACCTTTGGGTGCAGATCGACCCCGGCGAGGGCGACCGGCGCTGGGTTCGCGTGCAGGCCCTGACGCCGCTGGGGGCGGCGCTGCTGGCATGACAGGACCCGCCGGGGCACCGGGCCGCCGCGCCGCGCTGCAGCGCCTGGGCGCGCTGGTGCTGACGCTGGGCGCGGCCGACCTGGCCTTCGGCGCCACCATCGTCGCGGTGCGGGTCTGGCCGGCCGAGGACTACAGCCGGGTGACGATCGAAAGCGACCAGGCACTGGTGGCGCGGCAGGCCCTGGTCGACAACCCGCCGCGGCTGGTGATCGACATCGACTCGCTCGAGCTGAACCCGGCGCTGCGCGAGCTGGTCGGCAAGGTGCGCGCCGACGACCCGTTCATCGCCGGGGTGCGGGTCGGCCAGAACCAGCCGCGGGTGGTGCGGCTGGTGATCGACCTGAAGCAGCCGGTGGCGCCGCAGCAGTTCACGCTGGCGCCGGTGGCGGCCTACCAGCACCGGCTGGTGTTCGACCTCTACCCGACCGAGGCACGCGACCCGCTGCTCGAACTGATCCGCGATCGCGAGGCCGCCGAAGCCCGGGCCGCACGCAGCATGCAGGATGCGTTGGGCGAATTCATCGTCCGCCTCGAGAAGCCGCTGGCCGCCGCGGCGCCGCCCGCCGTGACGCCGCTGCAGTCCTCGCCGGCGCCGCAGTCCTCGCCGGCGCCGCATCCGCCCGGCGTGGACAGCGAGGAGCAGCAGCAGATCGACCGCCTGGTGATCGTCGCGATCGACCCCGGCCATGGCGGCGAGGACCCCGGCGCGGTCGGCCCCAGCGGGCTGCGCGAGAAGGACGTGGTGCTGGCGGTGGCGCTGCAGCTGCGCGATCGCATCAACAGCGTGCCCGGCATGCGCGCGATGCTGACCCGCGATGCCGACTACTTCGTGCCGCTGCACGAGCGGGTGCGCAAGGCGCGGCGGGTGCAGGCCGACCTGTTCGTCTCGATCCATGCCGACGCGTTCTTCACGCCGACCGCGCGCGGCGCGTCGGTGTTCGCGCTGTCGGAGACCGGCGCCAGCAGCGCCGCCGCGCGCTGGATGGCCAACAAGGAGAACGCCGCCGACGCGGTCGGCGGTCTGAACACCGTCGCGATGAAGGACGCCCAGGTGCTGCGCACGATGCTGGACATGAGCACCGCGGCGCAGATCAAGGACAGCCTGCGCATCGGCCGCGAGGTGCTCGAGCGCATCGGCAAGGTCGGCAACCTGCACAAGCGCAATGTCGAGCAGGCCGGCTTCGCGGTGCTGAAGGCGCCCGACATCCCCAGCATCCTGGTCGAGACCGCCTTCATCTCGAACCCCGACGAGGAAGCCCGGCTGCGCGACCCCGACTACCAGCAGCAGCTGGTCGAGGCGCTGCACACCGGCATCCGCCGCTATTTCGCGCGCAACCCGCCGCTGGCGCGGCAGCGCACGCTGTAGCCGCTCAATCGACCAGCCGCACCTCGACGCGGCGGGCTTCCTCGGGCGGGCCGCCCAGCGCGGTCTGCTCGGGCTTGCGCAGCTGCACCCGGGCCGCATCGGCACCCTGCGCGGTCAGCGCGGCACGCACGGCCTTGGCGCGCTGCTTGGCCAGTTCGGCGTTGTGCGCGGCGTCGCCGCTGGGGTCGTGGAAGCCGGCGATCACCAGCTTCTTGCCCGCCGCGCCGGCCAGCGCCTCGAGCGCCGGCTTCAACGCCGCGGCGGCGTCTGGCTGCAGATCGGCCTTGTCGAGCTCGAAGAAGATGCGGGCGACGATCTCGCCGCTCAGCGGCACGTCAACCACCACGTCGGCGTCGGCCACCGCCGAGGCGGCCGGCGCAGCCGCCGGGGTCGCCGCCACCGCCACCGGCTTGGGCGCCTGCTTGGCGTGCATCGCCCGGAGCGCCAGCCCGCCGATCAGCCCGAACAGCAGCAGCGTGATGATGCCCAGCACCACCCACAAGCCGACCTTGGCGCCCTCGTCGTGTTCATCCATTGTTTTCCGGACCCGCCGTCCGCCGCGTACCTGAACAGCCGATCATTGTGCCAGCCGGGCGGTGTCAAACCTGACGGTCGGCTTGCAGATCGCCGGCGCGGCTGGCGCGCCAGCCGCCGTAGATCGCCACCAGCCCGGGAATGATGATCATCGCCCAGATGATCTTGCTGAGGTTGGCCTGCACCCAGGGCATGTTTCCGAACAGGTAGCCGGCCGTCACCAGGCCCACCACCCACAGCAGCGCGCCGGCGACGTTGTAGAAGCTGAACTTCGGCCGGCTCATCTCGGCGACGCCGGCGACGAAGGGCACGAAGGTGCGGACGAAAGGCATGAAGCGCGCCAGCACCAGCGTGATGCCGCCGTACTTCTCGTAGAAGGCGTGCGCCTGGTCGAAGGCGCGGCGGTTGAACCAGCGCGAGTGCTCCCAGTCGAACACCCGCGGCCCGACGTAGCGGCCGATGCTGTAGTTGACCTGGTCGCCGGCCACCGCGGCCAGCACCAGCAGCAGCATCACCAGCGGGTAGTTCATCATCCCGGCGCCGGCCAGCGCGCCGACGACGAACAGCAGCGAATCGCCCGGCAGGAACGGCATCACCACCAGCCCGGTCTCGACGAAGACGATCAGGAACAGCAGCGCATAGACCCAGCCGCCGTAGGCGTCGACGAATTCGCGCAGGTGGCGGTCGACATGGAGAATGAAGTCGACCAGCGTGATCAGGGTGTCCATGGCGGCGGATTATCGAGGCCGGCCGATGGCGGCCGACCGCCGCCGACGGCGCGCCGCCGGGGCCGCAGCACCGCGGCCCAGATAATCGTGCAATGAGTCTCCCGCCCCGCCGACCGATCCGCGCGCTGCCCGACGAATTGGTCAGCCAGATCGCCGCCGGCGAGGTCGTCGAACGGCCGGCCTCGGTGGTCCGCGAGCTGGTCGACAACGCGCTGGACGCCGGCGCCCGCCAGATCACCGTGCGGCTGGCCGCCGGCGGCGTGCGCAGCATCGTCGTCGAGGACGACGGCACCGGCATCCCGGCCGACCAGCTGGTGCTGGCGCTCGAGCGCCATGCCACCAGCAAGATCGGCAGCCTGCACGACCTGGAAGCGGTCGCGACGATGGGCTTTCGCGGCGAGGCGCTGGCGGCGATCGCCTCGATCGCCGACCTGAGCCTGGCCAGCCGCACCGCCGACGCCGCCCATGCCTCGCGGCTGGACGCGCGCAGCGGCGAACTGCAGCCGGCCGCCCGTGCCCAGGGCACCAGCGTCGAGGTGCGCGAGCTGTTCTTCGCGACGCCGGCGCGGCGCAAGTTCCTGAAGACCGACGCCACCGAGCTGGCCCATTGCCTGGAGGCGGTGCGCCGCCACGCGCTGGCGCGGCCCGAGGTCGGCTTCGCGGTCTGGCACGAAGGCAGGCTGGTCGAGCAGTGGCGGCCGGCAGCGATCGAGCAGCGCCTGGCCGACGTGCTGGGCGCCGAGTTCATCGCCCAGAGCCGGCCGGTCGACCTGATCGCCGGCGGGCTGCGTGTTCGTGGCCGCGCCGGGCTGCCCGACGCCGCGCGCAGCCGCAGCGACCAGCAGTACGCCTATGTCAACGGCCGTTACGTGCGCGACCGGCTGATCGGCCACGGTGCGCGTTCGGCCTACGACGACGTGCTGCACGGCAACCGCCAGCCGAGCTGGGTGCTGTTCGTCGAGATCGACCCGCTGCGGGTCGACGTCAACGTGCACCCGACCAAGATCGAGGTGCGCTTTCGCGACGGCCGCGAGGTGCACCAGGCGGTGCACCATGCGGTGGAGGCAGCGCTGGCGCCGTCGCGGGCGCCGCTGGTGGCCGAGGCCACCGATGCGCCGGCCGCCGCGCCGGTGGCCGCCGCGCCCGGCTGGCCCGCGGCGGCCGACCGGCCGGCCTGGAGACCGGCGGTGACCGGCGCCCAGACCCGGCTCGGGCTGCAGGACCTGGCGGTGCTCTACGCCCAGGAGCCGCCGCCGCGCTGGCCCGGCGCGCAGCCGGCGGTCGGCACCGTCGCCGCGGCCGCCGAGGTGCGGGCCGCCGCCGCGCCGTCCGACGCCACTGCCGAGGCCTGGCCGCTGGGCCGCGCGCTGGCGCAGCTGGCAGGCGCCTACATCCTGGCCGAGAACGCCCAGGGACTGGTCGTGGTCGACATGCACGCGGCGCACGAACGCATCGTCTACGAGCGCCTGAAGGCGGCCCAGGGCGACGCCGGCGGGCAGGCCTTGCCGGCGCAGCCGCTGCTGATCCCCGCCACTTTCGCCGCCACGCCGACCGAGGTCGCCACCGCCTCGGCCCGGGCCGAGGCGCTGGCCGCGCTGGGGCTGGATGTCGCGCCGCTGTCGCCCGGCGTGCTCGCGGTGCGCGCCCGTCCTGCCGCGCTGGCCGGCGCCGACCCGGTGGCGCTGGCCCGTGCGGTGCTGGCCGAACTCGGCGACCTCGACGCGTCGCGCGTGGTGCAGCGCGCCCGTGACGAACTGCTGGCGACGATGGCCTGCCACGGCGCGGTGCGCGCCAACCGCCAGCTCAGCGTGCCGGAAATGAACGCGCTGCTGCGCGACATGGAGCGCACCGAGCGCGCCGACCAGTGCAACCATGGCCGCCCGACCTGGCGCCAGCTCACGCTGCGCGAGCTCGACGGCCTGTTCCTGCGCGGCCGCTGACCCCCCTCGTCGAACCATTGCGCCGGGCGGCGCGATCGGTCAAGCTCGCGGCGGCTGCGCAGGCCGGCTTGCGCGGCCCGACCACCGACCACCCGCTGCCCCGGAAGCCGCCAGACATGCCCCAAGCCCGCCAGTCCGCGACCGCCGTGCGGTCACCGCGCCGCACCGGAACCGCGCCCGCTCGCGCCCGCAAGACCTCCGATGTCGCCGATGCCGGCGATGTCGCCGGTGTCGCCGACCGGCGCCCTTCGACGCTCGCCCAGCTCGCGCAGCGCGAGGCGATCGACCGGGGGCCGCGGCTGGCCGCGCAGCGGGCCTGGCTCGCCGGCCTGCGCGGCGATGCGGCGCCACCGGCCGCCTCCGGGCGCGTCGCGGCGCTGCCGGCCGGAGTGAAGGCCGGCGTCGAAGCGCTCTCGGGGCTGGCCATGGACAGCGTCCGCGTGCACCACGATTCGGCGCTGCCGCAGCGTCTGGGCGCGCTGGCCTGTGCGCAGGGCCGCGACATCCACCTGGCGCCGGGCCAGGAACGGGAGCTGCCGCACGAGGCCTGGCACGTCGTGCAGCAGGCGCAGGGCCGCGTCGCGCCGACCTCGCGGCAGCGGGATGGAACGCCGCTGAACGACGACCCGGCGCTCGAGCGCGAGGCCGATGCGATGGCGCAGCGGGTCCGGCAGCCGTCTCCGCATCAGGCGGCCCCGGCCCGGCACGGCCCGCCGGCGCCGCTGCGCGAGGCCGGCGCGGCGCTGCAGCGCAAGGTGATCGTCGGCTTCGAGCCCGACAAGGCGACCGAGTACAAGCGCGGCGATGCCAAGGCGCTGCTGAAGATCCTCGAGGAGGTCGACGCGGGCCAGCTCGGGCACGCCGGCTTCGCCAGGCACGACGCGCAGAAGCGGCTGCTGATCGTCAGGGACTTCATCTCGCGCGACACGGTGTACGCGATGCGCCAGGTCAAGGAGACGAGGATCGATCCCAAGTCCCAGACCGCCGAGCCCTACTGGTGGAAGTTCAGCGTCGGCGACAAGGCGGACTACGCGCTCTACTCCTACGAGGCCTGGGCTGGATTCTTCGACACCCTGTTCGGCGGCAAGGACGAGGAGGAACGCAAGGCGCCCTCGGATGCGATGGGCGCGGTGGTGGTCTACGACGGCACCGAGTACCGCGAGCAGACGCCCTTCGTCGCCAAGCTGGTCGAGGACTTCGACCTCAACGAGAGCACCGTCAAGACCGCGCTCGGGCGCATGATCGGCGGCGGCAAGGGCAGCGGCGACCTCAGGCGCAGCGGGCCGGCGGTCAGCAACGACACCGCGCTGGCCAAGCTGCAGTCCAGCCGCCATGAATCGTTCGGCATGGGCGAGAACGGCTGCACCTTCTTCTTCCTGAAGACCGAAGAGGCGATCACCGTCGTCGCCGTCGGCCAGCACAAGCGCGACGCCAAGCACTACACGCTGGTCTACGGCGCGACCGGCTATCCGCCCAAGGGCGGCTTCGAGTTCCCTTGAGCCCGGCGCTGCGGCGGGCGTCGTGCACACTGGCCAGGCTGGCCAGACTTGCATGAGCCGGCCGTCGCGCCCATGGACCGCATCGCCCCCGCCAACGACCCGACCACCGACAGCTGGAGCCGTAGCGGCGCCGAGTTGCTCGCGGCCCTTCGCAGCGGAGCGCAGGGCCTGCCGGCGACCGAGGCGGCGCGCCGGCTGGTGCAGGACGGCCCCAACGCGATCGACGAGGAACCCGCGGCCGGCATCGCCCGGCTGCTGCTGCGGCAGTTCGAGAGCCCGCTGGTGCTGATCCTGGTCTTCGGCGGCCTGGTGTCGGCGGCGCTGGGCGAATGGATCGACGCCTCGATCATCGTCGCCGTCGTGCTCGGCAGCAGCGGCCTGGGATTCCTGCAGGAGTACCGCGCGTCGAACGCGGTCGCCCAGCTGCGCCAGCGGCTGGCGCTGAGCGCGAAGGTGCTGCGCGACGGCAGCGCGCGCAGCGTGCCGACGCGCGAGCTGGTGGCCGGCGACGTGATCGAACTCTCGGCCGGCAACCTGGTGCCCGCCGACGGCATCGTGCTGGCGGCGCGCGACTTCCTGGTGTCCGAGGCCAGCCTCACCGGCGAGTCGTTCCCGGTCGAGAAGCAGCCCGGCGTGCTGC
This sequence comes from Burkholderiaceae bacterium, assembly GCA_016790515.1. GTDB lineage: Bacteria > Pseudomonadota > Gammaproteobacteria > Burkholderiales > Burkholderiaceae_C > Pseudaquabacterium. Next base: position 9,951 of record JAEUOY010000146.1, on the reverse strand, counting down.
CGGCGTCGACGCCGCTGGCCCGCCGCACCAATGCGGTCCACCTCGGCACCTCGGTGCGCAGCGGCACGGCGACGGTGCTGGTGGTGCACACCGGCGAGCGCACCGCGTTCGGCGCGGTCGCGCAGCGGCTGCGCGCGGTGGCGCCCGAGACCGAATTCGCCCGCGGCGTGCAGCAGTTCGGCATGCTGCTGGTGCGCGTGATGGTGGTGATGGTGCTTTTCGTGCTGATCGTCAACCAGGGGCTGGGCCGGCCCTGGATCGAGTCGATGCTGTTCGCCGTCGCGCTGGCCGTCGGGCTGTCGCCCGAGCTGCTGCCGGCGATCGTCAGCGTCACGCTGTCGGCCGGCGCGCGGCGCATGGCCCGCAGCGGCGTGCTGGTGCGCCAGCTCGAGGCGATCGAGAACCTCGGCAGCATGGACGTGCTGTGCACCGACAAGACCGGCACGCTGACCGAAGGCACGCTGGTGCTCGACGCGGCCACCGACGCCGACGGCATCGCCAGCGCCGAGGTGCTGCGCCTGGCCTACCTGAACGCCGCGCTCGAGACCGGCATCGACAACCCGCTGGACGCCGCGCTGGTGGCCGCCGGCGAACGCGCCGGGCTGGACGGCCGCGGCCAGACCAAGGTCGACGAGATCCCGTACGACTTCATCCGCAAGCGGTTGAGCATCGTCGTCGCGCCGGCGGGCGGCGGGCCGCACCTGTTCATCACCAAGGGCGCGTTCGCCAACGTGCTGGCCGTCTGCACCGAGGTGGCCCGCGGCAGCACGGTCGTGCCGCTGGACGATGCCGAGCGGACGCGGCTCGAGGCCTGGTTCCGCGAACAGGGCGAGCGCGGCTTCCGGCTGCTGGCGCTGGCCACCCGCAGCGTCGAGCCGCGCAGCGGCCATGGCCGCGACGACGAGGCCGGCATGTGCCTGGCCGGCTTCCTGCGCTTTGCCGACCCGCCCCGGGCGACGGCGCAGGCGACGCTGGCGCGGCTGGCCGCGCTGGGCGTCGCGGTCAAGGTCGTCACCGGCGACAACCGCCATGTCGCCGCCCATGTCGCGCAGCGCGTCGGCCTGGACGCCGGCGCGATGCTGACCGGCGAGCAGATCGACGCGATGAAGGACGAGGCGCTGTGGCACCGCGCCGAGCGGACCACGCTGTTCGTCGAGGTCGACCCGCAGCACAAGGAGCGCATCGTGCGCGCGCTGCAGCACCGCGGGCTGGGCGTCGGCTACCTCGGCGACGGCATCAACGACGCGCCGGCGCTGCATGCCGCCGATGTCGGCATCTCGGTCGACGGCGCGGTCGACGTCGCCCGCGACAGCGCCGACGTGGTGCTGCTGCGCGCCGGCCTCGAGGTGCTGTGCCAGGGCGTCGAGGAGGGCCGCCGCACCTTCGCCAACACGCTGAAGTACATCGGCATCACCACCAGCGCCAACTTCGGCAACATGGTCAGCATGGCGCTGGCCGCGCCGCTGCTGCCCTTCCTGCCGCTGGCGGCCAAGCAGATCCTGCTGAACAACTTCCTGTCGGACCTGCCGTCGATCGCGATCTCGTCGGACCGGGTCGACGAGGACCGGCTCGCCCGCGCCCAGCACTGGGACGTGCGCGACCTGCTGCGCTACATGCTGGTGTTCGGGCTGACCAGCACCGCGTTCGACCTGCTCACCTTCTGGCTGCTGCTGAAGGTCTACGCGGCCGGCGAAGCGCAGTTCCGCACCGCCTGGTTCGTCGTCTCGCTGCTGACCGAGCTGGCGGTGCTGCTGGTGCTGCGCACCCACCAGCCGGCCTGGCGCAGCCGGCCGGGCACGCTGCTGTGGACCTCGGCGCTGGCGGTCGCCGCGGTCGCGCTGGCGCTGCCGTTCATCGCGCCGGTGGCCGCGGTCTTCGGCCTGGTCGCGCTGCCGCCGGCGCTGCTGGCCGGCATGCTGGCGGTCGTGCTGGGCTATGCGCTCGCCACCGAGATCGCCAAGCGCCGCTACTACCTGATGCCCGGCCGCCGGCGGCGCGGAGGCCAGCGCCGGCCACAGCGCCGGGGGCTACGCCGGCCATGATCCAATTCCGGCCATGACGAGTTCGAACGAAGGCCCGGCGAGCGAGGGCATCCGCCTGTCCAAGGTGATGGCCGACCGCGGCCTGGCCTCGCGCCGCGAGGCCGACGAATGGATCGCGGCCGGCTGGGTCGCGGTCGACGGCCGGCCGGCGGTGCTGGGCCAGCGTGTTCAGCCCGAGGTCGCGATCGCGATCGACCCGCTGGCGCAGCGGCAGCAGGCGCAGCGCGTCACCGTGCTGCTGCACAAGCCGATCGGCTTCGTCTCGGGCCAGGCCGAGGACGGCTACCAGCCGGCGGTGGTGCTGGTCACTGCCGCCAGCCGCTGGGCCGAGGACAAGGCGCCGCTGAAGTTCCACCCCGGCCAGCTGCGCCACCTGGCGCCGGCCGGGCGGCTCGACATCGATTCGACGGGGCTGCTGGTGCTGACCCAGGACGGCCGCATTGCCAAGCAGCTGATCGGCGACGACAGCGCGGTCGAGAAGGAATACCTGGTGCGGGTGCGCCACCTGAAGCCGGGGCCGCTGCCGCCCGAGGCGCTGCGCGCGCTGCAGCACGGCCTGTGGCTGGACGGCCGGCCGCTGAAGCCCGCGCGCGTCAGCTGGGCCAACGAGGACCAGCTGCGCTTCGTGCTGCGCGAGGGCCGCAAGCGCCAGATCCGCCGCATGTGCGAGCTGGTCGGGCTGGAGGTGCTGGGGCTGAAGCGCGTGCGCATCGGCAGCGTGGTGCTGGGCAAGCTGCCGCCCGGCCAATGGCGCTACCTGCGGCCGGACGAGCGCTTCTGATGGCCGCGGCGGCTCCCGCGGCCGGGCCGGGGCACCGGCTGTCGCCGGCGTTTGCGGCGCTGGTCCTGGCGATGCTGATGGGCCTGCAGCCGATCACCACCGACCTGATGCTGCCGGCGCTGCCGGCACTGGCCGCCGACCTTCACGCCGGCATGGCGCCGGTGCAGCTGACGATGTCGGCACTGATCCTGGCCTTCGGCCTGGCGCAGCTGGTCTGGGGCCCGGTGGCCGACAGGATCGGCCGCCGCCCGGTGCTGCTGTGGGGGCTGGCGCTGTACACCGCGGCCAGCCTGGCCGCGGCGCTGGCCGGCCAGGTGGCCGCGGTCGTCGCCTGGCGCGCGCTGCAGGGCGCGGCGATGTCGGCGGTGGTGGTCTGCGCCCGCGCGATGGTGCGCGACCTGTACGAGCCGCAGCAGGGCGCGATGGTGATGGCCCGCGCGCTGACCGGGCTGGGCCTGGTTGCGATCGCCAGCCCGCTGGTGGCCGGGCTGCTGGTCTCGGCCTGGGGCTGGCGCGCCGCGGTGGCGGCGATGGCGCTGGCCGGCGCCGCCACCGGGCTGTTCGTCGCGCTGCGCCTGCCCGAGACCGCGCCGAAGCGGCGCCCCGAGAGCATGGCCTTCGGCCCGCTGACGCGGCAACTCGGCCGCACGCTGCGGCACCCGGGTTTTCGCGCGTGGGCGGTGCTGGTGGGCTGCAGCTACGGCGGCATCTACATCTTCCTGGCCGCCTCGGGCTTCGTGCTGATCGGCGTGCTCGGCATGGCGCCGTCGCGCGCCGGCGCGGTGATGAGCACCTGCTCGCTGGCCTATGTCAGCGGCACGCTGCTGTGCCGGCGCTGGATCCCGCAGCTGGGCCTGGTCGGCGCCGTCAACCGCGCGGCCTGGCTCAGCGCGGCGGCCGCGCTGGGCATGGCGGCGCTGGCGATCACCGACGCCCGCTCGGTCTGGGCAATGATGGTGCCGGTGTGGCTGTTCGCGCTGGGCCACGGCGTGCACAACCCCTGCGGCCAGACCGGCGCGGTGGCGCCGTTCCCGCAGGCCGCCGGGCTGGCCTCGGCGCTGGCCGGCTTCGTCACCGCGGCGGTGGCCTTCGCGATCGGGCTTTGGCTGGGCCGCGCGCTGGACGGCACGATGCGCCCGTTCGCGCTGGGCATGGGCAGCGCCGCCGGCCTGACGGTGCTGGTGGCGCGCACGCTGGTGCGCCGCCATGGCGAGCGGCCGGCCGCAGCATGAGGGCCGACCGCGTGCCGCCGCTTCGGGCGGTGGGCCTGGCCGGGCCGACCGCCAGCGGCAAGACCGCGCTGGCGCTGGCCGCCGCGGCGCGCTGGCCGCTGGAGATCGTCAGCGTCGACTCGGCGCTGGTCTACCGCGGCATGGACATCGGCACCGCCAAGCCCAGCGCGGCCGAGCGCGCCGCGGTGCCGCACCATCTGATCGACCTGATAGCGCCGACCGGCGCGTACTCGGCGGCGCAGTTCGCCGCCGACGCGCGGCGGCTGATCGGCGAGATCAACGCGCGTGGCCGGCTGGCGCTGCTGGTCGGCGGCACGATGCTGTACTTCAAGGCGCTGATCGCCGGCATCGATGCGATGCCGGCGGCCGACCCCGAAATTCGCGCCCGGCTCGACGCCCGCGCCGCCGCTGAAGGCTGGCCTGCGCTGCACGCCGAACTGGCCCGCATCGACCCCGCCACCGCGGCGCGGCTGAAGCCGCATGACGCGCAGCGCATCCAGCGCGCGCTCGAGGTGTGGCTGTCCAGCGGCCAGGCGCTGTCCAGCTTCCACCGCCCGGACCGCCCACCCGGCCTGGCGCTGCCGCTCGTCGCGCTGGAGCCCGATTCGCGCGCCTGGCTGCATGAGCGCATCGCGCAGCGCTTCGACCAGATGCTCGGCGACGGGCTGGTCGACGAGGTCCGCCGGCTGCGCGCGCGCGGCGACCTGCATCCCGGGCTGCCGGCGATGCGCTGCGTCGGCTATCGCCAGGTCTGGGCGGCTTTGGACGACGATGACGACGCCGCGCTGGCACCCGGCAGCCCGCGCTGGGCGCCGATGCGCGAGGCCGGCATCGCCGCCACCCGCCAGCTGGCCAAGCGCCAGCTGACCTGGCTGCGCGGGATGGACCGCCGCAGCGTCGCCTGCGACGCACCCGATGCGCTGGCGCTGGGCCTGGCGGCGCTGGCCGAGCTGATCGAACGGCGGGCCGGATGACCACCCCGGTGCCGACGACCCCGGTGCTGAAGATCACCGGTCTGGCGCGCTCGTACGGCGACACGCCGGTGTTCAGCGGCGTGCAGGTGCAGCTGCAGGCCGGCGAATTCGTCGCGCTGCTCGGTGAATCGGGCGTCGGCAAGTCGACGCTGCTGAACTGCATCGCCGGGCTCGACGAGGCCGACGCCGGTGTCATCACGCTGGCCGGCGTCGACGTGCGCGCGCTGCCCGAGCCCGGCCGCGCGCGGCTGCGGCGCGAGGCGCTGGGTTTCGTGTTCCAGGCCTTCCACCTGCTGCCGCACCTGAGCGTGGCCGAGAACGTCGCTCTGCCGCTGCTGCTGCTGGGCCGGCCCGACGACGCGCGGGTCGACGCGCTGCTGGCCGCGGTGGGGCTGGCTGGCCTGGGGCAGCGCAGCCCAGCGCAGCTGTCGGGCGGGCAGCTGCAGCGGGTGGCGCTGGCGCGCGCGCTGGTGCACCGGCCGGCGCTCATCCTGGCCGACGAACCGACCGGCAACCTCGACCCGGCCACCGCCGAGCGCATGCTCGACGTGATGGTCGCGCAGGTGCGCCATGAGCAGGCCGCCTGCCTGCTCGTCACCCACTCGGCGGCGGCGGCGGCGCGCGCCGACCGGGTGCTGCGGCTGACCGCCACCGGGATCGTGCCGGCAGCGGTGTAGGCCGACAGTGGCGCTTGCGGCCGATGCCACCGCGCTGCGGCGGGTGGTCGCCGTGGGTAGCGAGCGAACGGATTCGGCCGGGACGGCACTCACTCCGCAACTTCGCCGTCAAGATTCGCGCTGCGGATCCCAGCGAAAGGCTGGGCCATCGAAGGCGCTGCCGCTGGACGGCCAGATTGGTGTGCAACGGATCGAAGCGCCGATCCGCAGCGCCGCTCAGCGCCGGATCCAGACCGCGCCAGGACCAGTGCACGACGTCCATTCGATGGGAGTCGGCTGTCGAACGTTCAGCGGTCGCCCGACGATGGCCGGACCGAGACAGCCTCCGACCCAAACCCGCCCGTCGGACTTCTCCAAAGCTGCCCGACGTTCAGACCAACCTCTTTCGGGTTCCGCTTCTACGAAGCGGCCGTTCGTGGCCACCGGGACCCGGCCAAGAGCAGCACTGCGAGCTTCACCACCATGGCTCGGAGTTGGACGCTGCCGTCTTCCAGGTGCCCCAGCACCGTCGAATCGCTACCGGCACGAAGCGGATCACGATCCCGGGCGGCAGCGCGCTGGTGTGCTGAAAGAACCGCCCCTGCCGGAGCGATCTGCGTGTACTCGTTGCGGGCGATCTGCAACTTGCGTTTCATACGCCAGGCTGGTGCTCGGCCCCGTCTTTCAGGTGATCACGCCCACGGCGCGCTGGACGCACCGCGTCAGTTCCCCGCGCAGCCACTGCATGGGTGGATCGCGGTGGGTGACGTTGTGCCAATAGAGGGTCACATCGATTTCAGGCACGTCGAATGCGAGCTCGACAAGCTCCACTTCCGCATGGTGAGGCAGCGCGCAGGCCATGTGCCTCGGCAGGAAGCTCACCATGTCGGCGCTGGCGACAATCGAAGGGACGCACAGGGCACTGGATACCGTCGCGCCAACGCTTCGGACCCCACCGTGCCGCGCCGCTGCCTCATTGAGAAGCGCCACGGAGATCGTCGTTTCGCTGGGCGCCACGTCGAGGTGCCGGGTGGCCAGGAAATCGGCCAGCGAGAGGGCCTCCCCGGATGCTGCGGGGTCTTTCCTGCGCAGGCAGACGAAGTTCTCCCGGTACAGAAGGACGTCGTGCAAACTGTCTGGCACGGCAAGTGCCGGCTTCGTGCCGTCTCGCCGACCCGCAGCGACCATCAGGTCGACGCTGCCGTCTTCCAGGTGCCGCAACACCGTCGAATCGCTGGCCGCGACGAAGCGGATCACCATGCCCGGGGCCAGGGCGGCGATGTGCGAAACCACCGCCGTCGCCAGCACGATCTGCGTGTATTCGTTGCAAGCGATCTGCAACTTTCGCTTGATGCTGGCGGGGTCGAAGGGGCCTTCGGACGAGAGGATCACCCCAACGGCCTCGATGACGTGCTCGAGGTCCGGCAGGATCGACCTTGCGCGCGGTGACAAGGTCATCGCGTTGCCGACGCGAACGAGCAGGGGATCGCCGAGCATCGCCCGCAGCCGCTCCAAGGCGCGGCTCATTGCCGGCTGCGTGATCCCCAATTTCGCGGCAGCCCCAGACACGCTCTGGGCGCGAAGCAATGCCAGCAAGGTCACCAATGATCCGACGTCCACGTCACGCAACTGACGCAATCTGGCCCATTCGTTCATACGGGAAAGGCGCTCCAGGCGAAGTAGTCGGGCTGCTGATCCTTCCCAGCCGCCACGCCTCCTGCAACCCTCGGAAACCCTCTGCACGAGAAACTCGTGGAGAGCCAAAGCGCCCATGCAGCGCGAAGCACGCCCGATATAACTTCTCCGCTTCAGGATGCTTCATAAGATGGCCTTTCGCTCTCATGAAGCCCATGTCCAACCGCCACGACCACCCCCCAAGACCGGACCAAGCACGCCCTCGCCGCCGCAAGGAACCGCAAGCGATGAAAGACTGCGTCTGCGCCGTCTGCGGATTCATTCATGACGAAAGTGCGGGTCGTCCGGAGGACCGCATTGCGCCCAGGACGCCCGAGTGCGCCGTGCCCGAGCCCCGGGTGTGTCTGGATCGCAGGGTGTCGAAAACGGGCTTGGCAATGGTCGAACTCTGACGGTCGCAGCGTTGCCCGTCTCCCATACACGAAGGATTCCGATGAAGTTCAATCTCTGGTCGAGCCCATTCGACGGGCGCAGGCGAGTTGCGCTGGGGTTCGCCGCGCTGGCACTGGCCGGACTCGGTCTTCCCTCTCGCGCGCAGAACAGGCGGCCCTTGCGCTTTGTGGTTCCTTTGCCGCCCGGATCGGGGGTGGACACGATTGCACGGCTGGTCGCCATGAAGGTCGGTGAGTACACCAGCCAGCCCGCCATAGTGGAGAACAAGCCTGGCGCTTCCGGCTTCCTGGCGGTGCAGGCGGTGCTCGGGGCGCCCGCGGACGGCCACACGGTGCTCGTGGTGGGCAACTCCACGCTCACCATCAATCCGGTTGCGTTCAAGAGGCTCCCGTACGATCCCGCGGCGGACTTCGTCCCCTTGAAGCTCTTCGGCGGCGGCTACTGCCTGCTGATCGTGCCGGCTGCATCGCCCTACGCCAAGCTCTCCGACCTGGTCGCGGATGCGCGAAGCCGACCGGGAGCGCTCAACTACGCGAGTGGCACCACCACGTATGAGCTGTACACGGAGATGTTCAACCAGCAGGCGCAGATCAAAACGACACGCATTCCCTTCAAGGGAACTGCCGATGCCGTCAACGGCATTGCTTCCGCGACGGTCGATTTCGCTGTGGTCGATGGGACCGCCGCGTATGAACTGGTCCGCAGTGGTCGCGTCCGGGCCCTGGCTTTCACCGGACCGTCCCGCAGCCCTGTGCTGCCGCAGGTCCCCACCGCGAGCGAGTCGGGGTTCCCGAAGTTCGATGCCTTCGTCTGGGTTGCTGCGTTCGTTTCGTCGAAGACGAAGCCGGAGCAGGTACAGCAGCTGCGCGAGCTGTTCGCACGTGCCCACGAGTCCACCGAATTGCAGAAGTTCTACGCACGCACCGGAACGGTTCAGTCCGGCCTGGCACCGGAACAGATCCAGCAGTTCATACTCGACGAGATGGGTCGCATGAAGACCCTTGCCGCCGCCGCCGGCCTGCAACCGGAGTAGGCGGGATGTCTGCCGGCCGGAACGGCCCTGCGTCCGCCGCGGCCACGCCCGGTTTGACGCGACGACGCCCGCATCCTCCGCCTCGACGACTTCGAGCACGCAGCCCGCCGGGACTTGCCCGCACCCTTTCCGGCTACCTGGCCAGCGGTGCGGAAGCGGGCCGGTCCCTGCGGGCGAACCGGGCGGTGTTCATGGAAGGATCCAACTTCGGCGCGGCGGCATCCGGTTGCTCGGGCTGGGCCTAGCGTCAGCGCGAAAGGTCCCGGAGCAGCTTCGCACCAGTTCCTTGCCGTGCGGCTGGTAAAGCCCTACCGTGGGATCTCAACTGGGGTCGGGCGCCATAGGGGCGAGGCGCCACGGTCCGTCGCGTCCGCGGCAATGAGTTGGAGGCTCGCAGGGGCGCCGATCCCGGAGCGGGCACCCGCGAGCTTGTCCAGGTTCCTGCCCACCATTGCTCAGCGCAAGCTGCCATTGCCGTGCCGGTTCAGCAGATGCCCTGCCACGAGCCTGCCGGTGTAGCCGGAGCGCCATATAGGGCGAGATCCAGATCGGCTGGCTGGTGATTCACGTCGTGTGTTGGCTTTCGCTGCGGGTGAAGCGGTCACGCCTCGCGGAGTGCATCGAGGACCTCCGCAGTGTGCTGGCCGAGCTGCGGTGCGTGACGCCGAATGGCCAGAGGGGTGGCGCCGAAAAGGGTCGTGGGCCTCACCTGGCAGATCGTACCTTCGGTGGGGTGCTCCACCTTTTCGAACAGGCCTACGGCCGCCAACTGCGGGTGGCGGGGCAGGTCCTCGAGCCGGTAGATGGGCGTCGCGGGGATGTCGAGCTCTGCGCAGAGGGCCAGCCACGAGGCGGTCGTCCTCGTGGGAGTCATTTCCCGAAGCTGTTCGTACAGCGCCCGGAGGTTCTCGTTGATCTTTGCGGCGTCACCGCGGTCAACCGGTTGCGCGGGGGGCTTGCTGCCACTTCCCGCGAGGAACATCTGCCAGTGACGCGGCGTGTAGGGCATCTGTCAGCGACCGGCGTAATCAGGCCACTTCAGAGTCGGCGTAGTCTGGCCACCTGAGGGCCGGCGACGACGACGGCGGAGTCGGCATATACCGGCCACGTCGGAGTCGGCGTAATCCGGCCACAGCGCAGTCGGC
>JAEUOY010000102.1 GCA_016790515.1 Burkholderiaceae bacterium | reverse complement strand
CGCGAGCGCTTCATCGACTACCTGCTGCGCCATGGCCGGGGTCAGGCGGGCCCGTTCACCGTGAGACTGCCGGCCCCCAAGGCCGAGATCGCGTCGCAGCTGAACCTCACGCCCGAGCACTTCTCGCGCATCCTGCACGATCTGGCGCAGACGGGACTGCTGCAGGTGGAAGGCCGGCGCATCACGGTGACGGAACCGGCCCGGCTCCAGCCAGCGACCGGTCAACGCTGATGTGAAACTCAACTTCACATCAAGCTGGCACTGCGTGGACTTCGTGGCCTTCATCATCGACACGATGACGCTGGGCAAGATCCGCAAGATCGCGGTGCTCAAGCTCGTCGGCACGCGCAATCGCAGCATCGCCTGGATCGGCCATCGACGGCTCAGGCCCCGTGCCTGATGGGCGCCATGGGAATCGCCCTGTTTGCCCGCTGACCTGCGCAGGAGCACCACATGCACACCTTTCACGTCTACCGATTCGATCCCGACACCGATGTGCGACCGCGCATGCAGCGGCTGCAGATCGACGTCGCCGCCGAAGACCGCATGCTGCTCGACGTGCTGATCCGGCTGAAGGCCATCGACCCGAGCCTGAGCTTTCGCCGGTCCTGCCGTGAAGGTGTCTGCGGCTCCGACGCGATGAACATCAATGGCAAGAACGGGCTGGCCTGCGTGACGAACATGCGCTCGCTGCCGACCACCGTGGTGCTGAAGCCCCTGCCCGGCCTGCCGGTGATCCGCGACCTGTTCGTCGACATGACCGGCTTCTTCAAGCAGTACCACTCCATCCGGCCCTGGCTCGTCAACGACGACCCGCCGCCCGAGAGTGAACGCCTGCAGTCGCCGCAAGCCCGCGATGAGCTCAATGGCCTATACGAATGCATCCTGTGCGCCTGCTGCTCGAGCGCGTGCCCGAGCTACTGGTGGAACCCGGACAAGTACGTCGGCCCGGCCGGCCTGCTGCAGGCCTACCGCTTCCTGGTCGACAGCCGGGACCAGGCGAGCGGCGAGCGGCTCGACAACCTGCAGGACCCGTACCGGCTGTTTCGCTGCCGCACGATCCTCAACTGCACCGACGTCTGCCCGAAGGGCCTGAACCCGGCCCTGGCCATCGGCAAGATCAAGGAAGTGATGGTGCGCCGCGCGACATGACGGCGTCCGCGCGCCGCCGCACCCGCGCTCGGCGTGCGTTCAGTGCACGCTGAGGTCGATCACGATGGCGCCGGGCTCGCGCTGCCGGTATTCCACGCTGACGCGGTCGCCGTAGCGCTGCGCAATCTGCGCCAGCAGCGGCAGCGGGTCGTGGTCGTTGGCGAAACGCATGGTCTCGCCGGGTTGCAGGCTGTCCAGCGCGCCGAAGATTGCGGCATGCCGGAACCGCTTGGCCACGCCCCGGGCGTCGAAGGGGTAGATGGCGTCGGGTGACAGGTGCAGATGAGGCTGTGACATGAGGTCTCCTTGAAGAGGCAGTGAAGGGGCCCGACCCCAGCGGTCAGGCAGGGGAAGACGGAGGGAGCGAGGCGGGTTCGAAGGCGCCGCGACGCGCGCGCATCGCCAGTCCGATGCGGCCCAGCTCGGCGTCGCTCAGCAGCCGCGCGGCCATCGGCAGCAGTTCGGCTTCCTCGCGTGCGATGTGCCGTTCGTACAGGCCGGTGAAGCCCAGCAGCTCTTCATCGGGCAAGGTCGCGGCGTGTCCGCCGGCCACCTGCTCCAGGCGGCGGCGCAGGGCGCGCCAGCGCTGTTCGAGTTCCCGGTGCTCGGCGGTCAACGAAGCCGTCAGCGCGCGCAGGCACACCGCGTCGGACCCGGCCATCGATTCGATCAACGCCGGGAAGAGATCCACCTCCTCGTCGGCATGGTGATGCGCGGCGGACGTATCGAAGTAGCGCATCACGGCGGCGGCGGCCTCCTGCGCCTGTGGGTCGACGCCGTGCCCAGCCAGGTGCACCGAGAGTCGTTGCAGGGTGGCGCATTGGCCCTCGACGCGGCCGTGGCAAGCTGCCAGCATCTCCAGCGGCACTTCGAAGCCGACGGCCGGCGCCGAGTGCCCGGGCAGGTCGAGCGGCTTCACGAGAGGAGGGCGATCACGCATCGGATTTCCCGGTTCGGGCGGGCTTGCGCAGGCTGCGCGGCGCCGCCACCGGGGCGAGCCCCGTGCGACGCGACGGTGTGGCGCGCCCGTCTCCGGGACTCGAACGGGACGCCCGCGCGGGGCGGACGATGTCGGCCAGGGTCATGCCGTCGAGCTCCTTGAAGTAGGCCCCCAACGCAGCGGTGAACAAACCCTTCAAGCGGCAGGACGGCGTCAGCGTGCATTGGTTGGTGCCCGGGGTCGAAGCACTCGACGAGGCGGAAGTCGGTTTCGGACGCGCGCACCACATCGCCGACGCGAATCGTGGCCGGGTCCTTCAGCAGGCGAAGCCCGCCGCCGCGGCCCCGTGTCGTTTCCAGCACACCCTGGCGACCGAGATCGGTCACGATCTTCATCAGGTGGTTCCTGGACAGCGCGTGGCGTTCGGCCAGCTCGCCGATGGTCACGAGCTGCTGCGGGCGGGCCGCGCAGTACATCAGCACGCGCAAGGTGTAGTCGGTGTATTCGGCCAGACGCATGCATGCCCCTAAAGAGGCATGCAGTATATGTGTTTAAGCGCGATTTCGATTTAAGATGCAGCAAATATGCTTCTTATAAAGCCTTCACTACGACGCGCCCCTCGTGCAACGCCCGACCCACCGTCCGAGAACCCTCCCATGACCACCACCCTCGAGTCCCCGTCCGCCACGATCGGCCTGAGTGCTGCGGTTGACCGACGAGGGGTGCGTCCATGACCTTCGTCGTCACCGAGGCCTGCATCCGCTGCAAGTACACCGACTGTGTCGATGTGTGCCCGGTCGATGCTTTCCGCGAAGGGCCGAACTTTCTCGTCATCGATCCCGATGAATGCATCGACTGCGCGGTGTGCGTGCCCGAGTGCCCGGTCTCGGCCATCTACGCAGAAGAGGATGTGCCGACCGAGCAGCAGGACTTCACGCCGCTGAACGCCGAGCTGGCTCGGCTCTGGAAGCCGATCACCAAGACCAAGCACGCCCTGCCGGATGCCGAGGCGTGGCGCGACGTGACCGACAAGCGCGCTGAACTCAAACGCTGACCACCATGAACACCGTTGCCATCCTGCTGTCGGCCTTCGTGCTGTCTTTCGTCGCCTTGCTGGTCTTCATCTGGTCGCAGCGCACGGGCCTGTTCGACCGCAGCAGCAAGGGCGCGGAGGTGATCTTCGCCCCCGGCGAGATCGGGCGCATCGAAGAACCCGCGGCCACGCCGGCGACACAGGGCAGCCTGCAGGGCGCCATCGACGCGGCCGGTGCCGGCGCCGCCACCCGCACCGACGCGCAGGCCCTGGCCGCGCGTGCGCGCGCCGACGCGTCCGCCGCGCCGCTGGTGTTCTTCATGTTCTGCTGCGCAATCGCCTGGCTGCTGGTAGCCTCTGCCGCCGGACTCACCGCGTCGATCAAGCTGCACGAGCCCGACTGGCTGGTGCTGCAGGCCTGGCTCACCTTCGGCCGCATCCGCACCATCCACCTCAACGCCGTGGCCTACGGCTGGGCGCCGATGGCGGGCCTGGGCATCGTGATGTTCGTGATCCCGCGGCTGCTGAAGACGCCGTTGCTGGGTGCGCGCTTCGCCTTCGTCGGTGCCGTGTTCTGGAACGCGGCGCTGATCGCCGGCCTGGGCAGCATCGCCGCGGGCATCAACGACGGCCTGGAGTGGCTGGAAATCCCGTGGCAGATCGGCATCCTGTTCGCCGTCGGCGGGGCGCTGATCGCGCTGCCGCTGGTGTTCACGCTGGTCAACCGGCGCGTCGAGCACCTCTACGTCTCGGTCTGGTACATGGCCTGTGCGCTGTTCTGGCTGCCGGTGCTGTTCGTCGTCGCGAAGACGCCCGGCCTGCACCAGGGTGTGCAGCAGGCGGCAATGAACTGGTGGTTCGGCCACAACGTGCTGGGCCTGTTCTACACACCGCTGGCGCTGGCCTCGGTCTACTACTTCCTGCCCAAGGTGATCGGCCGGCCGATCCAGTCGTACAACCTGTCGCTGCTCGGCTTCTGGGGGCTGGCCTTCTTCTACGGGCAGGTTGGCGGCCATCACCTGATCGGCGGGCCGGTGCCGGAATGGATGATCACGCTGTCCATCGTGCAGAGCATGATGATGATCATCCCGGTCGCGGCGTTCACGGTGAACCAGTACCAGACGCTGCAGGGCCGCCTGTCGGCGCTGCGCTGGTCGCCGACGCTGCGCTTCATCGGCGTGGGCGGGCTGATGTACACCGCCAGCTCGGGGCAGGGCTCGCTCGAGGCGCTGCGCAGCATGAACGCCGTCACCCATTTCACGCACTACACGGTGGCCCATGCGCACCTGGGCCTGTACGGCTTCGTCAGTTTCGTGTTCTTCGGCGCCATGTACTTCGTGATGCCGCGCATCACGGCGCGCGAGTGGCCCTATCCGTGGCTGATCACGGCGCACTTCTGGCTCGTCAGCGGCGGCTTCGCCTTGTACTTCGTGAGCCTGACCACTGCCGGCTGGCTGCAGGGGTTGGCCATGCTGGACGCGGCACGGCCCTTCATGGACTCGGTGGCCGTGACGCTGCCCTACCTGAAGGGGCGCAGCATCGGCGGGGCCGTGATGGTGCTGGGCCACCTGGTCTTCGCCGCGCACTTCCTGGCGCTGGCCCTTGGCTTCGGCCCGCAGCGCGACAAGCCGGCGCTGTTCCGGCAGCTGTTCCGCAGGGAGGCTTCGGCATGAACAACGAAATCAAGCTGGTTTCCGGCGCGATGGTGATGCTGGCGCTGTCGACCAGCGCGCTGGTGGTGCTGCCCTACCTGCAGGTGCACGACGCGCCGCCGCTGCCCGGCCTCAAGCCCTACACCAGCGCCGAGCTGCGCGGTCGCGAGGTCTACATCGCCAACGGCTGCGTCTACTGCCACTCGCAGCAGCCGCGCGCCAAGGCCTTCGCGCCGGACTTCGCGCGCGGCTGGGGGCGGGCCACCGTCGCCGGCGACTACGCCTACGACCAGCCGCACCTGCTGGGCACCATGCGCACCGGCCCGGACCTGATGAATATCGGCGTGCGCCAGCCCAGCCAGGCATGGCAACTCGGTCACCTGTACCAGCCGCGCGCCTACGTGCCGGGCAGCATCATGCCGAGCTACCCGTTCCTGTTCGAGGCCAAGGCCGTGGCCGACAAGGACGATGTCGTCGTGAACCTGCCCCAGGGGCATGCGCCCGCCGGCCATGTGGTCGTGGCGCGTCCGCAGGCCGTGGACCTGGTCAAGTACCTCCAATCGCTGGATCGCAGCTACCCGGCTGTCGACGCCAAGGGAGCGGCGCGATGAGGCCCGTCGACATCCACCCGCAGCAGCAGCGAGAGAACGCCGAGCCGCAGGAGGCTTCGAACCCGATGCCGTGGGTCGTCATCGTCCTGACTGCGCTGCTGATGGCCTTCGGCGTGCTCTACATCGCCCGCTCGGCCCTCGTCAACGCACCCGCGCTGGGCGACGGCCGCTCGACCGCCGAACTGCAGGGCGCCGCCCCCGCCGCGGCGGGCACCGCGGTGGACGGCGCGGCGGTCTACGCGTCGCGTTGTGTGGCCTGCCATCAGGCCAGTGGCGCCGGGCTGCCCGGCGTGTTCCCGCCGCTGGCCGGTTCGGAATGGGTGACGGGCAAGGCGACGACGCTGGCGGCCCTGGTCTTGCACGGCGCCAGCGGAGCGCTGACCGTCAAGGGCAGCCCCTACAACGGCGCCATGCCCGCCTTCGGCGCCCAGTTGACAGACGCCGAACTGGCGGCCGTGCTCACGCACGTCCGCAGCCAGTGGGGCAATGCCGCTGCGACGGTGACGGCCGACACCGTGGCCGCGGTGCGCAAGGACACGGCGTCGCGCACCGAACCGTTCAAGGGCGACGCCGAGCTGATGCCGCTGAAGTGACCGCGGGGCTCGTCACCGTGCGCTCGATGGCGATGGTCTGGGAGGCCAGGGCGCGCCGCCTGAGCGCCGCGCTGTGCCTGGCCTTCATGCTCGGCCTGATCGTTGGGCTGCAGCACTGGACGCACGGCTTCGAGGTGTGGACCTTCGACGGCCGACGGCAGCTGCAAATGCAGGCGGGTGAGCTGCACGCGCCGTCGGTGGCCTTGCGCAGCAGCGACGGCCGTCCGCTGGCCTTTTGGGGCGAAGCACATCCCGCGCCGGCGGCCTATCTCGTCGATTTCATCTACACGCGCTGCCCCAGCGTCTGCCGCGCGCTCGGCAGCGACTACCAGCAGATACAGCGCGAGCTGGTCCGCAGACAAGGCGCAGAGCCGGCGCTGAGCGGGGTGCACCTGCTGTCGATATCGTTCGACGTCGAGAACGACCAGCCCGCGCAGTTGGCGCGTCACGCCACCACACTGGGCGCTGACGCTCGGCACTGGACCCTGGCCGTGCCGGAGACACCCGAGGATGCCCGCCAGTTGCTGCGCTCGCTCGGTGTCGTCGTGATCCCGGACGGGGAGGGTGGTTTCGTGCACAACGGCGCCATTCACCTGTTGGACGAGCGTGGGCGGCTGCGCGGGCTCTTCGACCTTGAACAGTGGCCGCAGGCGCTCGAAGAAGCGCAGCGCCTGGCGTCGGAACGGCACGAGGTCTTGCGATGAGCCTCCATCGCGCGCCCTCTCGCCGCGTGGGGCGGCTGGTGCTGGCCCTGCTGCCGCTGGCGCTGCTGTGGCCCGCGCTGCGCCACGGCGTCGAGAGCCGCATGGCGCTGCACATGCTGGGTGAGTTCCCGGTGCTGTTCATCTCCGGCTGGTCAAGCGGCACGCTGTGCTTCGGTCACCTGCCGGCCCGGCGGTGGCTGCGCGCCCAGCGCCTGTTCGACTGGCATGGCGGGTCGGGCGCGGTGCTGTGCAATGCCGTCGCGCTGGTGTGGATGGTGCCGTCGGCGCTCGATGCGGCGCTGCTCTGGCCCGCCGCTGCCGCGGTCAAGGTCGCGAGCTGGTGGCTGGCCGGCTGGCTGCTCGCGGATGGCTGGCGCCGCATGGACAGCGAGGTGCTGCTCTTCTTCGTCGGCAACCTGGCCTGGATGGCGGCGACGGCCGGGCTGCTGTACATCGAGGCGCCGGTGCGCCTGTGCGCCAACTACCTGCAGGGCGATCAGCGCCATGCCGGCTTTGGGCTGGTGATGCTCGCTTTGCTGCTGGGAGCGCTGGCGCTGCGCCGCGTGCTGAGCAACTCCTCGGCGCCGGACAACTCCTCCGCGAGCGGGACGGCGCCTGCTGCATTGCCGCACCCGAAAGACGCCGCTGCCATCGGGTCATGAGTTCGTGTCTCGCCACCGCCATGTCTGTTCGAGCATCCCGTCAGGGCATGCCGGCATCGTGCGCCGAGGCCGGGGCTCCCACCGATCTGCCGGCCGCACACCTCTGAGCCCGGCGATCACCCTCAACCCCTGTTGCGCAACTCTTCGATCGCCGGGCCTTCAAGCACCGCGCGATGGTGCGTGTCTGCTCGACGCAGACGCTGCACCGCCAGATGAAGGATTGCCGCATGAAGAACTCGAGTACCGACCGGACCGTCACCGAACTCGACCGCGTTCGACTGAAGAGCCTATTTCAACGTCACCGCCACGGTGGCGCGTCGCCGGCCCAGATGAATGCCTTCACGGCCGTGCGTCGGGGCTCCAGGAAGGCCGGGTAGTAGCTGCCCTGACGCAGTTTGGGCGCGCGCAGTTCGACGGTGCCGGCTCGGGTCTCCCAGGCGCGTTCGCGGTAGCCGTTGCGGCTGTTGATGCGCTCGGGGTTCTTCTCGTCGTAGCCTGCGCCGCACAGCGTCTCGGCCTCCATCTCCATCAGGCGCTGGGCGG
>JAEUOY010000095.1 GCA_016790515.1 Burkholderiaceae bacterium | reverse complement strand
CGCTGATCTGCGCCAGGCCGCGCTCGATGTCGGCCAGGTCCTGCGCGCCGATGATCTTCTGCGCCGCCAGCCCGACCAGTGCGCGCTGCATCTCGACCAGCAGCGCAGCCAGGCCGTCGACCTCGGCACGCAGCCACAGCCGCACGTCGGTGGCGACCTGGTCGTTGCGGCTGCGGCCGGTGTGCAGCCGCTTGCCGGCCTCGCCGACGCGCTGGGTCAGCGCGGCCTCGATGTTCAGGTGAACGTCCTCGAGCTCGAGCTTCCATTCGAAACGGCCGGCCTCGATCTCGGCGCTGATCTCGGCCATGCCGCGCCGGATGTCGGCCCCGTCCTGCGCCGCGATGATGCCCTGGCGTTCGAGCATCGCGGCGTGCGCCAGGCTGCCGGCGATGTCGGCGCGCCACAGCCGCTGGTCGAAGCCGACACTGGCGGTGTAGCGCTTGACCAGCTCGCTCATCGGCTCGGAGAACAGGGCCGACCAGGCCTGGGATTTCTTGTCGAATTGGTTGCCGGACATGGGCTGGGCTCGGGTGGTGGCAGGACCGGCGCTCGGGCGCTGCCGGTGAGCCCGTATTATCCGGCCGCCCCTTGCCGGGGCCTCTCCGACCGGCGCCATGGCCAGAACCGACGAACCCGCTGCTGCCGCAGACGCCGGCAACGGTGACACCGTGTCGCGCGCGCCCAGCCTCTGGCCCGACACCGCCCAGCTGCGCCGCGGCAGTGCCGGCTCGACCTTCGAGGTCAGCCGCTTCGACCCGCTGCACGAGCAGACGGCGCGCGAGCGCTGGCGGCTGGCCACCCGCTTCGACCTCTGCCGCCCGGCGCTGGCGCTGCGCGTGCTGCTGTTCGTGCAGATCGCCGTCGCGCTGGCGGCACTGCCGTTGGCGCTCGGCTGGGCCGATGCCGCGGCCCGCGCCGCGGTACTGGCGTTTGCCGCCCTGGCCGCGTCGCTGCTGTGGCTGCCGGCGGTGTGCGCGCTGCGGCCGCTGCTGCTGCGCCTGCGGCCGCGCTTGCGCGAGGCCGCGCTGGCCGCGCTGGGCGCCGGCACTGCGGCGTTCGGCTGGGGCCTGGTGGCCGCGCCGGGACTGGTGCCGGCCAGCGCCGGCGCCGGCCTGGGCGCGGCGATCGCCGGTGCGGCGCTGGCGCTGCTGGTCTGGCATTGGCTGGGCCTGCGCGCGGCGGCGGCGCAGCCGGTGGAGGCCAGCGCCCGGCTGGCCGAGCTGCAGTCGCGGATCCGGCCGCATTTCCTCTTCAACGCGTTGAACACGGCATTGGCACTGGTCCAGGTGAACCCGCGCCAGGCCGAGACGGTGCTCGAGGACCTGGCGCAGCTGTTCCGCGTCGCGCTGGCCGAATCGGGCTCGGCGGTGACGCTGGACGAGGAGATCGACCTCGCGCAGCGCTACCTGGCGATCGAGAAGCTGCGCTTCGGCGACCGGCTGCAGCTGGTCTGGGACCTGGACCCCGCCGCCGCCGCCGCGCCGATGCCGCCGCTGGTGCTGCAGCCGCTGGTCGAGAACGCAGTGCGCCACGGCATCGAGCCGGCGCTGGACGGCGGGCGCATCGTCATCAGCACCAAGGCCTCGCGCGGCATGGCGGTGGTGATGGTGACCAACACCCTGCCCGGGGTGCCCGGGCGCAGCGGCAACGGCATCGCGCTGGCCAACGTGGCCGAGCGCCTGCGCCTGCTGCACGACGTCGCCGCCACGCTGCACACCGGGGCCGAGCACGGCTTGTACAACGCCCGCATCGAGGTGCCGCTGTGAGCGATGGCGCCGAAGCCCAGCCCGCCCCGCTTCGGGTGCTGATCGTCGACGACGAGCCGCTGGCCCGGCTGCGCCTGCGCGCGCTGGTCGAGGCCAACCCGGCGCCGCGCGCGACCGTGGTCGGCGAGGCCGCCGACGTGCTGCAGGCGATGCGGCTGATCCAGTCCATGCCCTGCGATCTGGTGCTGCTCGACATCGTGATGCCCGGGGGCAGCGGCCTGAAGCTGGCCGACGAACTGCGGCGGCTGGCCGAACCGCGACCGGTGCCGATGGTCGTCTTCGTCACCGCGCATGCCGAGCATGCGCTGCGCGCCTTCGAGGTCGATGCCGCCGACTACCTGACCAAGCCGGTGCGCCGCGAGCGGCTGCAGGCCGCGCTGCTGCGGGTCGCGCAGCGCCGCGCCGCCGAACCCGCCGGCGCCGCGGTCGGTCCGGTGCTGGTCGTCAGCGACCGCGGCCGCGTGCTGCGCGTGCCGCTGGCCGAAGTGCTGTACCTGAAGGCCGAGCTGAAGTACGTGACACTGTGCAGCAGCCAGGGGCGCTGGCTGCTCGACGAGCCCCTGGCCGAGCTGGAACAGCGGCTGGGCGAAGGCTTTCTGCGCGTGCATCGCAATGCCGTCGTGGCGCTGCGCGCGGTGCGCGCGCTGGCGCGGCCGACCCCGGCCGACGGCGACGAGGGCTGGCAGGTGCAGCTGGCCAACGGCGAGTCGCTGGCGGTGTCGCGCCGGCAGTTGCCGGCGGTACGCGAGGCCCTGGCTGGCGCGCGATCAGGCTGAGCGGGTGGCGCGCGCTGTTGTAAGAAGGCTGCAACTTGCGACGCGCCGCGCCTCGCTTGCACGGTTCTCGGCGTAGATTCGCGGGGCCCTGCGGCGGTTCGCAGGTATGGATCGTCCTACAAAGAGGAATGACATGGCCACTCGCAAGACCAGCAAGACCCCCCCGAAGTCGGAACTCGCGCAAGCGGGCGAACATCTGAGCAGCGCGGCGAAGGAAGTCGGCACCGCGGTGTCGCACAAGATCGAAGCCATGGGTGACGCCATGTCGGCCGGCATGAAGTCGGCGCGCAAGAGGGTGATCAAGCAGCGCGATCAGGCCAAGCGGCAGATCGGCAGCCTGGTGAAACTGGCCGAGAAGCAGCTGGCCAAGGCCCAGGCCCAGCTGAAGAAGGCGGGCGCTGCGGCGCAGAAGTCGGTCGCCGCGGCCGAGAAGAAGCTCGAGTCGACCAAGCGCGCGGCGGCGAAGAAGCTGGCCTCGCTGCAGGCCGGCGCCGAGCGCAAGGCCAAGGCGCTGCAGAAGGCCATCGAGAAGGAGGCCGCCGCGCTGAAGAAGGCGGCGGCGCCGGCGAAGAAGGCCGCGGCAAAGACTGGCGCAGCGGCTCCTGTCAAGGGCTTCAAGAAGCACATGCTCAAGACCGCCGCGCCCGCGGCGAAGAAGGCACTGGGCAAGGCCGGGGTCGTCGAGATGAAGCCTGCCGCGAAGAAGTCGCCGGCCCGCAAGGCCGCGGCGAAGAAGACCTCGACGATGCTGCGGCGGTAGTCGCCCGCGGGGGCGCTCAGCCGGTGTTGCGCAGCCCCGCCGCGACGCCGTTGATCGAGATGTGGATGCCGCGCTGCAGCCGCTCGTTCTCGGGCGCGCCGTCCTTGCGATTGCGGTAGCGCCGCATCAGCTCGACCTGCAGGTGGTTCAGCGGGTCCAGGTACGGGAAGCGGTGCTCGATCGAGCGCGCCAGCGCCGGGTTGCTCTGCAGCCGCTCGGCCTCGCCGGTGATCAGCGCCAGCGCGTCGTGGGTGCGCTCCCACTCGGCCTTGATCGCCGCGAAGATGCGCTTGCCCAGCCGCTTGTCCTCGACCAGCTCGACATAGCGGGCGGCGATGCGCAGGTCGCTCTTGGCCAGCACCATGTCCAGGTTCGACAGCAGGGTGCGGAAGAACGGCCACTGCTTGTGCATCCGCTGCAGCAGCTTCAGGCGTTCGTCGCGGTCCTCGGCCAGGTAGGCGTCGATCGCGCTGCCGAATCCGCACCAGCCCGGCAGCGCGACACGGCACTGGCCCCAGCTGAAGCTCCAGGGGATCGCGCGCAGGTCCTCGATCGCCCGCGTCGCCTTGCGGCTGGCCGGGCGCGAGCCGATGTTCAGCTCGGCGATCTCGCGGATCGGCGTCGCGGCGAAGAAGTAGTCGGTGAAGCCCGGGGTCCCGTAGACCAGCTTGCGGTAGCCGCTGTAGCTGGCCTCGCTGATCGCCGCGGCGGCTTCGAGGAAGGCCTTCGGCGCACCGGCCTTGCTGGCCGGCGTGGTGTGCAGCAACGTCGCTTCGAGAGTGGCGGCGACCAGGGTCTCGAGGTTGCGGCGGCCGATCTCGGGGTTGGCGTACTTGCTGCCGATCACCTCGCCCTGCTCGGTCAGCCGGATCTGGCCGTTCACCGTGCCCGGCGGCTGTGCCAGGATCGCCTGGTAGCTGGGGCCGCCGCCGCGGCCTACCGTGCCGCCGCGGCCGTGGAACAGCCGCAGGATCAGGCCATGCTGTTCGCGCAGCGGGCCGAACAGGCCGACCAGCGCCAGCTCGGCGCGATACAGCTCCCAGTTGCTGGTGAAGAAGCCGCCGTCCTTGTTGCTGTCGCTGTAGCCGAGCATGATGTCCTGCTCGGCGCCGCTGCGCAGCACCAGCTCGGTGATGCCGGGCAGGGCGTAGAACTCGCGCATGATCGGCTCGGCCTGGCGCAGGTCGCCGATGGTCTCGAACAGCGGCACGACGATCAACGCGTTGGTCGCGCCGGCGTCCAGCGTACCGGTCATCAAGCCGCATTCCTTCTGCAGCAGCAGCACCTCGAGCAGGTCGCTCACGCTCTCGGTGTGGCTGATGATGTAGTGGCGCAGCGCCTCGCGGCCGTAGCGCGACAGCATCTCGCGCGCGGCCTCGAAGATCGCCAGCTCGCTGACCGCCAGCTCGCTGTAGGCCGCGCCGTGCACCCGCAGCGGCCGGGCGTCGTCGAGCAGGCCCAGCAGCAGTTCGCGCCTGGCCATCTCGTCCAGCGCCGCATAGTCGCCGTGCAGCCGCGCGGTCTGCAGCAGCTCAGCGACCACCGCCTCGTGCTTGTCGCTGCTCTGGCGCAGGTCCACCGTGGCCAGGTGGAAACCGAACACCTGCACCGCGCGCTTCAGCGGTGCCAGCCGCGGCGCCACCAGCGCCTGGGCGTGGTGGCTTTGCAGGCTGGCCTCGATCACGCCGAGGTCGGCGAGAAACTGCGACGCCTCGGTGTACGGGTTCTGCGGCGCCACCGCGTGGCGCAGTGCCTCGGTGCCGGTCAGCGCGTGCAGCGTCGCGGCCAGCCGCGCGTAGATGCCGACCAGCGCGCGCCGGTAGGGCTCGTCCTCGCGGTGCGGGTTCTGGTCGGCCGAGCGGTCGGCCAGCGCCTGCATCTCGGGCGTGATGCCGGCCAGCATCTGGCTGATCGACAGCTCGGCGCCCAGCGCGTGCACCTCGGTCAGGTAGAAGCGCAGCGCCACCTCGGCCTGGCGCGCCAGGGCCATGCGCAGCGTCGCGGCAGTGACGTTGGGGTTGCCGTCGCGGTCGCCGCCGATCCACTGGCCCATGCGCAGGAAGGGCGGCACCGCGAAGCCGGCCAGGTGCTGCTCGATCTCGCGGTACAGCTTGGGGATCTCGCGCAGGAAGGTGCTCTGGTAGTAGCTCAGCGCGTTCTCGATCTCGTCGGCCACCGTCAGCTTGGTGTAGCGCAGCATGCGGGTCTGCCACAGCTGGGTGATGCGCGCGCGCATCAGCGCCTCGTTGTCGCGGCGCTCGCGTTCCGAGCGCAGGTCGTCGCGCTGGCCGATCAGCTCGGCGATCGCCCGCTCGGCGTCGAGGATGCTCTTGCGCTGCACCTCGGTGGGGTGGGCGGTCAGCACCGGCGAGATGTAGGCCTGCGCCAGGGTCGCGGCGACGTCGGCCGAGCGCACGTCGGCGCGGTGCAGGCGCTCGAAGCTCAGGCCCAGCGAACCGTCCTGCTGGTGGCCCTGCTGCTCGTGGTGCTGGCGCCGGCGCACGTGGTGGCGGTCCTCGGCGATGTTGGCCAGGTGCGAGAAATAGCTGAAGGCGCGGATCACGCTGACCGTCTGGTCGGTCGACAGGTTCTTCAGCAGCCGGTCGAGCACCCGCCCGGCCGACGCATCCTTCTTCAGCCGGTAGGCCACCGACAGCTGGCGCACCCGCTCGATCAGCTCGAAGGCTTCCTTGCCCTCCTGCTCGCGGATCACGTCGCCCAGCAAGCGTCCGAGTAACCGGATGTCTTCCATCAGCGGCCTGTTCTTTGCCGCGGCGTCGCCGGCGTCCAGGCTCCTGCTGGGCGGAATCGGCTGCTCGGCGGTCCGGGCAGTGGCAGGGCGGGCAGCGGCACGGGGCATGAAGTTTCTCCGATCTTGTAACTATGTTACCAAACGATGGCCTGGGGCCGCCTGCCGGCAGCCGGCACCCGGGCGCTGCGCCGGCCGGCGCAGCGCCGCCGGGGCCCCTAGCGATAATCGGGCCACCATGCCGCCAACCTGCGCCAGCGTCACCCCGCCGACCACCCTGATCGCCACCCGCGAGAGTCGGCTCGCGCTCTGGCAGGCCGAACACGTGCGCGACCTGCTCAGCTCGCGCTTCGGGCTGAAGGTGGGGCTGCTGGGCATGACCACGCGCGGGGACCAGATCCTCGACCGCACGCTCAGCAAGGTGGGCGGCAAGGGCCTGTTCGTCAAGGAGCTCGAGGTCGCGCTCGAGGAGGGCCGGGCGCAGCTGGCGGTGCATTCGCTGAAAGACGTGCCGATGGAACTGCCCGAGGGCTTCGTGCTGGCCGCGGTGCTCGCGCGCGAGGACCCGCGCGATGCGCTGGTGTCCAACCGATTCGACAGCCTGGCCGCGCTGCCGCCGGGTGCGGTGGTCGGCACGTCCAGCCTGCGCCGGGTGGTGCAGCTGCGCAACCTGCGGCCCGACCTGCGCATCGAGCCGCTGCGCGGCAACCTCGACACCCGGCTGCGCAAGCTCGACGACGGCGGCTACGATGCGATCGTGCTGGCAGCCGCCGGGCTGAAGCGCCTGGGGCTGGCCAGCCGCATCCGCGCCACCTTCGACGCAGCGCAGATGATTCCGGCCGCCGGCCAGGGTGCGCTGGGCATCGAGGTGCGCGCCGACGCCGCCGAGCTGCGTGGCCAGCTCGCCCAGATGATCGACCCCGGGACCTGGCTGGCGGTGCATGCCGAGCGGGCGGTCTCGCGCACACTGGGCGGCAGCTGCAGCATGCCGCTGGCCGCGCACGCGGTGTGGCAGGGCGATCAGCTGGTGATCAGCGCCGCGCTGGGCGATGCCGAGGACACGGCCCGGGTGCTGCTTCGCAGCGAAGCGCGGGCGGTCGTGCCGCACGAGGCCGGCGCCGCCGCCACCGCGGCGGCCAGTGCGCTGGGCCAGCAGGCCGCGGCGCAGCTGCGCGCGCAGGGTGCCGCGGCCTACCTCGCCGCCGCGCCGCAGTGAGCGCGCCGGTGGTGCGCAAGCACAGGGACGGCGGTGAGCTCGCCGCCTGAGCCCGCGCCCGCCGCGGGGCTGCCGCTGGTGCTGGTCACCCGGCCGCAGCCGCAGGCCGACGATTGGGTGGCGCGGCTGCGGGCGCTGGGGCTGGACGCCGTTGCGCTGCCGCTGCTCGGCATCGCCGGTGCCGCCGATCCGGCGCCGGTGCACGATGCCTGGCAAACGCTGGCCGCGCCGGAGGCGGCCGACCGTCCGGCGGTGGTGATGTTCGTCAGCCCGAGCGCGGTCGAGCGATTCTTTGCGCTGCGGCCGGACGGCGCGCGCTGGCCTGGGTCGGTGATCGCCGCCGGCACCGGTCCGGGCACGCGGCATGCGCTGCTCGGCGCGGGCGTTCCCGAGGCCGCGGTGCTGACGCCGCCCGAAGCCGCCGGCCAGTTCGATTCGGAAGCGCTGTGGGCGCTGCTGCGCGAGCGCTTGCCGGCCCCGGCCGCCGCGGTGCTGATCGTGCGTGGCGAAGGCGGCCGCGACTGGCTGGCCGACACGCTGCGCCAGCACGGCGCGCGGGTGCACTTCGTCGAGGCCTACCGCCGCACCGTGCCGGTGCCCGACGCCGCCGGCCGGGCGGCGCTGCGGCGCGCGCTGGCCCAGCCGGCGCGCTGCTGTTGGCTGTTCTCGAGCAGCGAGGCGGTGGGCCACCTGCCGGACCTGGCGCCCGGCGCCGACTGGAGCGGCGCGTCGGCGCTGGCCAGCCACCCGCGCATCGCCGCGGCGGCGTTGCAGATCGGCTTCGGCCGGGTCGCGCAGGTCCTGCCGAGCCCGCAGGCCGTGGCGCAGACGCTGCAGCAGGGCTGGAATCGGGGCTGCGGTGAGGGGCCATCGATACAATGGTCCGAGCCGTGACCGAGATCGCCCCATCGCCCGCCGAAGCCGCCGCCGTGCCTGCGCCCGGCCCGGCCCCGGCGCCTACGGTGATGGCCCTGCCGACCAGCCTGTGGATCGTCGGCGCCGGCGTCGGCATGTTCAGCGTTGCCGCGCTGACGCTGGCGCTGCTGGGCCAGCAACGACTGAAGTCGCTCGAGCAGGAACTGGTGCGGCGCCAGCAGGACAGCCAGGGCCAGGCCATCGAGGCGCGGGCGCTGGCCAAGCAGGCCCAGGACACCGCGCGTGGCGCCGAGTCGAAGGTTGCGCTGCTCGAGGGCCGGGTCGCCGAGACGGCGCTGCAGCGCACCCAGCTCGAGGAACTGATCCAGCAGCTGTCGCGCTCGCGCGACGAGAACGTGCTGGCCGACGTCGATGCCGCAGTGCGGGTGGCCGTTCAGCAGAGTGCAATCACCGGCAGCGCCGAGCCGCTGGCCAATGCCCTGCGGCAGGCCGAGGAGCGGCTGGGGCGCATGAACCAGCCGCGCATCGAGCGCGTGCGGCGCGCGCTGACCCGCGACCTGGACCGGGTCCGGGCCGTGGTCGTCACCGACATCGCCAGCCTGACGATCAAGCTCGACGAGGCGGTGCGCGCGGTCGATGACCTGCCCTTGCTGGCCCAGCCCGAGCGGCGCCAGGCGACGCCGGCACGGCCTGCGGCCTCGGGCGCGGGCGCTGCGGCCTCCGCCGCGGCCGCCACCGACCGCTGGCTGCCGTGGCTGCAGGAGCGCTGGTCCTGGTTCGGCAGCCGCGTCTGGGACGAGGTGAGAAGCCTGGTGCGGGTCAGCCGCATCGACAGCCCCGACGCGGTGCTGGTGGCGCCCGAGCAGGCCTGGTTCCTGCGCGAGAACCTGAAGCTGCGCCTGCTCAATGCCCGGCTGGCGCTGCTGTCGCGACAGTTCGACACCGCGCAGTCCGACCTTCGCGACGCGGCGGCCGTGCTCGACCGCTATTTCGACCGCAGCGCCCGGCGCGTCGTGCTGACCGCCGACCTGGTGCGCCAGGTCGGCGGCCAGTCGCGCCAGATCAGCCTGCCGCGTCCCGATGAAACCCTGGCGGCCCTGGCGGCTGCGCAGGCGGGTCGCTAGCTTCGCCGCCTTCGGGCAGACCGAGACCGCGAGACCGTCGATGCGCAACGTCGTCTGGCTGGTGCTGCTGTTCGCGGTTGCCGTGGTCGCTGCGCTGACGCTGGGCGACAACACCGGCATGGCCTCGTTCTACTGGAGCGGCTGGCGGCTGGACCTGTCGCTGAACTTCTTCCTGGTCGCTGCCATTGCCAGCGGCTTCGCGGTGCTGACCGCGACGCAGGCGCTCAGCTCGTTGGTGGGCCTGCCTGCGCGGGCGCGCGAGTGGCGCGGCCTGCGGCTCGAACGGGCCGCACAGGCGGCGCTGCGCGAGGCGATGAGTGAGTACTACGGCGGCCGCTACAGCCGCGCCCACAAGGCTGCGCTGCGGGCGATCGGGCTGCGCGATCAGGTGCAGACGCTGGCCAACGACCATGACTTCCGCATGCTCGCGCACCTGCTGGCCGCCGGCAGCCTGCACCGGCTGCAGGACCGGCCGCGCCGCGACGAGATGGTTCAGAAGGCCCTGCGCCTGGGCCGCCGCGGCAGTGCCGCGACGGTCGACGACGGCGCGCGGCTGCTGGCCGCCGAATGGGCGCTGGACGACCGCGACGGCCCGCGCGCCGAGGCGCTGCTGGCCGAGTTGCAGCCCGGCGTCGCACGGCGCACCCAGGCGTTGCGGCTGAAACTGCAGGCGGCCCGGCTCGAGCAGCGGCCGCTCGATGCACTGCACACCGCGCGCCTGCTGGCCAACCACCAGGCCTTTTCGCAGACGGCCGCCCAAGGCCTGCTGCGCTCGCTGGCGATCGAGGCGCTGGAGGCGGCACACGATGCCGACCAGTTGCGCCGGGCCTGGCAGCGTTTCGATGCGGCCGACCAGCGCGACCCCTTCGTCGCCGCGCGCGCCGCACGCCGCGCCGCGGTGCTGGGGGTGCCCGACGAAGGGCGCGCCTGGTTGCGGCCGCTCTGGGACGCCCTGGACTCGCTGGGCAGCGATGGCCGCTCCGAGGTGGCGCTGGCCCTGGTCGACGCCGCAGCCGGCCTCGGCTCCGAGTGGCTGGCGCGGGTCGAGACCGCGCAGCGCAGCCACCCGACCGAGGCCGCCGTGCAGGCTGCCGTCGGCGCGGTGCTGGTCGAGTGCCAGCTCTGGGGCAAGGCGCGCCGGCCGCTGGAGCAGGCGGCCCAGGACAGCGGCCTGGCGCCGCGTGCCCGCCGCCAGGCCTGGCGTGCGCTGGCCCGCCTGGCCACCGAGGAGGGCGACGAGGCGCGGGCTCACGAATGCCTGTCGCGGGCCGCAGCGATCGATTGATCGATTGAACGCCAGCACCCGAAAACGATGTATACTGCAAGGCTTCGCGGCTGTAGCTCAGCTGGATAGAGTACTTGGCTACGAACCAGGGGGTCGTGGGTTCGATTCCTGCCAGCCGCGCCAGTAATGACGGGGCCTAGAAGGTGAGCGAAAGCTAACTTTCTAGGCCCTTAGTCTTTCTGGAGCCCTCAGGAAGCCTACAAAAAGCCTACAACGCTTTTGCTTGGATCTGGCACTGGGTCGGACGATCCACAGCATTCAGCGTGTCCCTGTCGCGCTCGTGCCTGAGTCCGCACACGTCCCCAGACAGAGGCGCGCATGAGTCAGCAGCAAGCGCGCTGCCGCAGGCCGGATCGCAGGCCCCTGTACTCGCCTGCGCCAGCGCTGCCGCCGGCCCGCGCTCGACCAGGTGCGAGGGCTCTGAAATCCGAAAACAGAACGTCGCCAGCGGCCCGTGGACCGGTGGCGGCGGTTCGGATAGCGCGGGCTGCGAGCGGGGTTCAGTGCGCGCGCACGCGCGAAGACACCCAAGTCTCGATCTCGGACTGCGGCCAGGCGACCGCTCGAGTGGACAGTTTGATCGGCACCGGGAACTGGTTCTGCGAGATGAGCTTGTAGATCGTTGACCTCGCCAGGCCAGTGATACGCATGACCATCGGAAGGCGCAGCAGGATTGGCTGCGCAGCCATGAACTGGTCGCCTGCGTGCGCGGCCTGCGGGAGGCCGCCTGGCGTCCGGTTAGCGGCAGCAAGGACGGTCCTGCCTTGCACATCCGGCGCCAACTGGCTGTTTGCGAGCGCCGGAATGGCGGTTTGGGTGGCGGGCTTTGCGGACATGGCTGCGTGCTCGTTCGGGCGTCTGTGCTTGAGTCGAAGCGCGCCCTGATCGCTGCAACCGGTGGAGGTCCTTTCCTTGGCCCACACGCTGACCTCCTCGCGTGCAGGCTGAATTGCTTGTTCATCGGATCGAGTCCGACCGGAGGCCCGAGCGGATCTCGGCACCGGCACACCCTGCTCAAATGCGTTTCACAGGGCAGGTCAAGGCCATACGTGCCGCCGTCGACCCGCGTATTGCCCCAGCGGGCGAAACCGAGGCGTCAGTCGAGCTATGCGGCGTCAAGCGTTCGAGGGGGAGTCCTGCGCAACGGACGGTCGTGCCGGCGCTTCGCAGATGATCAGCAGAACGGATCCAGCTCAGATGCTTTCTCTGCCTGCGCATTCCACCGATCGCGGACACCCATTCCAAGCTGATCGCGGACAGCGTTCCATGCGATCGCGGACACCCTGAGCAGGGTGCCTGAGTGACAGGGTAGATGGTAGGGCAGTTGTCCGCCATCACGCTGGAACGCTGTCCGCGATCAGCGTCGAACGCGCCCGGTGCCGCAGGCGGTGTTGATGACGCCGGTGGCGCGTTCGGCAGCCTTGTCCACGGCGGCGGCGTCGCTTGCGACGAACGGCCGCCGCGGTGGGCAAGGCGGGTCGGTAGCATGCCGCTGTCGGCACGCCACCGATGCCGTCAGGCCTGGGACTTGGTCCTGCGCATGGACTCGCCCTTGAGCGCGATGGTGTGCGAGCCGTGCAGCAGGCGGTCCATGATGGCGTCGGCGATGGTGGGCTCGGCCAGCCACGCGTGCCAGGCGCTGGTGGGCAGCTGGCTGGTGATGAGCGTGCTTCGGCTGCCCACCCGGTCGTCCAGCAGTTCCAGCAGGTCCTGTCGTTCGGGCGCAGTGATCGGGGCGATGGCCAGGTCATCGAGCACCAGGAGGTCCAGCCGCGCCAATGCGCTGAGCCGGCGGCTGAAGCTGCCGTCGCCATGGGCCACCTGCAGTTCCTGCAGCAGCCGTGTGGCGCGGGCGTACAGCACGCTGAAGCCTTGGCGGGCAGCCTGCTGTGCCAGCGCGCAGCCCAGCCAGGTCTTGCCGCAGCCGGTGGCGCCGGTGACCAGCACGTTGCGGCCGTGGCGGATCCAGTCGCCGCCGGCCAGCGCAGTGACCAGGTGCCGGTCCAGGCCACGGCTGGCGCGCCAGTCGATGTCTTCCACGCAGGCCGAGCCGACCTTGAGTTTGGCCGCCTTGAGCAGCCGCGCCACGCGCTTGCCGTCGCGCCAGTCGAGCTCGCGCTGCACCAGCAGCGCCAGGCGTTGCTCGAAGGGCAGCGCCTCGGCGGCGTGCTGGGTGGCGGAGTCGGCGAGCGCGGCGATCATGCCGTCCAGGCGCAGGCTGCGCAGTTGGTCCAGGGTGTGTTGTTGCAGCATGGGGATCTCGGTGTTGAGTTCGGATGAACTGGTTGTCGCGGCGGGGGTCGTTGCGCCAGCCATCAGTGGTGGCCGTAGTAGCCGGCGCCGCGCACGTTGTCGTGGCTGGGCATCGGCGCGGCGGTGTTGCGGTCCCCGCCCAGCAGCTCCGTGCTCTGCCGGTCCAGCCCGCAGGCCAGGATCGACTTGACGCTGCGGTAGTAGGGTGCGCGGATGGACTGCGCACGGGCACAGGCGGCCTCCAGCCGGTCGTCTCCGTACTCGCGGGCCAGGCGCATCAGGCCCAGGCAGGCGCGGTAGCCCTGCTCGGGGTGCGGCCGGCGCTCCATCTGCCAGCGCACCACGCCGGCGGTGGCCGCGCCCACGCGCTCGCCCCAGGCGATGAGCTTGGCAGGCGTCCACTGCGCCTGCGCCCGGTGCGGCGCGGGCATGTGCTCGGCCACCGTGGTGAAGCCGCCCACCCGGTGGCTGCGCGCATGGGCGGCGATGCGCTGGCGGCGCAGCAGCACCTCCACCGCGGTGGCGCTCACCCGCAGTTCCACCGCCGCGCCGACGTGCTGGTGCGGCACCGAGTAGTGGTGGCCCTCGAAGGCGACGTGGTAGTCGATGTTGACCCGGGCCGCCTTGAACTGCGCCAGCACCATGGCCTGCGCCGGCAGCGGCTTCAGGGCGGGTGCGTCCAGCGCCTCGAAGGCCGATCGGCGGCAGCCCGGCAGCGCCTTGAACGGGCGCTGGTTCAGCTCGGCCAGCAGCGCCCAGATGGCGCGGTTCAGCTCGGCCAGGGTGAAGAAGCGCTGGTGGCGCAGCCGCGCCAGGATCCAGCGCTCGACGACCTGCACGCCGACCTCGACCTTGGCCTTGTCCTGTGGCCGCCCCGGGCGCGCCGGCAGCACCGCTACACCGTAGTGCTCGGCCAGTTCCTGCATCAGCCGGGCGGTGACGGGCTCGTAGGCATCGGGGTTGGCGATCAGCGCGCGGGGCTGGTCAGGCACCAGCAGCCGGGGCACCCCGCCGATGAACTGCAGCGACCCGATGATGGCGCCCACCCAGTCGGCGGCCGTCTGCTGCCAGGTGGCGCAGGCGTAGGTGTGGTTCGACGCCCCCAGCACGGCCACGAACACCTGGGCGCGGCGGATCTCGCCGCTGACCGGGTCGACCACCGGCACGGTCTGGCCGGCGTAGTCGACGAACAGCCGCTCGCCACCGGGGTGCACCTGGCGCATCGAGCGCTTCTGGCGCTTGACCCAGGCGCGGTACTTCTCGCAGAAGGCGCTGTAGCGGTAGGCCGCATCGCCGGCGCCGGCGCGGTACTCCTCCCACAGCAACTGCAGCGTCACGCCGGGGCGCTTCAATTCCTGGTGCAAGCCGGCGTAGTCCGGCTCCTGCCGGGTGCTGCTGCGAGGGCGCGGCGGCGGGTACAGCCGGGCCTGCAGTTCGTCATCGCTCAAGGTGGTGGCCAGCGGCCAGTCCACCCCCGCGTCGCGGGCATACATCGCGATCTCGCTGACGGTGGACTTGCTCACCCCCAGCGCGGCGGCGACCTGCCGCATGCTCAGGCCGGCGTCGGCCAGCAGTCGAAGTGCTTGTCTGATCTTGCTCATGAGGACCCTTGGTGTGGGCATCGCCTCTCCCGGCCAAAAAGCCGGGCAGCCTATGCCTCGTTGGGTCACTCAGGACACCCTCCCGGTGTCCGCCATCAGCGCGGAACGCTGTCCGCCTTCAGCCTGGAACAGTGTCCGCCATCACCGCGGAATGCCGTCCGCCATCAGAGCGGAACGGTGTCCGGGATGGCGTGGAATACGCAC